>REEB01000152.1 GCA_007695295.1 Puniceicoccaceae bacterium
GCGCCTGCTTTGGGAGCAGGAGGTCGGGAGTTCGAATCTCCCCGCCCCGACCATTATGAATGACGGCGCGGAATGGCCCGCGGTCGGCAGGAGGTGGGGGGATCTGTTAACACCACGCGACCACGGTTCCGCAGAGGGATCAGCTTCCTTTAAGCCTGAGCGGGCTCATCAGCTGTAATTCAGGCCGGCGAGAACGGCCGGAAGCGGAAACAGCGCCTCGCAGATTTCGCGCAATGATCCTGGAGCGGATCTTGCGACTGCGGGTCCCGTGGTTTCAGAGCCGAGGACGAGGGCGGTGGCCTTTTCCATGTCGACCGAAAGGCGGTCGGGGCCGCAGGAGAGGGTGACGACGCCGTCGGAAGTCTGCCTGCAACGAAAGGATTGAAGCAGTGCGGGAGGCAGGCGGGAGCACAGGGTGGGGCGCAAGTCCTTGAGAAGACCCGGAAGATCGAGGAGCCGATGGGTGTGGTCGGGCAGGTAGGCGACCGAGCTCCGTGTCCCGGTTTGCCGCAACAGTTGAATCAGGTCCAGGTCCTGGTGGGGGAGGACGACCCGCAGCGTCCGTATGCCGGGCTTGCGGAGAAGGGAGGCGAATGCAGCGCGCAGCGCGAGCCGGCTGCCGCCGTATTCGAAAAGGATGCGGCCGGTGGGCCGGGGGTGGTCGACCTGTTCCCAAGGAAGCGCGAGCAGGAAGTAGGCGGCGGGTCTGCCGTTGGCGAGAACGACAAACCTTTCGGCCCGGAAACCGGTTGGGCCGCCGGAGAAAGCCCCATCATACAGTTCGCGGGACCTCAGGTAGTGGACGGGCTCGGATTCGTGCCAGCGGGCGCACCAGGGTGCATGTTTGGGCTCAGCCGGGGTTAACCGCACCCGGGGGTCGGGTGGCCCGGTGTTGGCCTTGGTGAGCTTGAATGCTGTGAAGACGCCGGCAGGAATGAGGCCACTGCGGCGGTATAGGCCGCGGTCGCCGGAAACCAAGACCCAACGCGCACCGGCTTTCCTCAGGCGGCGAAAGCCGACCTGCAGGAGCTGACCGGCCAACCCCCGGCCCCGGAAAGCTGGGTCGGTGCACACTCCGCCGATATGGCCGACCGGAGCGACACACCCGTGGCAGCGCATCGCGATGATGGAGTAGTCCGCCTGGGCCACCGGACGTTTGTTCGAGACCACGGCCCAGGTTTCAGGGCCGGAGGGCAGGACCGACGAAAAGCAGGATTTGGAGGCCGGTACGTCCGCATCTGCATCCTGGCCAAAGCTTGCCATCGCAAGCTGCCGGCTAAAATCGGCCTCAGCTGGCTTGAGTCGGCGGGGTCCGGACACGCGGGGCAACAAGGCGGCCACATCCGCAGCTGATCGGATAAACCGGATATGGCAAGGTGTTCTGGTCTCTCATCGGAACTCTGCCGGTGGTGCTGGTTGCCAGGGAGGAGGGCGACAGGTGGCGTGGAGAGGGGGCCCGGCTGGAGGAGCAAGGAGTTCAGTGCCGGGAAAAAACGAGGGTGGCTCCGTTGGGAGCCACCCGGAAGGAGGAACCGGAACGGCTTTCCTCCAGTTGCCGGAAGGCTTCGGGAGGATCGATCCGTTCGGATCATCAAGGTAGTAGTATGACGGAATTCCCGGATCTGCACCATCAGGACGGACCCGATTGTGAGCCTCCGTCCTCCCTTAATACGATCAGGGTTCTCCCGAGAAACCCTTAGGTAATACAGTCTAAGCCAAGGGGTGGGTGAGACGTAAGGGGTAAGGAGTAATGAGTAATGGGTGGTGGGTCATGGGCGGCTCCGCGGTCGCGGGGGGACGGTGAGGAAAGCGCTGAAAAGCTGTTCCGAGGCACGTGGTGCCGACAAGACCGGGCGTGTCCAAGGCCGGCAGGCGAAGGTGGTGGGAACATCGTTCTCCCGGGCGGCGGGGGAAAGGGTCCGCCATCGCCGCGAGCGGGCTCCGGCGTGACAGACAGCCTTCGCTCTCCGCGGCGCTCTGAGCGGAGGCTGCTGGCACCCCTCCGGGGTGCGTTTTATATGGGCGTGTGACCGGTGGTGTCGCTAACGCTCAACCACCGGCTACACGCTGGCATCCCTCCGGGATGCTGGAGTCAGCGGGGGCAGGAGCGGGCGCGGGCCTGAGGGCCCGCCGGCTGACGACGGCAGCCACGGAGGGCGAGGAAAACGCTGAAAGCTGTTCCGAGGCACGGAGGGCCGACAGGCCCGGGTGCGTCAGCGAACCGGAACAAGGCGTGCAGGAGAAGGTGGCGGGAGCATCGTGCTCCCATCTGCCTCGCTGCGTCCGGATGCAGTTGCCATGGCTTGCCCTCCACCCTTGCAGGGCTGGGGGTGAAGCGAGCCCGCGGCGGCGGGGCGGTTCAACGGTCGATGCGGTAGTTGAGCTTCAGCTCGTCGCCGGTCACTCCGCGGATGCCCCAGTTCTCAGGAGGGCTTTCCTGGAGGGTGATTTCGATGGCGTTGACCGGGATGCCGCACTCGCGGTGGAGTGCTTCGATGAGGGCCTTGAGGTAGCGTTTGCGGGTTTCGACGGTGCGGCCGGCGATGAGCGCGATTTCGATGATGAGGTAGCGGTCTCCCCGGTCGGGGGGGTGGATGAAGAGGGCGTCATCCACGGGCAGGAAGCGGTGGAAGCGTTTGTCCTCGGGCAGGCCAAGAATGGCCATGGTGCAGCCGTGGATGACGGTGGAGAGGGTGGGGGCGTTGGCTTCCAGAAAGCGGCGGCGTCCGTAGATTTTGATTTGAGCCATGGCAGCATTGAGCTGCTGGGGTCAGAGGAGGCAAGTCCGGATCACCTCATGGAGAGCGGGGCGGATGTGGGCGGCGAGAGCGGGATTGGCGTAGGCGACCCAGGCAACCGGGGAGGTGGTGTCGAGAGGGGCGTCGAGGGGCTGTCCGTCGGGTGCTTCGATGAGGCAGCCACCGGCTTCGAGAAGGAGGGCGGGGCAGACATCATAGGGGTGGCAGACGAGGGCGCGTTCGAGGCCGAGCTTGGCAAAGGCAAGGGGGCGGAGGTCGGCGATGAAGCGGTCATGGCCGGCGAGGAGTTCGTGGAACTGGCCTCCGGTGGAGATGTACTGGTCGTCGAAGACGAGCGGAGCGGCGACCCGGCCGATGCCGTAGAGGCGTTCGACAAGGGCTTCCTCGGCGCGGGCGAGGAGGGTTTTGCCCTCGGGGAAAAACTTCACGAAGGAGGCGAAGCCGTGGGTGAGGTCGGTGGCCCGCGAGGGATGGAGGCGGATCGGGCGCTCGGGTGCGCCGGGGTGATCGCAGGCGGTGGTCTGAAGCGGCCCGCCGCGGAAGGCGCTGAGCTGGTCGGAGCGGACCTGTCGGCTCGGCGGCAGCTCCGTCATCGCGGCCACAAAAAGGTCGGCGAGGGAAGTGTCCGGGCCGCGTTGCGGGGCGATGGCGGCAAGCACCCAGGCGGAGCGCTTGTCAGTCATGAGGTTGCGGGTGCCGTCGATGGGATCGAGGATGCACTTCCAGGCGGTCTGTGCGGGCGGTGTGCCGGTGGGGAAGACAAGGGGCGGCCCGTCCTCGAGGCCTTCCATGACCACTTCGACGGGTTGGTCGGCGGGCCAGTGGGCGGCAAACCATTCCGTGATGGCGTGCTCGCTGATGCGGTCGACCGCGTAGATGATGTCGGCGGCGGTCTGCGCGGCGATGGCGGCGAGGGCGCCCTCGGCGGCTCGGTCGCGGGCGGCGAGGACGCGCTCTCGGATGAAGGTGCCGAGCTGGCAGAGGAGTCGGCGAAACGATTCCGCGGCGGCGGGATCAGCGGTCATGAGGCCGGGAACGGGAGTCGCGGACGGCTCTGTATTCACAGAGCAGATACAGTGGGCCTGGCCGGAGCGGCGTCACGGGGCCCTCAGCGGTTGCGGCCGTGGGGATAGCCGCCGGCGGGGGCGGCGGAAGCGATGCAGAAGGACTCGGCTTGGCAGAGGGCGGCGGCGTAGAGGTGGTAGTCGCCGAAGAGGGAATTGGGGACGCGAACCGATTTGATGACGGGGGCCTTTCCGGCCGTGGGTTCGCTGGTATCAGTGGTCATTTCGACCACAAAAGCCGGGGAGCGGGAGTGGAGAATGAAGGTGCGGACCAAGCGGCCCTCGTCCCGCTCCACGCGGAGAAAATTTTCGAAGTCCATAGGGGGTAATCCCGACCCGGACGCGGCACCGGTGCGCGGCACGGATCAGGGATCTTGAGGAAGGACTTCGCCGGAAACCGGGGCAAGCTCAAAAGGGGGCAAGGGGGGCGGGACCAGCTCGATGGGTGGGGTGGTCCGAGAGGATTCGAGGACCGGCTCAAGGATGATGGGGCCGGTGCCGGGCGGGGTGCCGCCTTGGGCGGAGCGGCGAAATTCGGCCATGACGGCTTCCGGGGAAGGCGGCGGCTCGGGTTCCTTTTCCTCTTCTTCGTAGGGGGTGCTGTCGACTTGGCGGATGGTGACGAGATCGTCTTCGAAGAGGAGTTCGGTGAGGATGCGGTGGAAGTGACCGGCGCCGAAGAGCACGGCGGCGCAGAGCAGGATGGCGGGGATGGCGGTGAAGGCGAAGTTGCTGCCGCCGAAGCCCCCGAGCGAGCTGCGCCAGGCTTTGGGCTTTTTGGGTTGATGGAGAGGAGTTCGCACGAGATGGGAGAGCCGGCCGGCCGGATGGGTGGCGGGGTTCGCTGAAAGGCGGAACCACGCACCTTACCTGCAGGGCCGGTAAAAAACAAGACCCCGCGTCGGGCGGCAGGGTCCGTAAAAAGGTAACACGGGCCGGCCGAAGGGTTCAGTCCTCCTTTCGGTCGAGCGTGCGGAGGAGAAAAGGAATGAAGTGGGCGTTGTCGAGGCGGCTGAGTTTGTCCATGGCTTGGTGGGCTTGGCGGACAAAGCGCTCCAGCTCGGCGAGCTGCTCCTGGAAGGCGGGCGGCTCGGCGCTGTCGGCGGCTTTGCCGCGCAGTTCCTTGAAGGCTTCGAGGAGCGGAGTGATTTCGCGGCGTTTGCGCTCGCGCACGATGTTGCAGAAGATTTTCCAGATGTCCTTTTCGGCCTCGTAGAAGTCCTTGCGCTCGCCGAGGCGGACGACCTTGCGCACGAGCGACCAAGCGACCAGTTCGCGGAGGTTCATGTTGGCATTGCCGCGGCTGATCTGGAGCAGCTCCATGATTTCATCGGTGGAGAGCGGACTCTCCTGGGTCATGAGGAGGGCATGGATCTGGGCCATGGTACGGCTGATGCCCCAGCGGGAGCCCATTTCGCCCCAGGTTTCGACGAAGGCCCGGCGGGCGGGAGTGAGTTCGCCTTCGGCGGCGGCAGCACCGGGACCAGTCATGGCAGGGGAGACTCCGGGGGACGGGTGAGGATGACAAACCGCGCGGCGCGGGCGGGGTCGAGGAACTGGGCGGCGAGCCGGTTGATTTCCCCGGGGGTGACACTCTCCAGGTCATCCGGGAAACTTCGGGCCCATTCGATGCGCTCGGGGATTTCCTGGGGATTGGAGAGGACGGAGTTGAGCCAGTAGGCGTTGGAGCGACGGGCTTGGCGGATGGAGGTGAGGGCGGGGTTGACGGCGCGCTCCAGTTCTTCGGCGTCGATGCCCTCCTCGGCGAGGGTGGCTGCGATGGAGAGGATTTCTTCCAGGATCTCATCGGCCTGGGCCGGATCGACGCCGACGCGGACCTGAAGGTGGCCATAACCCCGGAAGGTATCGCTGGGAGTGTGGAAGGCGTCGGGCGAGTAGGCGGCGCCAAACTCCTCGCGGATGCGGATGCGGAGGCGATCGGAGAGAGTGTCGGCGAGGAGCGAGAGCCGCCGGGTCCTTCGGATGTCGTAGATATCGTCGGTCGGGAAGTAGAGGGCGATGAGGCCCTGGCTGATGGCGCTTTCGATGACGAAGGATTGGGAGGGTGGCCGGTCCGGGGTGCGGAGTCGGCGGAACTCCTCCTGGGGCTGGCGTTGATCGCGTTGGGGGAGGGCGCCGAGGGTCACGGCGAGCAGCTCCTTGACGGTGGCCGGATCGATGGCGCCGACGACCGCCAACTCGAGCGGACCATGCTGCAGGTCGCGACCGAGCCAGGCCCGGAGGTCGTCGAGGTCCGGCGCGAGCAGCACGTCGACCGGCGGCAGGCCGAAGCGGTGGTCTCCGCCGGAGAGGAGAACGGGCACGTCCGTCTGGAGGACGCCCTGGGGAATGCGTTCGAGGCGGAGGCGGATCAGCTCCATTTCCTCCCGGACGGAGCGCAGGGGCTCGGGGCGGAAGCCCGGGTCGGTGAGGTAGGCGGCGATGATGCGGAGCTGAAGGAGCAGGTCCTCCGGGGTGGTGGTGGCGCGAAAGATGAAGGCATCGTCGGCGACGTTGAAGTCGAGATCGGTGCGGTGGCCGGCGAGGATGCGTTCGAGGTCGGGGGCGCTGTGGCGGCCGAGGCCTCCCCGCAGGAAATACTGGGAGGCGAGGGCGGCGAGACCGGGGTTTTCGGCGGGCAGGAGGAGCCGGCCATAGCCCACCCGGAGGCGGAGATGGACGGTGTCATCCTCGAAGTCGGTGGCCTTGAGATTGGCGCGGAGGCCGTTGGAGAAGCGGACCAGCTCCAAGTCGAGGTCCTCGACCACGGTGCTTTCCACAACCTCTCCGGGCGGGCCGAAGGAATCGTAGGCGAAGCCCTCGGTTTCGGGGGCAGGCGGTGGATCGACCGGGCGGGCCCGGCCGGCGTGAAAGGCGGAGAGGAGGGCATCCTCAGTTGTATCTGGATCGAAATTACCGGTGACGAAGAGGCTGAGGGCTTGGCCGTCGTCCCAGCGGGCTGAAAATGCCCGGTGGCAGTCCTCCGCGGTGAGGGTGGCGAGGGCGGTCTCGAAGAGCGCGAGTTCGTCGGCGGGGTGGAGATGGACGCGCCCGGCGACGGCGTCGTCCATGATGGTGTCCGAGATCTGGGCCGAAAGCCGGGTGTCCGCGGCGCGGGCATTTTCGCGAAGCCGGGCGAGCCGGCGGGCGGCGATTTCCCGAACTTCGGGAGGGTGAAACCCATGTTCGAGGACGCGCCGGATCTCCGCCTCGGCGGTCTGGAGGGCGGGGATCAACTGGTGGGCGGGAGTGCCGACGCCGAGGGACGCGATGCGGGCAAACCCGAAGAGGTCGAAGCTGTTGGCGTAGCCGAAAGTGATGGGCGCTTCGCCGGCCTCGGCAAGGCGTTGGAGGCGGAGAGCGAGGATGTCGTGGGCGACCGCTTCGGGCAGCTCGGCGAGACGGGCTTCGGAGGAGTCGGGCGCTTTCTCGGCGGGCGCAACCATGCCGAGGCTGATGCGGACGTAGGGCGACTCGGGCTCGTGGTGGAGGCGGAGCCGCGTCGAGGTGACAGGATGGATTTCGCCCAGAGGGGGCTCTTCGCGGGCGGGGCCCATTGGCTCGATAGCCCCAAAAGACTGGCGGAGCAGGTCCACCGCGGCATCCGGGTCGAGATCGCCCACGGCCACGACGACCATCCGTTCGGGGCGGTACCAAGTCTGAAAGTAGTCAAGCAGGCGGGCCCGGTCGGCGGCGCGGACGGTTTCCTCAATCCCGATGGGAAAGCGGTCCGCGATGATCGCATCCGGCAGGTAGAAGCCATACTCTTCGACCGCGGTGCGAAACTCGACCGAGTCGCGGTCGCGCATTTCGGCGAGGATGACGCCGCGTTCGCTTTCGATTTCCTCAGGCTCGAGGAGCATGCCGACGGCGAAGTCCCGCAGGACGCGGTACGCCTCTTCCAGGGAGGCATGGTCGCCGCGAGGCAGTTCGATTTGGTAGAACGTGCGGTCGAAGCCGGTGGCGGCGTTGGTGTCGGGGCCGAAGGCCATGCCGAGCCGCTGGAAGTAGGCCACCAGCGATCCGGCGGGAAAATTTTCCGTGCCGTTGAAGGCCATGTGCTCGAGGTAGTGGGCGAGCCCGCGCTGCTCGTCGGTTTCAAGCAGGGAGCCGGATGTGACAAGCAGCCGCAGGCTGGCGCGCTCCCGGGGTTCGCGGTTGGCGCGGACGGCATAGCGGAGGCCGTTCTCGAACTGGCCGAAGCGGACTGCCGGATCGGGCGAAAGCCCCGAGTTCTCCGGGTTCCAGGAAGCGGCCTGGAGGGGAGGAACCGGGAGGGCAAATCCCAGGAGGGCGCAAAGGCAGGTGAGAAGCGGCAAACGCATGCCCGCAGCATGTGCGGGAGCCGGCCGGATGCAACTCTTGCGCGGCGGCCGACACGGATGCGGCGATGGCGAACCGCCCCCACCGGCAGGAGAGTTGTGGCCGGTGTAAGGTTCCCTTATAAGAATTCCTTAATCATTGACCGATAACTCGCGCTAATTAGGGTGGCGATCCGGCTTTGCCTTGGTTGGCGCCGCCCCCCACGTACGCTCCTGTCCATGAAACTCCTTACCGCCCTCTTCACCACCTCGATCGGGAAAAAGGTGATCATGGCCGTGACGGGTCTGATTCTCGTCGGATTTGTTATCGGCCACCTTGTCGGCAACCTGCAGATCTTCGCTGCTCCGGAAGTCATCAATTCCTACGCGCATTTCCTCCAATCGCTGGGGCCGGCGCTATGGGCGGTGCGCCTCTTTCTGCTTGCCGCGGTGGGGTTGCATATCTGGGCGGCGATCCAGTTGACGCTGGAGAACCGCCGGGCGCGGCCCCGGGGCTATGACATCAACCACACCATCCAGGCCTCCTATGCTTCCCGCACCATGCGCTGGAGCGGCTTCATCGTGCTGGCTTTCCTGCTCTTCCACCTCGCCCACTTCACCGCCCGCGTTGGGCCGTATGAGAAATACAACGACATGACGGCCACGATCAATCACCAGGGCCAAGTGATCGAAGTGCTCGATGTGCACAGCATGATGGTGATCGGCTTTCAGCAGCCGCTGGTCTCATTGTTCTACATCGTGGCGATCGGCCTGCTCAGCCTGCATCTCAGCCACGGCATCATGAGCATGTTCCAGTCCGTCGGTCTGGTTTCAAACCGATGGCGGGCCGGGCTGACGAAGGCGGCCGTCGTCATCAGTGTCGCTTATTTCATCGGCAACCTCCTCATCCCACTATCCATTCTCCTCGGATGGGTTGACGTCCAGAACCCCGCACTGCTCGCCTCCTCATGAATTTCGATGCCAAAATACCCTCCGGACCGCTGCCCCAGAAATGGGACCGTTACCTGACCGAAGCCAAGCTGGTCAGCCCGAACAACAAGCGAAAATACGAACTCATCGTGGTCGGGGCGGGCTTGGCCGGCGCTTCTGCGGCGGCCAGCCTCGGCGAGCTGGGCTACAAGGTGAAGTGCTTCGTTTTTCACGACAGCCCGCGGCGCGCCCACAGCATCGCCGCGCAGGGCGGGATCAATGCCGCCAAGAATTACCAGAACGACGGCGACAGTGTGGAACGGCTTTTCTACGACACCATCAAGGGCGGGGATTTCCGCTCGCGGGAGGCCAACGTGTACCGCCTGGCCCAGGTGAGCGTGAAGATCATCGACCAGTGCGTCGCCCAAGGCGTGCCCTTTGCCCGTGAGTATGGCGGTCTGCTGGCCAACCGCTCCTTCGGCGGAGCGCAAGTTGCACGCACCTTCTACGCCCGCGGGCAGACCGGCCAGCAGCTCCTGCTCGGGGCCTACTCCGCCCTCAGCCGCCAAGTCGGCCTCGGGACCGTGGCCATGCACACCTACGAGGAAATGCTCGACCTGGTGGTGGTGGACGGCCACGCCAAGGGCATCATCACCCGCAACCTGGTCAGCGGGGAAATAGCCTGCCATGCGGCGGACGCCGTCATCCTCGCCACCGGCGGCTACGGCAACGTCTTCAACCTCTCCACCTACGCCCGCGGCTCCAACGCCACCGCCATCTGGCGGGCCTACCGGCGCGGGGCCTGTTTCAGCAATCCCTGCTTCACACAGATTCACCCCACCTGCATTCCTGTCTCGGGCGACTACCAGTCAAAACTGACCCTGATGTCCGAGTCCTTGCGCAACGACGGCCGCATCTGGGTGCCGAAGAACGTCGGGGAGAAGCGCGCGCCCGGGGACATCCCGGAGAGCGAGCGCGACTATTACTTGGAGCGGATGTATCCCTCTTACGGCAACCTCGCCCCGCGGGACATTTCCTCGCGGGCGGCCAAGCGCGTCTGCGACGAGGGCCGGGGGGTGGGCGAGTCGGGCCTCGGCGTGTATCTGGATTTCTCCGACGCGATCAACCGCCTCGGCCTCGACACCATCCGCGAGCGCTATGGCAACCTTTTCGACATCTACAAGGAAATCACGGATGAAAACGCCTACGAAGTGCCGATGCGGATTTTCCCCGCGGTGCACTACACCATGGGCGGGCTCTGGGTGGACTACAACCTGATGAGCAACGTCCCGGGGCTCTTTGTCCTCGGGGAAGCCAACTTCTCCGACCACGGGGCCAACCGCCTCGGCGCCTCCGCCCTCATGCAGGGCCTGGCCGATGGGTATTTCGTCATTCCCTACACGATCGGCAACTACCTCACCGGGATCAAAGGCGGCCGTCCGGCGGTCGACCACGCGGACTTCCGTCGCACAGAGGAGGAGGTCCGGGCCCGACTCAAGCGCCTGCTCGAGAACAAGGGCAAGCGCACCGTGCAGTCCTTTCACAAGGAGCTGGGCAAAATCATGTGGGATCATTGCGGCATGGGTCGCAACGAAGAGGGCCTGAAAAAGGCGATCGAGCTGATACCGCAGTTGCGGGCCGAGTTCTGGGAAAACGTGACCGTGCCCGGGAGCGGCGAGGAGCTGAACCAGTCCTTGGAGCGGGCCGGCCGGGTCGCCGATTTTCTCGAACTCGGCGAGCTCATGTGCCGTGATGCGCTCGATCGCAGGGAGTCCTGCGGCGGTCACTTCCGGGAAGAGTTTCAGACCGAAGACGGTGAGGCCCTGCGCAATGATGAGGACTACGGCTTCGTCTCCTGTTGGGAACACCAAGGCGATGACAAGGCGCCCGTCCGCCACCGCGAGCCTTTGGATTACGAGCATATCCAGATGGCCGTCCGCAACTACAAATAATTTACCGAACCCGCCCCGCTATTGCCATGAAAGTCCGTTTAAAAGTTTGGCGCCAAAAAAACGACCGCACCGCCGGCAGTTTCGAGCATTACGACACCCCGGATCTCAATCCGAACATGTCGTTTCTGGAAATGCTCGATGTGGTCAACGAAGTCCTAACCGAAAAAGGGGCAGACCCGATCGCCTTCGACCATGACTGCCGAGAAGGCATCTGCGGGACCTGTTCCTTGACGATCAACGGCAAGCCGCACGGCCCGCACCGCGGGGTGGCCACCTGCCAGACCTACATGCGCAGCTTCCGCGACGGCGACACCATCACGGTGGAGCCCTTCCGGGCGGATCCGTTTCCGGTCATGCGCGACCTGATCGTGAACCGGGCCGCCTTCGACAAGATCATGCAGTCCGGCGGCTTCATCTCCGTACGGACGGGGGCGGCGCCCGATGCCAACACCATCCCAATCTCCAAGGAAGTGGCGGACCTGGCGATGGACGCGGCCGCCTGCATCGGTTGCGGGGCCTGCGTGGCGGCCTGCAAGAACGCCTCCGCCATGCTCTTCGTCTCCGCAAAAGCGTCACAGCTCAATCTGCTGCCCCAGGGCAAGCCGGAAAAAGATCGCCGGGTGCTGGCGATGGTGCAGGCGATGGACGAGGCCGGATTCGGCAACTGCACCAACCAGTATGAATGCTCGGCGGTTTGCCCGAAGCTGATCAGCGAAGATTTCATTGCCCGGATGAACCGTGACTACATGGCGGCGACCTTCCGCCAAACCTTCGGATCGGTGCCGAGCACGGTGGTCGGGGGCTAGGGAGCGGTCGGCGGTGATGAGTGGTGGCCGCCGCGGGAAGAAGGCGGCGGTCGAATCGTGGATGTGCTGGCCGATGGTGTCGCGGGCCAGTCACTACGAATGACGGAACCATGCCGTTCAGTGCGCGCTCAGCGCGGTCGGTTGGAGGGTCCGGTTCCGAGCGTCCCGCTGGGGTGCGTGGGGCGGGGCAAAGGCTCGCTGGCTGAGGGCTTCGGCCCTCGGTGTCGCAACCGGAGAGCCCACGCCCGGGGTTGCCAACCACAATCCGGGGGGCAGACTGCCGGTTCATGGAAGCGCGTACTGCCCTTGTCACCGGCGGCTCCCGCGGCATCGGCCGGGGGATCGCACTCGAACTCGCCCGCGCGGGCTGCCGCGTGGGCATCAACTACGCCGGCAATGAAGCCGCCGCCCGGGATACTCTGGCCGCGGTCAAGGAAGCCGGCGGAGACGGCCTCATCGTGCAGGCCGATGTTTCCGTGGCCGCGGATCGTAACCGAATGCTGGATACGGTCTTTAGCGAGTTCGGCCGTCTCGATCTCCTGGTCAACAATGCCGGGGTGGCACCGAATGTGCGGGCGGATCTGCTGACTTGCGGCGAGGAGAGTTTCGACCGGCTTTTCGCCATCAATCTCAAAGGCCCCTTTTTTCTCACCCAGCAGGCGGCGCTGAGGATGCGCGAGCAGGCGCAGGATGGTCACGGCCTGCGCGGGCGGGTGGTCAACATCACCTCGATCAGCGTCTACACCTCCTCGGTCAACCGCGGTGATTATTGCATGGTGAAGGCCGGACTGGCGATGATGACGAAACTCTTTGCGGACCGCTTGGCGGACGACGGCATCCTTGTCTATGAAATCCGTCCCGGGGTCATCGCCACCGACATGACGGCGGGGGTGAAGGAGAAGTACGACCACCTCATCCTGGAAAAAGGCATTACCCCGCTGCGGCGGTGGGGGCGGCCGGAAGACATCGGCTTGGCGGTGAGGGCGGTGGCGGAGGATCGGTTCCCCTTCTCGACCGGCGAAGTCTTTAACGTCGATGGCGGGTTTCACCTCCACCGGCTCTGAGGGAGGGGGACAAGCCGATGAGTGAGGCGGAGCGGAGAATCATTTCGTGGTGTCGATCCGGATACGAAGGTTTTCTCGCCCGCGAATGGGCGGAGGCCGGCCTCGAGGTGCGGGAACAGGGGCCGGGCTGGGTGGCGGGTGTGGTTGCCGGAGGCGCGGAGGCAACGCCGCCGGTGGAGCGCTTGGCCTTCGCTTGGGCGACTATCCCGGAGGCCACCGCCCTGGCCGGCGAAACGGTGGCCGTGCAGGCCACGGCGCTGGAGGCTTGGACGGGCCGACGGTTTCAGGGGGTGAAGGTGGAAGGGCCGTGGCCACTGGTTTTGGCGGCGGCGGAGAGCCCCAAGGGACTGGGGCGCCGGCGGGGGGCCGTGCAGGAACTGTACCAGCGGCGGCTAAAGCAACGAATGGCGCGGGTGGCGCGGCTGGCGCGGGGCGATGCGATCCCGCCGCCGGGTTGGTCGGAGGGGGTGGCGGGTTTTTTCCGATCCTTTGATGCCATCGAAGTCGGACCGCGGATCTTCGGCGGCGGGCAGCGACGGATGGCGGACGATCCTTGGGCGCCATCGCGGTCCTATTTGAAAGTCGAGGAAGCCTTTCACTTGCTGGGGCTGGAGCCGACGGTGGGCGAACGCGTGGTGGACCTGGGGGCTGCTCCGGGAGGCTGGACCTACGCGGCGCTGAAGCGGGGGGCGCTGGTTGAGGCGGTGGACAACGGGCCGCTGAAAGGCGGCGCCGCCGGCCATCCCGGCGTGCGGCACTGCAAGGAAGACGCCTTCCGGTACCGGCCTTCCGGGGACGCCGTTCCTGACTGGCTCTTCTGCGACATGGTGGAGGATCCCCGGCGCATCATTGACCTGCTTGCGACTTGGGTGGAGGCGGGCTGGTGCCGGCACCTGGTGGCGAATCTCAAGTTCGGGCGCGACGACCCTTTGGCATTGATCGGGCTTCTCCATCAATGCAACCACCCATTGACCAGCCGTTTGCGTGATTGCAAGCTGCGCCACCTCTGGCATGACCGCGAGGAACTGACTCTGGTCGGCACCACCGGAAAAAGGGGTCAGTCCCCTATTCTTGCGCTTGTCAACGCCAATTGAAACTCCCAAATTGCGAGTATGGCTCGTAAGTTGCGCATCGAGTATCCGGGCGCCCTTTACCACGTGATCAACCGCGGCAACTATCGTGCGGACATTTTTGAGACCGAGGGAGCGCGGCTGGCTTTTGAGAATTGCCTGGCCGGGGTTTGCGGCAAGACGGGATGGCGCATCCATGCCTACGTGCTCATGCGAAACCACTACCACATCGCACTGGAGACGCCCGAGCCAAACCTGGTGGTTGGCATGAAGTGGCTGCAGTCCACCTTTGCCAATCGATTCAACCGGTTTCGCCAAGAGCATGGCCATGTGTTTCAGGGCCGCTACCAGGCGATCGTGTTGGAAGGCGGGGAGCGACTTGGAGCGGTGGCACACTACATCCACCTCAATCCGGTTCGCGCCGGGATTGTGGAGGCGGATCAGGTCGCCCGCTACCGCTGGAGCAGCCTGTATTTTCTGGTCAACCGACGTTTGCGGCCAGGGTGGCTGACGATGGAAGCGGCGCTGAACAGTGCAGGCGGGCTGGCTGACACCCCTGTCGGGCGGGGCAAGTACCTCGCCTTCCTGGGCTGGCTGAGCGAGGATGAAGCGACCCGCAAGCAACTCGCCTTCGATCAGATGTGCCGGGGTTGGGCGATGGGCTCAAAGCAGTTCCAAGCAGGGCTGATTGCGGGTAAAAAGGCTGAATTGGCTCAGAAAGAACTACGCGGAACGGAGCTGTGCGGGCTGCGTGAACAGCTTTGGGAGGCATTGTTGGATCGCTGCTTGAAACGACTCGGTCACACAAGGGAGGAAGCCCGCCTGACGCGCAAGGCCGCGCCCTGGAAGGTGGCGATAGCGTCGCACCTGCGGGCGGTTACGACGGCGGACAACCGTTGGCTGGCTGAACAGCTGGCGATGGGAACTCCGAATGGGGTGAGTCGTTACGTGGGGGAAGTGCGGCGGGGGAAGCGACCCGGGGCGGCGGCATTGGTTGGCAAAATATCAAGAATAGGGGACTGACCCCATTTGTGGTTGGGGATTGGGGCTCGCTTTTTTTTCGAGCTTGGTCACGTTTTCGGATCTGGGCGATGCAATGACCGAATCTGTGGCACTACCTGTTCAACGGCGCAGGGGCAGCCTTCGGCCCGGGCTGTGGCTTGGTCTGATGGCGTGGGTCGTGATCACGGGAGCACTGGTGCCGGCGGTGGCGGAACCAGTTTGGACGGAAGCGGAACAGCGCTGGCTGGATGAGCGGCCGGAAATCCGGGTTTCCTTTGATCCGTCCTGGCCGCCTTTTTCCCACCGTGGTCCGGAGGGGCGGGTGGAGGGCATTGACCTCGAGGTGATCGAGCTCTTGCGCAAGCGCACCGGGCTGGATCTGAAGATTGTGCCGAGCGCGAGTTGGGCGGAGGCGAAGCGGAACCTCCGGCTTGGGATGGTGGATGTATTGACCGGGGTGGCCGACCTGCCGGAACGCCGGGAGCGACTGGCCTTCACCCGCCCTTATCTGAGTTTTCCGGTGGCGATCATCATGCGCAGCGAGGCGCCGTTTTTCATGGAAGTGCAGGACTTGGCGGGAATGCGGGTGGCGGCGCCGGCCGGCTACGCCCCGGTGATCCGCTTGGAGCGGGAGCATCCCGCGATCGAGATCCACTATGTGGATACAGCTACGGAAGCACTCCGGATGGTGGCGGACGGGCGGGCGGACGCCACGGTGGAAAACCTTGCCAGCGCCACCCACCTGATCCGCGCGCACGGCCTGACCAACCTCAAAATCGCCGGACTGACGGGAGAGGAATTTGCCCTCCGACTGGCGGTGGAACCGGAGGCCGAACCGATTCGGACCATCCTCGACAAGGCTCTCGCCAGCATCACCGAGGAGGAAATGAACCGGATCCTGAAGAACTGGATTTTTATGGACGACGTGGATACGGCGAACTGGCTCTGGCTGCTGCGGCTGATGGCGGTCCTGGTCATGGTGGCCGTGGTGGCGGCGTTGGTGAGTGCGGGTTGGAATCTGAGGTTGCGGCGGGAGCTGCGCCTGCGGAGCATAGCCGAGAGCGAGCTGCGCAAGGCTCATGACCAGCTCGCCGCCCTCAATTTGGAGAAAGATTTCTTTCTCGGGATGGCGGCCCACGATCTGAAGTCGCCCCTCGGGCATGTGATCCTGGCGACCGATCTTCTGCTGGCGCAGCACCGGCAGGGCAGGATGGATGAAGCCGCGGCGCGGACAGTGAGCGACATCCGTGCCTCCGCACTGCGGATGCGCGACATGATTGAACAGCTCCTCGACATCAACCAGATCGAATCCGGGGGACGGGTATTCGATTGCCGGCCCATCCAGCCGGAGTTGGAAGTGCGGCAGGCGGCGGAGCGCTTCAGCCAGGCGGCCCGCAAGGCGGGAGTGGAAATGCGGGTGGAGGTGGAGCCCGGCGCCCTGCCCTTGATCCGGATCGACCCGAAAGCTCTCGCCCAAGTGTTGGACAACCTCGTGGCCAATGCCCTGCGGTTTACTCGGGAGAACGGGGTGATCGAACTGACGGTGGCGAGGACCGATGCAGCGGTTGAGATTCGGGTGGCCAACGATGGCCCGGTGATTCCGGAGGACGAGCGGGAGGATATATTCCGGGCCTACCGGCAGGGTCGGCTGACGGTGCGGGCGGACCGGGCTTCGGTCGGCCTCGGCCTGGCGATCGTGAAGAAGCTGGTGGAAGCAGTGGGCGGCCAGATCACCTGCGAAGACTGGGCGGGCCGCGGACCAGTGTTTCGGATGGTGTTTCCGACCGCGGACCGGCCGCCACCGGAAGCTCCCGGAGAGGAGGCGATGGCGGCGCCACGCTGAGCGGGTCGGACCGGTGGCCCGGTTGACAGGGTCGGCGCCGGGAGTCATGGTCTGGAAGGTTGCCGGGCGCAGTCCCCGGTGAGGCCTTCATCCATCCAACCCCCTGAATCATGAAACGTAGTCTTTCCCTTTCCCTGGCCCTTGGTCTGGTGCTTTTTGGTGGTGCGCTTCCCGAGGCTTCCGCAGCCGAGGAAGGCGGCTGGTGGCAGCGGGTGAAATCTTGGTTCGGGACCGGTGGCGGCATACCTTCCGAACAGGAGTTGATTGAGGGGACGCGCGATCTCGCCAACACCGCGCTGCAGCACTCGCTGCGCCTGCTGCAGGCGGGAGCGGAGAGCGAGGAAGGGCTGCTCTCGGTGGGCGGAGCGGGGCGCACGCTGGGAGGATTGGCGGGCACGGCGGAAAACCAACAGGCGCTGCAAAAGAATCTCGATGAGGCGGTGGTGGCGGCCTA
>REEB01000186.1 GCA_007695295.1 Puniceicoccaceae bacterium
GGCCGCCTCGGTCATCGTTAATCTCCACATCTTTGTCCGCGACACCCACCGGGTCATCTCCGCGTTGACCAACGCCCAGGGGCAGTTCTCGGTCGCCTGGACGCCGCTGCCCGGCGAGGCCGGTCTCTACTCCGTGGGCGCGGCTCATCCAGGCCGGCCGACCGCCCCGCCCGAGGACACCTTCACCCTCTTCGGGATGGGCACCGACCCCCGGGAAGTCGGGCTTTTGCTCAATGAAGGCGCAGCTCCCAAGACGGGCGCCGTCCACATCCGCAATCGCGCCAATGTCCCGCTGACCGCCCTGCAGGTAGAGGTGCTCGATGTCCCCGCGGGGGTCGAGCTGTCTGCGGGTCTGGCGGATGGCGAGGCGGCGGAGCTTCCGGGTCTCGGTGAGACCGATCTTTGGTTTGAAGCGTCCGCGCCCACCGCTCTCGTCAGCGGTGGAACCGCCAGGGTGCGCATTTCCTCCGCCGAAGGTGCGGTGCTGGAAGTGCCCTTTGAGCTCGAAGTCAGGGCTCTGCGCAGCCGCCTTGTCGCCGAGCCCGCGGGAATTGTGGCCGGGCTCGTCCGCGGCGGTCAGCGGGTGGTCTCCTTCGATCTCACCAACGAAGGCGGGGGTCCCTCCGGTCCGGTCCGGGTGGTGCTGCCGGCGGTGCCGTGGATGCATGCGGGCACGCCCGAACTGCCGACGCTGGAGCCGGGCCAAGCCGTGCCGGTGAACCTCGTCCTCAATCCGCCCGAGGATCTTGCCCTCGGCATTCACTCCGGTGCGCTCGTGCTCCGGGCCGGTGATTCCAGCCTCAATGTGCCCTTTGAGTTCCGGGTGCTGACCGAAGGCGTCGGCGATCTCCGGGTGGAAACGGTCAATGAACTCACCTACTATGCCGAAGGCGCACCCCGATTGGCCGGAGCTCTCGTCCGGGTCATCGATGCAGTTGACGGCGAGACGGTGGCCGAAGCCGAAACCGACGCGGACGGCATCGCGTTTTTCTCCGGCCTCCCCGAAGGCTATTACCATCTCAACGCCACCGCGGACAACCACGCCCGCCACCGCGCCACGGTCTTTGTCGCCGCCGGTGGCACCCTCGAGCACAGCGCTTTTCTCTCGTGGCAGACCGTTCGCTACACGTGGACAGTGGTGCCGACCGAGATCGAGGATCGCACCCGGATCGTGGTGGAAAGTGTTTTTGAAACCAACGTCCCCATTCCGGTCATCACGGTGACGCCGAGCCGGATCGATGTGGCCGAGTTCACTTCGGAGATCAACCAAGTCGACATCACCATTACCAACCACGGACTTCTCGCCGCCAACGACCTCCGTATCCGCTTTGGCACGCACCCGTTCTGGAGCATTGAGCCGCTGGTGGAGGAGTTGGGCACGCTCCCCGCGCTCAGTTCGCTCCGCATCCCGGTGATCTTCCGGCGCATTGGTGGCTCCGAGCCGCAAGCCGGTCTGGCCGGCGGAGCCACCATTCAGTCGGGAGCCGCCTGCGGGGTGGGAGGCGCCGTCTCCTGGGAGTTGATCTGCGGCCCTCACCGCAACGGATACTCCGCCGGGATCGCCGTGGCCAATGCCGGTGGCGGCGGCTGCTCGGGGGGTTGGGCGCCTTGGGGCAGCGGCGGCGGCGGCTACTGGGCGCCGGTCGGAACGACCACCCAGGGCAATTGCGACCCCTGCCTCGCCAAAGCGGTTTTGTCCTGCCTGATCGGATACACCCCGCTGGGCTGCCCCTTCGGTCTCCTCACCGCCGATACGATCGACGACAAAATTATAGCGACTGTGGGCTGTATCGCGGAGGTGCTCGGATTCAGCACCTTCGGCGCCGTTCTCAACACCATCACCTGCATCCAAGGCATCGCAGAATGCATGGCCGGTGGCCCCGGCGGCGGACCCGGAGGCGGCGGACCCCCGGTTTCTGCGGGGCTGGCCGGCGGCATCACCATCCGCCCTGCGAATTCCGGGGTCACCGGAGCCGCGCTTGAGGAGGCCATCCGCCGCTTCGAAACCATTGTTGCCATCTACGAAAACCTCTTTGGCGAACCCGATTGGATCGGCCCGCACAGCGGTGACCGCTTTCTCGCTTGGATGACGCTGTTTCATGAATTCGTCGATCCAGAGGGTGAAGACGGCGCTTCCATCTCCGAGGCCGAGCGCGCCTTCCTGCTCTCAGCGGAACTGCCCGAAGGCATTGATGCCGCCGCCGCCAACCGCTTCATCGATCGCTGGAACCGCTCCCTCGCCTACTATGCCGCCGGCATTTTCACCGCCAGCGAGGTGCCCGAGGGTGAAAGCACCGATTTCATCGACCAATCGATATTCGACGAAGCGCTCGACCAGATGGCGGCTGCCTATGCGGCCAGTGCCGCCGACGGTTTCGCCGATCCCCTCGAGCAGGTCCTCGCCGCCAAGGACACTTGGTTCCGCTCCATCGACAACGCCGGCATCTGCGCGCGGGTCAAAATTCAACTCGACCAGGAAGCCGTCCTCACCCGGGATGCCTTCGAGGCCGCCCTTGAGATTGTTAACGACAGCACCGTCCCCATGGAGGACATCCTCGTCAGTATCACCATTACCGATACCGATGGGAAAGAAGCGACTTCGCTCTTCGGCATCCGGCCGCCGGAGCTGAGGGAAATCACCGCGGTCGACGGCCAGGGGCTGCTCGCCATGGAGACCACCGGTCGCGCCGCCTGGACGCTCGTGCCCACCGGCGACGCCGCCCCCGAGGAGCCGGTCGAGTACTGGGTCGGCGGCACCCTCCACTACCGTCAGGCCGGCCTGCTGGTGACCATCCCCCTGGCGCCGGCAATCATCACTGTGCATCCGAGCCCGGTCCTCCGGCTGCGCTATTTCCACGAGCGCGATGTCTTTGCCAACGACCCCTGGACGGACGAAATCGAGCCGAGCATCCCCTTCTCTCTCGCCGTCATGGTGGAAAACGCCGGCCAGGGCACGGCCCGCAATCTCCGCATCGATTCCGCCCAGCCCGAGATCGTGGAAAACGAAAAGGGCCTCTTCATCGACTTCCAAATCATCGCCACCGAAGTCGCGGGCCAGCCGCTCTCTCCGGGGCTGACCGTCAAGTTCGGCGACATTGCCCCCGGGGAGACCGCCATCGGCCGCTGGCTGATGACCTCCACCCTGCAGGGACTCTTCATCTCCTACGACGCCACCTTCGAGCACCTCGACGGCTTTGGCGATCCCCGGCTCTCGCTCATCGAAAGCGTCAGCATCCACGAACTCATCCGGGTGGTTCGCGCCCCCGGTCCCTTCGAGGACGGGCTGCCCGACTTCCTCGTCAATGACTTCCCCGACGCCCAGGCCCTGCCCGATACGCTTTATCTCAGCGACGGTTCCATTGCGCCGGTTGCGGTGGCCTCCGGACTGAGCTTCGATGGGGCCCCCTCGGCGGAGGATCCGGTGATCGGGCTGACCGCGGCCGCGCCCGCGGGGTGGGTGTTCTTCCGCGCCCCCGATCCCGGCGAGGGCGACTTCCGGCTCGTGCGCGTGGTGCGGTCCGACGGCTCCGACCTACCGGTGGATAACTTCTGGCAGACCGATCGGACCTTCCTCGGCCTCGGGCAGCAGCCCCTGCGGGAGGATCGTATCCACTTTCTGGATTACGACAGCACGGGCGCCTACACGCTCCATTTCGAAGCCCTGCCCGGTCCGGATCTCGAGCCGCCCGCCAGCAGCGTGGACGCGTTGCCCGCCGAGAGCCTCGACCGCTTCATTGTCACTTGGGACGGCAGCGACGACGGCAGCGGCATCGCCCATTTCGACATCTTCGTTTCCCAGGATGACGCCCCCTTCACCCCTTGGCTGACAGCCACGAAAAAACGCGAAGCCCTCTTCGAGGGGGAGGTTGGTTCCAACTATGCCTTTTACAGCGTGGCCACCGATGCCGCCGGCAACCGCGAAGCCACGCCCACCGCCGCCCAAGCCCAGACCATCATCACCGGCACCAACCAGCCCCCAGTCCTCGCCCCCATCTCCGACCGGACGATCGACGAACGCCAGACCCTCAGCTTCACCATCGCCGCCTCGGACCCCAACCCGGGCGACATCCTCTCCTTCCGCCTCGAGCCGGGCGCGCCCGCCGGCGCCACCCTCGATCCCGTCACCGGGCGCTTCCGCTGGCCGACCGGTGAGATCCACGGCGGTTCCGTCTACACCATCGGCGTGCGGGTGTCGGACAGCGGCCTCCCGCCGCTCAGCGCTGTCGCCCACTTCGAGATCACGGTCAACGAAGTCAATCATCCCCCCGTGCTCGATCCTTTGCCGGACCGCCTCATCGTGCTCGGGCAGACGCTTGCCTTCACCGCCCGGGCCACCGACTCGGACCTGCCGAAAAACACCCTTGCCTTCAGCCTCGGCACGGATGCTCCCGCCGGCGCCGCCATCGATCCGGCCACCGGAGCATTCAACTGGACCCCGCAAGCCGCCACCGGGCCGATCCCCGTGACCGTGGTTGTGACCGATGACGGCGAGCCGCCGCTCTCCGCCAGCCGCACCTTCCTCGTGACCGTGAACGCGGAAAACACCCCGCCGGTGATTTCGCTCAATCCCAACCCCCTCACTTACACCGAGGGCGACGGCGAAGTGCGCATCGATCCCGCCGCCAATGTGGTCGATCCAGATTCACCCGACTTCGGCGGTGGAGAATTGACGGTCGCGATTGCTTCTGGAGCCGCAGCCGGCGACCGGCTTGGGATCGCCCCGGGCGGCGGAGTTTCCCTCCAGGGGGCCGACATCCTCGTGGGAGGGGCCGCCATCGGCATGGCACCCGGCGCCCTCGTTGAGGGCACTTCATTACTCGTGGTGCTGAATGAAAACGCCACCCCCGCGGCCGTCCGGTCCCTCCTTCGCCGTATCAGCTTCACCAATACGGATCGCTTTCCGTCGGCCGGGCCCCGGCTGGTCCGCTTCCAAGTCTCCGACGGCGACGGCGGTGTGAGCGAGCCGGCCTTCCGCACCATCGAAGTCGTGCCGGTCAACGCAGCTCCGGTGGCGGGAGCGGATTTCCTCGGGGCCGAACGCGACCAAGTGCTGCACTTCCCCGAGGCCCGCCTGCTCCGCAACGACTTCGACCCGGACGGCGACCCAATCGAACTCAGCCTGCCCGCCACCGGCACCCACCAGGGCGGCGCCATCGCCCGCGCCGGCGGTCAGCTCAGTTACACTCCGCCGGCCGGCTTCAGCGGGCGCGACACCTTCTTCTACCGGCTGGCCGATCCCTATGGGGGCGAGAGCGACGGCCGGGTCACGATCATCGTCCGCGATCCGGAAGATCCCGAAGTCACCCTGGTGGATCTCGGTTTTGAGGATACCCAAACCGCCCGGCCCATTTTGATTGGGCTGCCCGGGCGCGACTACGCGGCTTGGTGGTCGGTCAATCTCCGGGACTGGCTGGCGGTGGGGCTGGTGACGGCAGACGCCACCGGGGAGATCGATTTCCTGCACGCTGTCGGAGCGGATCTGCCGCGGCGTTTCTACCAGTTCGCCTTTCCCGGCGAGGCCGGAATCGCCGCCCGGCCGGATGCGCTGGCCACAACCGCCGGGCTGCCCATGAGCTTTCCTTCCGCCTTTCTGCTTGAGAACGACACTCATCCCGAGGGCGCAGGGCTGGTGGCGAGCCTGTCCACCTTTCAAACCCTCCAGCACGGCAGCCTCGGCCTCGCCGGGGATGTCATCACTTACACTCCGCCCGCCGGCTTCATCGGGTATGATGGTTTCAACTACACTGCCTCCGATGCCGCCGGGGCGATGGCATCCGCCTCGGTCAGCATTCTCGTGCTTGGGGAGGGCGAGACTCTGGCCCGTTATCTTCTCACCACCATCGGCGGGGACGGCATTCCCCGCAGCTCAGCGCTCGGCCACCCCGGACGCACCTACCGTATCTTCGCCTCCGGCAACCTCCAGCAGTGGACCCTCATCGGCGAAGCCACCGCCGATGCGGCCGGCCGTCTCCGCTTCGAGGATACCCGGGCCGACCTGCCGGACCGGCAGTTTTACCGCGCCGTCCTCTTGGAGTGAAGGCGCCGGCGGTCCGCTGACTCTGTCCAGCCATTGGCTGAATTCAGTAGCAGCGGCGCCCGCGGGCCTCGCTGATGACTTCCGCGGTGCGGGTCGGCTTGGTCAGGCCGGCGGAAACGAGGCGGTCGCTTCAAGCGACTGGTCGAAGGCGGTGATTTCGATCCAGTCACCGGCTATCGCCCGGAGTCGGCCGGTCCGCCAGTCGGGAGGGAACATCCGCCCCGGGAGATGGAAGCGCACCGAAGCCGGCAACGCGTGCAAGGCCGGTTTCCAGAGGACCGAAAAGGAGTTGCCCGAGGGATCCACCGCGAGCCGGAAGGTGAATCGCCCGTAGGTCGAGAATGCCTCCTCCACGACGATTGTTCGGCCCGCATCAACCCAGGATTCGGGGATTCCGGCAAGCAGACGGAGATCGGGTTCAGTTTCGAGCCAAAGCATCCGCCTCAGCTGCATCAGCGCCCAGGCTTCTTCATGGGTTTTGTGAATCGAGACGTGATGATAATGCTCCCAGAAGGTGAAGGTCTCTGCGTCGGCGAGGGAGGTGAGGCCGCTGTAAAAGGAGTTGAGAAAGGCTTCCCGTTCGCCGCGCAGCAGGTGCGCCTCGGGATGGCGGCCATAGTACGGCTGGGACTCGGCCACCGCGGCACGATTGAAATGGCTGTCGTTGACGGCGAGCAGCCACCCGACTTCGCGGTCGGCTGGATCGATGAGGCCGGTTTGGACTGCGCTCAGAGGGCCGAGCAGCGCATCGTGGACAAAATGGGTGCGGTGGGAGAAACGGGGTTCGCCGTCGAGCCCGAGCACATGAGGTCCGGTGCCTTCGACCCAGGGAGAACAGGTCGGAGCCCAACGGTCAACTCCGACCGGCAGGAGAGGACCGCGGGTGAAACACCGGCGAAATGCATCGCGAAAGCGCTCGCTCAGTTCCCGCGCTTCAGCGGCGAGGGCGGCGGCCTCGGCATCACCGGCAGCTTTCAAGAGAGTGGCGGCGGCACTGACACCGGCGGCCGCGTAAGCGTTGAGCATGATGGCGGTGGTGGGTTCGGCGGGGTCGGCGCAGGTGCCGGCGATCAGTCCGCGGATCTCGGTCGCCGCATCATCAGGCTGGCGCTGGTTGAGCACATAGCGGGCGGCTCGACGAATGCCTTCGCGGCGACGCCGCGCCCACTCGACATCGCCGGTGTAAGCGAAGTAGCGGCCCGCCAGAAAGAGCGCGGCGCCTGTTTCGATGTCATAGTGGGCGAAGCAGTTGATCCGGCCGGAAGTTGCCTGGAGGTCGAAGAAAGCGTCCAGGCAGCGCCGAGCGGTCTGCTGGCGTCCGACAGAGAGGTAATACTCGAGCATCGGCAGGGACTCGCTTCCGATCGGGGGATAAACCCCGACCTTGGCCAAGAGCGGGCCGGAAGGCTCTTCGCCCAGCGTGACCAGCTCGAGGTGGCCGAGTCCGGCGCGGGCGAAGTGCTCGAGGTGCGGATCGGGGAGTTGAAAGCGGGTTGGCGGGGTCAGCCTGTGCTGCCAGAAGGCCTTGGTTTCAGCGAATTTATCCTCCCAAGAAAACGGCCACTTGCGGGCGGTGGCACTGAGGCCGCGTCGGTCGTGGGCAAGGACCGAATCGAGCGTCATGGACTCACCCGGACTCAGCAGCGGGCAGGGCAGGAAGGTGTCGGGGATGCGGCCGTCGATGCGGTGGATGGAAAAAGCGCGCTCGCCGCTCCAGCGCACCCCGTCGGAGTCGGGGGCACGGATTTCGTCCTCCGCCTGCAGGGAATGGACATCGGTGAGCGTCGGTTCGCCGGGGTGGGCGGTGGTGAAGCGCGTGGCCCGCGGGAAGGCCAGGGGGGCGAGGGTGGGGAAGGTGCCGTGGTGGGTGATGCGGGCACGGTGAAAGAGAACCACCTCGCCGGCCGGGACTTGGTTTTCCGCGGCGGCTTTGGCGGGTTCCCAAAGTTCTTGGGGCAATTGGCAGCCGCGGGTGAAGAGCTGGGCGGGCAGGAGCGGAGTCCCGGCGAGCCCGGCTTCATCCAGGGACCGGTCGGCGAAGGAGGCGAAAAACCATTCCGTGATTTCGAAGCAACCATAGCGGTGACGGGCCTCGAGCAGAGGCAGGCAGCCGTCCACCAGGGAGCGCACGCAGCGGCTGTCCGCCGTGGTGGCGCGGCAAAGATCGTATTCGATTGTGGATACGTTGAGGTCGAGGCGGGCCCGCACCACGCCCGCTTTTCCAGGATCGACTTCGAAGAGACGCTGGTCGCGGGAGAGACCGAGGACGGTGGGAACGGGATCGGGTCGGGTGTTGCGGGCGGCCCAGTATTCGCGGGTGATGGCCCGGCCCGTCGGCAGTTCATCGCCTGATGCGGAGTGTGGGGTGATCGGGGGTGACGCCGAGGGCGGGCCATCTCTCAGGAGAGAGAGTCCGAGTTCGGGAACCCGGGCGGCAGTGCCGGGAACGATATTGGCCGGAAGGACGGTGAAACCGTCGTCCTCGGCCTGCCAGTGCAGAAGGGTGGCGTGCGGGCCGAAGGTGGCATGGCCCGCACAGAGCGAAAGGCGGATGGAGAGGGGATGGCCGTCGTTCCATCGGATCCGGAAGCCGTCGATTTCGGCCGAACCCGCGGTCACTTCCGCAGCTTGCAGCGTGCCGTTGCGGATGAGAAAGGTCCCCTCGCGAGCCCGGCCGGAGGCGGCGTACCAGGTGATGATCATGGTTGAGAACATGGAGGTGGACATGGGGCAAGGAATCGTCACCAAGGGCGGAGGATGCGGCCGGGGCGTGGAAGCGGCCTCAACCCCAAAAACAGTTATGCGGATCGCGGTCGATTTCCCCCAGGGCCTTCTCCAGGGAGTCAACTTTAGGCAGGGGCTTGTAAGTGTGCCACTCCAGGTCGGCTCGCATCCAGAATAGTTTCCAACAGCGGGTTTTGCGGATAAAATCGATTTTCGCAAAAGGCTGTTTCTGCTTGACCGAGGGATTGTCCCACACCGGCCGGATCGTCAATAGAATCACGCTCTGGCCTTCGATGCGGGCGGCAATGTCGAGCCGATCACGGATCTCGGGTGGCGGGCGGCGCTTGCCCAAAAACTTCTCCAAGAGCAGCTCCGCACTTTTCTCTTCGAATTCGGAAAGCGCCATGGCGCTTCGTCTTCAGTCCGGGCCACACTTGGGTCAAGCACTTATTCCTTGGGAGTGGGAAAACGCGCTTCTCCCCGTCCTTTCCTTGTCAGGTGCCAAGGTTGCTCGGTTTACCGGGTGGAGGAGTCCGGGGGTGGTTCCGGCCAATGGTGCTTGGGGTAGCGGCCGCGGAGTTCCTTGCGGATGGCAGGGTAGGAGGTGGACCAAAAGGCGGGGAGGTCATCGGTGAGCTGGACGGGGCGGTTGTTCGGGGCGAGCAACTCAACCAGGGGGCGGATGCGGCCTTCGGCAAGGGTGGGGTGCTCGCAAAGCTCGAAGAAGTCTTGTATTCGAGAAGAAAGGACGGGGGGAGTGTCGACGGGGTAGCGGAGGCGGGCGCGGCGGCCGCCGGGAAGCTCGAGGCGTTCGGGCAGGGAGATGTCGAGAAAGGCGGCCTGCTCCGGGGAAAGCCACTCCCGCAGCACGGGTGCGACGTCGGCGCGGCGGACGTCTTTGGCGCTGCGGGCGCCGTGGATGGCGTGCTCGAGGAGGAGGTCGCGCTCGGCCGGGCCGATGGCGGGGATGCCGTAGTCGGGGAAGTGGGCGGCGAGGAGGTTGACGCGGTTGATCCAGGTTTCGACGGTGTCATCCCAGGCATCGGGGCGGGGGCAGCGGCCGGCCCTGATTTCCTCCATGAGGAAAGCAGTGGCCTCGGCGTCGCCGGGTTCGCCGCCGGCACGTTCCTCGAGAAGGAGGTCGCGGTAGAAACGGCGGCGGACGGAGGTGACGCGGCGGGTGGCGGGATCGAACCCAATGGTCGTTGTTTCGTGGATACTTCCCGGCAGGACCTCTTCGAGCCAGGCCTCCTCGATGGCGGTGGCGCCGGCGAGCAGGACGGTGACTTCCCCGCCCGTGCCGCCGATCTCGGTGATCTCGGTGGCGACGAGGAGGGGGGCGTTCTGGACGGCGCTCTCGCGGGCGAGGGTGGCGCGGCGGCGGTGGACGAGTTCGCAGCGGAGCGTGCCGCGATCGAGGCGGCGGGCGACTTGGTCGGCGAAGCCGGCGAGCAGGCAGCGGCGGAGGAGGGCGGGATCCTCGGCTTCCGGACCGGGCTCGAACCCCCCGCGGCGGGCGAGTTCGAGGAGGCGTTGCCACCAGGCCGCAACTTGGCGGGCGGCTTGGGCGTGAATGCCGAGGCCCCGGCAGGCCTCGGTGCGGAAGTCTTGGCGGGCGGCCTCGCTCCAGGCGAGCGCTTCGCGGAGCAGGTCGGAGGAGGTTTCGTTGGCAAGGAGGTCGTCACGCCGGTCGCGGGTGGGGCCGTCAACGCGGCGCACAAGAAGGGATCTTCCCTGGGTGAGGGCAGAGAGAAGTGCGCCGCCCCGGAGGCAGCCGCGGCGGCCGGCCTCGAGGAGCATGCGGGCGAGACGCGGGTGGAGGGGGAAAGCGGCCATGGCCCGGCCCGTAGCCGTGAGTTGGATACGATCGGCATCAAGGGCGCCAAGATCCCGGAGCAGGAGAAGGGCGCGCTCGAGGGCGCCGGGATCGGGCGGATCGACCCAGGGGAAATCCTCGAGCCGGTCAACCCCGGCGGCGGCAAGAAGGAGTACGGCCTCGGCGAGGTCGAGCCGGCGGATTTCGGGGAGTTCGGCCTCCGGGCGGGAGCGATGGTCGGCCTCGGTCCAGAGCCGGAAGCAGAGTCCGGGACCGGTGCGGCCGGCGCGGCCGGCCCGTTGTTCGGCGGAGGCGCGGCTGATTTTTTCTATCAGGAGGGTGTTGATGCCGCGGCGGGGGTCGAAGCGGGGGATGCGGGCGAGCCCGCTGTCCACGACCAACCCGACCCCGTCGATGGTGAGGGAAGTTTCGGCGACATTGGTGGCCACGATGATGCGGCCGTCGTCGCCCCCGGCGGATGCGGCTCGGTCCTGCTCGGCGGCGGAGAGCTCGCCGTGGAGCGGGAGGCATTCGCGGTCTCTGGCGAGCGGGCGGCGGCCGAGTGCTTCGAGGGTGCGGGCGATCTCATGGGCGCCCGCCATGAAAACGAGACTGCGGCCGTTGGCACCGTCGCGGAGACCCTCCTCGACCGCGTCCGCCGCGACCTCCCAGACGGGCTTTTTCTCCGGATCGTAGTTGCGGGGCAGATAACGGGTGGCGACGGGAAAGGTGCGGCCTTCGCTGGAGAGGAGGCGGCAATCCCCGAGCAAGGCGGCGAGGGGATCGGTCTGCAGCGTGGCCGACATGACGATGAGGCGGAGGTCGGGTCGCCGGTCCCGCTGCACTTGGAGCAGGCGGCCGAGGGAGAGATCGCCGTAGAGGTGGCGTTCGTGGAACTCGTCGAAGATTACCACGGACACACCGTGAAGGCCGGGGTCGCCGATGAGCTGGCGCAGCAGTACGCCTTCAGTGACAAAGCGGATGCGGGTGCGCGGGCCGACGCGGGCATCGAGGCTGACCTGGTAGCCAACGGTTTCGCCGAGGGGGCTGTCCAGCTCGGCGGCGACGCGGGCGGCGAGGAGCCGGGTGGCGAGGCGGCGGGGTTGGAGGACAACGGCCTGCCCGGCCTCGAGGAACCCATGCCGGAGCAGCATTTGGGGCACCCGGGTGGTTTTTCCGGAGCCGGTGGGGGCGCGGAGGATGACCCGGGGGCAGACATGGAGGGCGGCGACGAGATCGGCCTCGATCTCGTGGATGGGAAGCGGGGGGGATGGCGGCATGGGCGGGTGCGGGGGCCGGCTCAGAACTCGCGGACCTGGCCGCCGAACTCGCGGGTAAGGCGGCGCATGTTGGCGGCATCGTCGGCGCGCATCTCGAAGCCGATGACATGGATGCGGGCGGGGCGGACCCGCTCGCGCTGCCAGCGGACAAGGGTGGAGCGGAAGGTGCTGTAGGGAATTTCAGGATACGAATAATTGCCCGGGGAGCCGGTGCGGCGGTTGAGGACGCCGTCGGTGAGAAGGAAGACGACATCCGGATCGTAGGCGAAAGCGGCTTCGAAACCGGCCTCGTGGCCGAGGTGGGCGGGGTCGCCGCGGACGGGGGGATTGCCGCGTAGGTTGGTGCGGATCCACTCTCCGGCGGCTTCGATGGCGGCGGCGCGGGCCGGGCTGGGATGATCGGCAAAGGTGCGCACGCCTTGGCTGAACTGCACGATGGCGAACTGCGTGCGGGGATCGAGGGATCCGAGGAGAGTGAGGACCTCCTCCTGAATGCGCTCGATGGTGACGCCGCGATTGCGGGCCTTGCGCATGACGGAGGCGGAGGTGTTGACGATGATGACGATGCAATCGCCGCTGTCCTCGATGCCGAAGAAGGCGGCCGCGGAGGCGGCGGAATCCATTTGTCCGATGGCATCGGCGAGGCCGGAGCGGGCGACGAGGGCCTCGGCATCGCGGGCGAGGAAGTCAGCGGACTCGAGCGGATTGAATTCGGAGCGCGGGAGGGAAGGGAGTGGTGGTGGGGCGTCTGGCAGGAGTGCATCGACGGTGAGGCGTTCGAGGCGGTCGGGCCGGGTGGCGGCCTGCTGGAAGGCGGCGAGGGCGGTGCGGTGCTCGAGCTGGCGCTGGGGCTGCTGGAGGCCGGGTCGGGCGGTGAACTCCGGCTCCGGCTCGGAAGGCGGGGTGAGGACGACGATGAAAACCGTGGCGAGGATCAGGACACCTTGGGCGGCGAGGGCCCAGAGCAGGGTGGCTCCGCTGAGACGGGGCCGGCGGCGACGGGAGGCATCGAGGGCGGGTCGGTTGGGTGAGGCCATGGCGGCGGATTGGAGGAATTTTTGGCGGATGCGGGCCGATTTGGCCAGCCCCTTGGGGCGTGGCCGGAATAGGGAAACCTTTTCGGGTTGCGGGCGGCCCCGGTTGGAGCGGAGGCTGCGGGGATGCGGAACCTGCGGGTTTTGGTGGCCGGGGGCGGCGCGGCGGGGTTTTTCGCCGCGATCGAGGCGGCAGTGGGAAATTCCGCGGCCCGGGTGGTACTGGCGGAGGCGGCGCGGCGCCCGTTGGGAAAAGTGCGGATTTCGGGTGGAGGGCGCTGCAATGTGACCCATGCCTGTTTCGAGCTGCGGGACTTGGTGCTCCACTACCCGCGGGGCGCCCGCGAGCTGCTCGGACCGTTTCACACCTGGGGGCCGCGCGAGACGATGGAATGGTTCGAGGATCGGGGAGTGGCGCTGAAAACGGAGGAGGACGGCCGGGTGTTTCCGGTCACAGACGATTCCGCAACCATCGTCGACTGTCTGATGGAAGCGGCCGGCCGTGCAGGAGTGACGGTGCGGTTGGGAACGCCGCTGCTCGGTCTCAAAGGGCGGGCGGCGGGCGGGTTCGAGGCGGTGCTTGGAACAGGCGGTGCGGAGTTCTACGACCGCGTCTTGCTGGCGACGGGCGGCCTCCGCGACGGTACGGGAACCGCTCTCTTGGAGGGCTTGGGGCACAGCGTCGAACCACCGGTGCCTTCGCTCTTCACCCTGCACATCGACGACGCCCGGTTGGCCGGATTGGAGGGGGTGGCGGTGACGGATGCCGCGGTGGTTTTGCCGCAGCAGGGGCTGCGGGAGCGGGGGCCGGTGCTGATCACCCACTGGGGCTTGAGCGGACCGGCGATCCTGCGGCTTTCCGCCTGGGGAGCGCGGGAGCTGGCTGCGGCGGCCTACCGCTGTCCGCTGGAAGTTTCGTGGATCGGAGGGAAGGAAGCGGACGCGATCGCGGGTCTGCGCAAAGCACGGGAGGCGCACCCCCGGAAGGCGGTGGTGCGGGCGAATCCCTTCGGCCTGCCGGGACGGCTCTGGGAGCGGCTGGCGGTGACGGCGGGTTTGCCGGCGGGGCGGATCTGGGCGAGCCTGACGCGGCCGGAAACGGCGGCCCTGGCGGAGCATTGCGCAGGGTCGATCTTCGCAGTCGAGGGCAAAAGCATGAACAAGGAGGAGTTCGTGACCTGCGGCGGAGTGCGGCTGAGTGAAGTGGACTTCCGGACCATGGAAAGCCGGTGTTGCCCGGGACTGCACTTTGCAGGCGAGCTGCTGGACATCGACGGGATTACCGGCGGCTTCAACTTCCAGGCGGCATGGACGACCGGTTATCTGGCGGGGCGGTCCCTGGCGCGGCCAAGAGGGTAAGGCGGGCGAAGAGGTGGCCTGCGGGCCGGACCGATCAGGGCAAGAGCGAGAGGTGGAGGCGGGTGAAGCGGGGGTCGCCTGTTGGAAGGGGGATTTCGAGCCAGGTGGCTTCTTCGGGCAGGTCGGCCTGAAGGAGGGAGTCGAAGAGGTCCACCCATCCATCGAGGTCGGTGGAGTGCTGGACCCGGAGACGGAGATCTGACTTGGCCGGATCGTAGTGGAAGCGGAAATGGGGCTGGCCGTCGACGAGGACGAGGGAGGGGAGGGCGTCGCCGGGCGGTTCGCCGGGGCCCAAATTATAGGCGTAGCGCTGGAGGTTGGTGAGGCCGGTGTGGCCGGGATCGCTGGCGGGATGGCCGAGACCTCCGGGCTCTCGGTCGGCGGGATCGGGCCAAGTCAGGACGGCCCACTGCTCGTAGCCTTCGGGAGCGATTTCGGAGATGGCGACGACGCCGATGCCGCCAAGGCGGATGCGGTCGCGGGCGCCGCTGGCCTGGGTGATGCGCTCGCCGGTGTGGTAGTATTTCCAGCGGAGCTGGAGGTAAGGCTGGCCGAGCAGGGTCTCGGGGAGCGGGTGGGGGCCGAGGACATCGGTGATGCCTTCTTCGGGGTTGCGGATGTACTCCACAGGTTGGCCGTCGGGACCCGGAAAATCGAGAAATGCGCCCGAGGCGCCGAGGCGGTACTGGAGGCGGAGGTGGTAGACTCGGCTGTTGGCGGTGAGGGTGGAGGCCTCCCAGCGGACGGTGGCGGCATCGACGCCGCGGGTGTCGAGGGCGAGGAGGGCGGCGCCGAGGTCGCGCCCGCGGCTGGTGTTGATGAAGCTGATGCCATCCTGGTCGAGCCCGTTGATGCGGGTGCGGTTGGTGGCGTTGTAGGGTTGGTCGACATCCTCGGGCTCGGAGGCGTCCGCGGGCGGGATGGCATAGGCGAAGAGGAGTTCGTCCTCGAGGCCGGGGTCGTTGCGGTCCGACTGGAGGAAGATCATGTGTTCGGGGAAGAGGCCGGCGGGCGAGAGTGGCGACCAGGTGTTGAAGGTATAGGGGGCGGTGGAAAGGTCATGGGCCTCCGGATACACGAGGACGCGGAAGACGGCCGGAGCGGAGACGAGATCGCCCTTGACGGCGGTGACGGAGACGGTGGCCTCGCCGCGGCCGAGGGGGCTGAGGAGGAGGGAGTCGCCGACGGCGGCGGCGAGCAGAAGGGCGGGGCGGTCGACCGAGACCTCATAAGAGAGTGGATCGCCGTTGGGGTCGTGGAAGATTTCGGCGAGGTCGAGGACGGTGGAACTGTCGCCGGCAATGAGCTCTTGGAGGCCGGGAGGTTCGATCAATTCGGGGTGGAGGGTGGTTCCGGGGAGGGGGACGGCTTCGAGAACCGCGTTGTCGAAGCGGTTGTTGCCTTCGGTGTCGCCGAGGCCCCGGAGGAAAGTGATGCGGACGGCGAAGTCGGGATTGTCGGAGACGCCGGGCACGCCCCAGTAGTCGAAGGTGACGGCGACGGGATCGTCGTTTTCGATGACAACGATTGCCGGGTCGCTCCAGGTTTCGCCGTCGATGGTGTAGCTGACCTGTTGGATGCCGGCGCCTTGGCCGGAGCGGCGGGATTCGTAGGAGAAGACGGGATGTTCGAAGCCGGTGGTGGGGAGGTTGAAACGGACGATGGCGCCGAGGGGATGGTTGACACGGAGGTGGGCGCCGGCCTCTTCGCCGAGGCGGGCGTTTTCGGCGGAGAAGCCCTGTCCGGATCCGAAAGTGACGACGGTGTCGGGGCCGGGGTCGGCGGAGAGTTCACCGCCGCCGAAAGTTTGGGTGGCGGTGAGGGATTCCTCATTGAAGCTCCAGTAGTGGACCAGTCCGCGCTGGCCGGGGTGTTCGGCGAAGCGGGCGGTGGCGGTGGTGTTGGCGGTGAGGTTGAGGACAAGGGTGCTGTCGTGGTGATCCGGATACTCGACCCAGCCATCGAAGCGGTAGCCGGGTTTGGGCTGGGCGGTGAGGGTGACGGGGACGTTGCGGAAGTAGGTGCCCGACCAGGGAAAAGGCTGGCTGGGGTTGGCGAGGCCGAGGGTGTTTTCGTCGAGGAGAACGGAGTTGACGCGGACCGCACCCGGGCCGCCGGTGCGGTTGACGGTGAGGGTGTGGGAGGAGGGCAGGGAGAAGTGAGTCCGCAGATGGTTGAACATGATGCCGGGGCGCTGCTCGGCGAAGGTGCGCATGGCGTCCCACATGCGCGGCAGATCCCAGTTGCGGCTGAGGCCGGGCCAGCGCAGGCGATGTTCGAAGTCCGGCGGGTTGCCCGGGTTGTTGGCATTGGTGGGGTAGCCGGGCCAAGTGTGGTCCCACAGCTCCTCGAAGAGGGCGAGGGCGCGCTGGGGGTGCAAGGCGGTGTTGAGCTCGTCGGCGAAGCGGTTGATGAAAGCGTGGCGGAACTCCTGGTTGAGGAGGAGGCGGCGGAACATGACATTGGACCAAGGCGGGTTGGGCCAGTTGGGCCCGGCGGGATCGGTGGCGAAGGCGAGGGTGTTGAAGCCTTGGTTGTGGCGTTCGCCGAAGGTATTGCTCCAGTAAAGGTTGTAGCCGAAATCGACATCGTACATGAGCCAGCGCCAGCGGCCGTCGTGCTGGGGCGGGGCGGAGGGGTCGAAGTCGGTGCGGGTGCGCCAGAAGTCGATGTTGTTGCCGGGCCAGTCGGTGTTGTTGAGGTAGATCTGGGCGACGTAGTAGGCGAGGAAGTTGTCGACATCCATGCGCCGCCGGATCTCGGCGTAGACGGCGGGATTGGCGGGGTTGTTGTTTTCGAGGTAGCTGATGAGACTGTTGTAGTGCTGGTTGGAGCCCTCCTTGACACCGTTGCGGTAGCGAAGAGTTTGACTTTCAGGCCTTCAATGCCGGGGACTATATTCATGCTGTGG
>REEB01000200.1 GCA_007695295.1 Puniceicoccaceae bacterium
GCGTTGGAGTTGGTCGCGCGCGCAGGTGGCCAGGAAGCCCTGGTGGTGATGGTCCTGCGGGCGCAGTCCGCTGCGCTGGACCACCTCGTGATAGACCTCCCCGGGGGATTGCGCGAAGCGGTAGGGCGAAAGCGCGGTCGCGTAGCCGGGCCAGTGTTCGGTGAACTCGCTCTCGGCAAGGCCTTTCCAGCGCTTGGCCGCAGAGGGCGAGGCCGGCATCGCGCAGAGCAGCTCGAAGCGGTCGTCGCGGCGCACCGCGGCGAAGAGTTCGCTGGTGCAGTGCTCCTTGTCGGCGAGCACCAGGGGCTTGGCTTCATCGCGGCCGGCGGCGGGCAGGATTTCGGCGGCCATGGACAAAAGGCCGGGGGCCGATTCGGCGGCCGTCGGGGACGATGAAGCCAGGCTCATGCACAGCGGCTGGGCGGTGTCGCAGTCCAGGAGGAAAAAGCTCTGCCCCATTTTCGCGGGCTTGTCCTGGCTGCCGAAGCGGTGGCGGCGCATCCGGCGTTTGGAATGCGAGGGCATGCGGTGGGGGTCGAGGGCGAGCAGCCTGCCGTCGAAATGGCCTGCGGCGCGCCGCAGCTTGCCCAAGGCGATCTGGACGCGGCGGGATTGGGCCACGCTGCGCGCGTCGAGCAGCTGGTGGACGGCGGCGTCGGCGGGGACGAAGGGCAGCCCGTTGGCCAGCTCGAAGCCCTTTTGGGAAAGGGTGCGCCGGCAGCGGTGCGAGCACAGGCACATGGCGGCCTCGTTGACCAGGTGCAGGGCCAGCCGGGGCTCGACGCGCCGGCCGTCGCATCCGCTCCACGCGCAGAGCAAGTCCCAGGTGCCCAGGCGCAGGTGCTCGGGGACCAGAAGCCAGACGCCGGCCTGGTTGCCGCAGATCTTGTCGGCGAGCATTTGGCGCACTTCGCGCTCGATGCTGGGCGGGTCGGCGGCCTGGAGGCGTCTCTTGCGCCGGGTGCGCTGGGTGGGGAGGTGGCGCCGGGGCAGGGACGGATCAAGTGCGTAGAGTTTTTTTTTGCAGGCCGTAGTCGGCGATGATGCGCTCGACGCTGCGGACGCTGATGGGGTGGCCGAGCTGGCGCAGCTTCTGGGCGATGACCTCGGCGGAGGCCTGCGGATCGAGGAAGCGCAGGCGGATGACCAGGCGGATGGCTTCGTCGGTGCGCCTGTAGTCGGTCTTCGGGCCGCGGGTTTGCGGGGCCAGGGCGCCGGCGCCATGCTCGAGAAAGAGGGAGCGCAGCTGGTGGTAGCGCTGGCGGCTGAAGCCGAAGCGCCGGGCGGCCTCGGCGACGCCGAGATCGCCGCATTCGCCGGCCAGGAGCATGGCGAGGCGGCGGGAGATCTCGTCGTCGGGACGGACGGCGAGCGAACCGCCCGGGCCGCGGAAACGCAGGTCATCATTGAGGAGGAAAATGTCCATAACGGGGGGATGAGATCACATCAGGGCCGGAAATGTCTATTTAAATATGGCGGTATTGCCGGGGCATCCCGGAGGGCGGCCTTTGCGCGATGCATTTGGAATGGGGATTCTGCGGATGCGGAATGATGGATGGAACGCCCGGAGCGCCATATTTAATTAGTCATACGGCGGAAGCCACTCCTATTGGCCTGCGGGATCTACGCTTTTCAGTGTCCAACCATTGCCCCCTTCGAAATCTCTGCGGCAGGGGCGCCGGAACCCTTCCTCGCCACAGCCCTGGGTCCGCCGCCCCTCCGGGGCGGATGGTGGGGGCGGGCGGGTTCCGGTGGTTGGCACCACCGGCTAATTTCCCGCCGCCCCTGCCGGGGCTGAGGGTCCGCTGCGGATGTCCATTCGCCTCTGCCGGGCCTGGGATGGAATCGGCGATGGTGGTTCCATTTCCCCGGCCCGGCCGGCCGGGGAAAACGTTACTTAAGGTCGAAGCGGTCCAATTCCATGACTTTGTGCCAGGCCGCGACGAAGTCGTGCAGGAAGCGCTGCTCGCCGTCGGCGGTGGCATAGACCTCGGCGATGGCGCGCAGCTCGGAGTTGGAGCCGAAGATGAGGTCAACGCGGGTGCCGGTCCACTTGACCTTGCCGGTCTTGCGGTCGCGCCCTTCGAACTCGGTGCCCGCCTCGGAAGTCGGTTTCCATGTGGTGCCGAAGTCGAGGAGGTTGACGAAGAAGTCGTTGCCAAGGGTTTCGGGGCGGTCGGTGAAAACGCCGTGGGCGGAACCGCGGTGGTTGGCCCCGAGCACGCGCAGGCCGCCGATGAGGACGGTCATCTCCGGGGCGGTGAGGGTGAGGAGCTGGGCTCGGTCGATGAGCATCTCCTCGGCGGAGACGGAGTACTCGCGCTTGGCGTAGTTGCGGAAGCCGTCGGCCTCGGGCTCGAGGAAGGCGAAGGACTCGACATCGGTCTGCTCCTCGGAGGCGTCGGTGCGGCCCGGGGTGAAGGGCACGGTGATCTCGTGTCCGGCGCGCCGGGCGGCTTCTTCGATGCCGGCGCATCCGCCAAGAACGATGAGGTCGGCGAGGGAGATTTTTTTGCTGTCGGAGCGGCCGTCGTTGAAGGCCTTTTGCACGCCTTCGAGGGCGTCGAGGATTCTGGGCAGCTCGGCCGGGTGGTTGACTTCCCAATACTTTTGCGGGGCGAGGCGGAGGCGGGCGCCGTTGGCCCCTCCGCGCATGTCGGAGCCGCGGAAGGTCGAGGCCGAGGCCCATGCGGTGGTGACGAGCTGGGAGACGGTCAGGCCGGTGCCGAGAATCGCTTTTTTGAGGAGATTCTTTTCGGTCTCGCCGATCAGTTCGTGGTCGACGGGGGGAACGGGATCCTGCCAGAGCAGTTCCTCTTCAGGGATTTCCGGCCCGAGATAGCGGGTGCGCGGCCCCATGTCGCGGTGGGTGAGCTTGAACCAGGCGCGGGCGAAAGCATCCGCGAACTCGTCCGGGTTTTCGTAGAAGCGCTTGGAGATTTTTGCGTAGGCGGGGTCGACCTTGAGGGAGAGGTCGGTCGTGAGCATGAAGGGAGCGTGGCGCTTTTCCGGGTTGTGCGCGTCCGGCACGGTGCCGGCGCCGGCGTCGCCTTTCGGTTTCCACTGGTAGGCGCCGGCGGGGCTCTTGGTCAGCTCCCAGTCATACTTGAAGAGATTCTCGAAGTAGTTGTTGCTCCACTTCGTCGGCGTGGTCGTCCAGGCGCCTTCGAGGCCGCTGGTGATGGTGTGTTCGCCGTGGCCGGGGCCGAAGCGGTTGCGCCAGCCGAGGCCCTGCTCCTCGATGGGGGCGGCGGCGGGCTCGGGGCCGACGTATTGGCCGGGATCGGCCGCGCCGTGGGTTTTGCCGAAGGTGTGGCCGCCGGCGATGAGGGCGACGGTTTCCTCGTCGTTCATGGCCATGCGGGCGAAGGTTTCGCGGATGTCCTTGGCGGCGGCGAGCGGATCGGGGTTGCCGTTGGGGCCTTCGGGGTTGACGTAGATGAGGCCCATCTGGACGGCGGCGAGCGGCTTCTGCAAGTCGCGGTCGCCGGAGTAGCGTTTGTCCCCGAGCCATTCGGCTTCGGGGCCCCAATAGATGTCTTCTTCGGGCTCCCAGACGTCCACCCGGCCGCCGGCGAAGCCGAAGGTTTTGAAGCCCATGGACTCGAGGGCGCAATTGCCGGCGAGGATCATGAGGTCGGCCCAGGAGATTTTGTCTCCGTACTTTTTCTTAATCGGCCAGAGGAGGAGGCGGGCCTTGTCGAGGTTGGCATTGTCCGGCCAACTGTTGAGGGGAGCGAAACGCTGGGTGCCGGTGCCGCCGCCGCCGCGCCCGTCGGCGGTGCGGTAGGTGCCCGCGCTGTGCCAGGCCATGCGGATGAAGAGGGGGCCGTAGTGCCCGTAGTCGGCGGGCCACCAGTCCTGCGAATCGGTCATGAGGGCGTAGAGGTCCTGCTTCACGGCGGCGAGGTCGAGCGACTGGAAGGCCTCGGCGTAGTTGAAGTCCTCGCCCAGGGGGTTGGAGAGACTTGAGTGCTGGCGGAGGATGTTGAGGCGGAGCTGCCGCGGCCACCAGTCGCGGTTGGAGAAGCCGCTGCCGGCGCTGCGGTTGAGGGCGCCGCTCATGAACGGGCATTGGCCGGCGCCGTTTTCCTGGTTCTGAGGTTCGTCCTGGTTGACGGATTCGAGGGGAGTTTCTTTGGACATGGGATGCTGACGATTCGGTGTTCGCGTGCGGTGGTGAAAGCATCATGGAATCCCGGGGCCACCGCCTTGGCAAACCGGATTTCCCGATCGGGCGGGAGGTGCGGAAACCAGAAGAGATATTTGGGATGGGTATAACTGCGGCCGGGCCGTCAGCCCTCAGATGCTCACGGAGAGAGCGAGGCCGATCCAAGTGCGGTCAAATTCCCGGTTGGGGCGGCGGAGGGCGCGGTCGCGTCCGTGGTTGCGCTCGACTTCGAGCCGGAGGGTGGCGCCGGTTCTCAGGGTGTGCTCGAGTTGGATCAGGCCGGTGTAGACCCAGTCCCGGATGGGGACGCCGTCATACTCGAGGCCGGCGGCGGTCCCGCCGAGCCGGAGCTGCCAGTCCTCGGCGGGCTGGTGGATCCAGGTGAGGGAGGTGCGGCGGACGGAGTTGCTGAGCAGGCCGGTGCCAGCGACGCCCTTGCGGCTGGAGGCGGAAAACTGCAGGCGGTGGGCGGCATCCAGCCGGAGGGTGGCGTTAGCGTCGAGGAGCATGGTGGTGATACGGAGATCGCCGGGGCTGTCGCGGTAGCGGTGGACGACAGGTCCGGCTTCGAAGCGCAGCTGAAGTGGTTCCGCGGGCCGGCCCTGCCAGGATGCGAGCAGTTGCTGGTAGTGGTTGGAGCGGTCGGTGGGGCGGCCGCCCTGGCGGCCCTGGTGCTGGTATCCGTGGCGCAGTCCGATGCGGGCGGTGCCGCCCGCGGCCGGTTGTTCCAAGTCGATCCCACCGGCGAGGTCGTAGCGGTCGATGTAGTTGTCGTAGCCCGACAAGCCGAGTCGCTCCCGGGTGCCGAGGTCGAAGTGGGTCAGGGCGCCGCGGAGGCGGAGGGTGCGTTCCGCGGGCAGGTCGGTGGTCAGCTCCAGCCGGGCATTGCTCTGCCATTGGCGGCGGCGTTCCCGCACCGCGACGCTGGCGAAAGCGTTGCGGCCGGCGTCGAAAACCCGCCCTTCCGCGGAGCCCTCGATGCGAGCGAGGCCGCCCTCGATGCGGTAGGCAAAACGCTCCGACTCGGCGGCATGGCGCAGCTCCAGCCGGTGGTGGTGGTGGTCTTCGCCGGAGGCGCTCCAGAAGCGCAAGGCCCGGCCGTCGTAGGAAAGTGTAGTAGAATTTCGGATACTGAGGCCGGCCCGGGCTCCGACCGTCGAGACCCAGGAGGAACGATCGGCGAGGTCGCCGTCCGCGACGCGGAAGACATTGTCGTCATGACCGGTTTCCAGCCGCCAGGAGGTGTCGATCTGGGCGGCGGCCAGGCCTTGGGGGACGACGATCAGGAGCAGCAGCGACCGTGACATTTGGCTTCGCATGGCGGCAGTGTAGCGGATCGGGAGGGCAATACGAAGGCCGGACCGAGGTTCGGACTCGATTCCGGGCGGGTACCGGCGCAGAGTGGCGCGGTGCGTGAGACGAAGACGATCGACGTGGTTTGCGCCCTGATCGAGGACGGGGCGGGGCGGATCCTGGCGACCCGCCGTCCTCCCGGGAAGGCCTATGGTGGGCTGTGGGAGTTTCCGGGCGGAAAGGTGGAGCCGGGGGAGACGCCCGCGGATGCGTTGCGGCGGGAGATTCGCGAGGAGCTGGACTTGGAGATCGAAGTCGGCGCGGATGAGGATGCGGTCGAGCACCACGACGACACCGGCGTCTGCATCCGCCTGCGGCCGTTTCGCGCCACCGTGCGCGGCGGGCGGCTGCGCCTCCATGAGCACACCGAGTTCCGGTGGGTGCTTCCGGTGGAGTTGGACACGCTCGAATGGGCGCCGGCCGATCGGCCGATCGTGGCGCGTTTGGCTGCGGGGGTCAGCTTTCGGCGGCGGCGCGAAGCAACGACTGAACCACCGGCATCCGGAGGTGCGGCCGGTTGTGGGCGAGGGTGACGCAGGCAACGCGGCCCCCGCCGATCCGCCTCGTCCAGGCGGCCGGCTCGCGGGGATGTTCATCGGACTCGATCCAATGGGTGATGATGGCGTCGTCCGGCGGCACGGTGTAGCGGTAGAGCTCATCGTCGATGGAGGCGACTTCGCGGCCGTCTCCATCGAGTATGCGGAAGAGGTGCTCCGGCGGATGCCCGCGAAAGTAGCCGCCATACAAGGAGTGGAGGGGACCCTCGGGATGAAAAGCGACCAAGCCCGAATGCCAGCCGAGGAGGCGCCCGCCCGCTTCGACAAAGGCTTGGATGGCGGTTTCGCCGGCGGGATCGATCCAGCGGCGGTCGCGCTGCTTGGGCAGAGTGCCTTCGGCGCAGAGCACGAGCAGGTCGATGTCTTTCAGCCGGGCGGGGTCGAAGCGGGTGGGGAAGCAGATGGTCTCGGTTTCGATGTCCAGGCCCTGCCAAGCTTCGCCCAGCGCGTTTTCATAGGCACCGGGGGCGTGCCAGTAGTCGCCTAAAATAAGGAGGGCTTTCATGCGTGCAGACTGGTGGTCCTCATCGGCGGTGTCGAGACTGGTCCGGTCGCGCCGGATTAGAGCGGCCAGACCAGCAGGATCATGGGGATGGCGACCACGATCACGAGGAGGGTGAGCGGGGTGCCGAGGATGGCGTAATCGCCGAAGCGGTAGCCGCCGGGTCCCATCACGAGCGTGTTGGACTGGTGGCCGATGGGGGTGAGGAAAGCGCAGGAGGCGGAGACGGCCACCGCCATGAGAAAAGGATCGGCGGAGACCGCAAAGCCATCGGCCAGGCTGAAGGCGATCGGCGTCATGAGGACGGCGGCGGCGGCGTTGTTGATGATCCCGGAGAGGCCCATGGTGATGATGAAGAGCAGGGCGAGGGTGACGACGACCGGCCAGTCCGTCCCGAAGACGAGCAGGAGTTCGGCGACCATGGCGGAGCCTCCGCTGGTTTCCAGCGACTGGCCGACCGGGATCATCGCCCCCAGCAGCACGATGACCGGCCAGTCGATGCCCGCATAGGCCTCGCGCAGCGGCAGCACGCCGGTGAGCACGGTGAGGACAGCGGCGGCGATGAGGGCCACCGAAGCGGGCAGCCAGCCCAGCAGCATGACAACGATGGCGGCGGCAAAGAGCGCGACGGAGAGAATGAGACGGCGGGGCTTGCCGATCGAGAGGTTGCGCCGGGCCAGCGGCAGGCAGCCGATCTCCGCGAGACCTTCCGCCAGCTCGGATTCATCGCCCTGGACCAGGAGCACGTCGCCGGCCTGAAAGCGGATCTTGGACAGGCGCTGCTTGAGCCGGCTGCCTCCGCGGGCGACCGCGAGCAGGTGCACGCCGTGGCGGTCGAACAGGCGTACCTGTCCGGTGGTGCGGCTGACCAGGCGTGAGCCGGGGGTGACCACGGCTTCGGCAATCTCGAGATCCTTGGCCTCGGAGAATTGCTCGGAAAAATCCGCTTTGCCGACCGTGAGGCCACCTTTGCTTTCGAGCAGCTTGAGCTCCTCCGGATCGGCTTCCACGATGAGGATGTCGCCGGCCTGCAGCGTGCCGCGGAAGCGGTGGGTGGGGATGCGCTTCTCCTTCCGCACCACGGCGACAACCGGCATCGGCTCCTTGCAGGCCTCGTCCAACTCACGCAGACTCCAACCGACCGCCTTCGAATCTTCGCCGACTTCGAGTTCGCCCAAGTAGTCGGCGGTCTCGAAGACCTCATCCGGTGAGGCCTGCCCCTTGCGTTTTGGCGTCAGCCGCCAGCCCAGCAGTGCGAGGAAGGTCACGCCCGCCAGCATCACGACCCCGCCGACGGGCAGAAATGAAAACATGCCGAAAGCCTCGCCGGTGCGGTCGGCGCGCATGGTGGAGACGATGATATTGGGCGGGGTGCCGATGAGAGTCATGAGGCCCCCGAGCAGGGAGCCGAAGGCCAGCGGCATGAGCAGGAGAGACGGCGGGGTATTGTTTTCCCGGGCCATCCGGATGGCCACCGGCAGCATGAGGGCGAGGGCGCCGACATTGTTCATGAAGGCGGAAAGCAACGCCACCGCGCCGGCGAGGACGAGGGTCTGCACGATCGGGTTGCCGCCGGCCTTGAGGGTCTGGGCGGCGATGGCATCGACCAGGCCGGAGTGTTGAAAGCTGCGGCTGAGCACGAGGACCGCGATGACCGTGATAACCGCGGGATGGCCGAAGCCGGAAAAGGCATCCTCGGCCGGCACCAGCCCGAGCAGCACGGAAGCGATGAGCGCGAGCAGGGCGACCACATCATAACGCACCCGACCCCAGACAAACCCCGCCAGGGTGAGCGCAAGCAGAATGAAGACCAGGTGGGCTTCCGACATCGGCAGGTGCTGGCATGGGCCCGGGAGGCGGCTAACTCAAGCGGATTTGCACCGTCGCACTCCTGGAGCTGGTCCCGCGGGCCAGGCGGTTCCGGTCCAGTAGTCCGGACGGTCTAAAGAGGCGTTGATCGGTCCGCTCCGCTTGACAATGGGGGAGCCCGGGGTGGCCTTGGGTCATGCCCAAATTGTCAATCACACTCTTTCTGGCCACCGCGGTCCTCGCCGGCTCCTTGCTGGCGGAGAACCGGGTGGTGTTCCGCGGCACCGTTCAGCTCGAGGAGCCTCGGGAGGTTGTCTTGCTTCAGGGCCGGACCGAGCTCGGGGTGTTTCCCGTCGCCGAGGATGGCACCTTCAAGGGCGAAGTGGAGCTCGACTCGATGCGGCAGCTCATGCTCCTGCACGGCGCGGTTTCCGCACCCCTCTTCGTCAAGCCCGGCCGCGAAATCACCGTCGACTTCGGCACCGAGCGGATGGACTACACCTTCTCCGGCAGCCCCGAGACCCGCCTCTACACCGACGCCCGCTTCGTCATCTATCCCGGCGACGTCCAGCTCACCAACCCCATGTCTTGGGACATGTACAAGCGCTACATGCAGCAGGGCCTGGAGGCCAAGCTCCGTTATATCGAAGTCTTCTGCCAAGCCCACCCGGACATCCCCGATGCCTGGCGTGAAGAAGTGGAGGACTTCACCCGCTACTCCAACTACGCCATGCACATCAACTGGCCGCGGTTTCACCTCCAGGCGGTCGGTGCCTCGGTCTTCGAAGAGGAGGATGACTGGCGGGCCTACCTGCGGGAGCTGACGGAAAACATCGAGTGGAACGAGCCCCGCCTCCGCCGCACCGGGGCCTTCGCGAGCTTTGCGGAATGGGCGATCACCGAAGAAGTGCGGGAAAACCATCCCGACGGCTCCTTCCTCATCAACGCCTTCACGGTGGTGCGCGAGAAAGTCGACGTGCCTGAGATGCGCGAGTTTTTTGTCAACCGCCTCGCGCAGCAGCACCTGGCCAACGAACCCGTCGCCACCCGCGAGGACGCCAAAGCCGTCGCCCGGGAGCTGCTGACCAATCCGAACTACCTCGCCGCCCTCGAAACCATCGAGGAGCGGGCCGCCGCCACCGGGGCGGGCGCTCCCGCGATGGACTTCACCCTCGAGGATGCCGAGGGCAACAAGGTGAGCCTCTCCGACTTCCGCGGCCAAGTCGTCTACCTCGATTTCTGGGCCACTTGGTGCGGCCCCTGCCTGGCCGAAATACCGCACCTCAAGCGCCTCAAGGCCGACCTGGCCGACCGCGACGACATCGTCATCGTGGCCGTCTCCATCGACCGCGAGCGGGACAAGGAAAAGTGGCGCACCATGGTCGCCGATCTTGAGTTGGGCGAAAACCAGCTCTTTGCCGGCGAGCAGGTGCAGGAGATCTCCCGCGGCTACGAAGTCCGGGGCATTCCCCACTTTGTCATCATCGACCGCGAGGGCCGGATTCACCAAAACCGCACCGTGCGGCCCTCCAACCCGCAGACCCGCCGCATGCTCGAGCAGTTGGCGGACAGCTAGAGAACGGTAGTGCTTTTATGGAGACGGCGGGATCGGCTCCCGCCGTCTCCACCAGTGCCGCCTCCATTCCAGGGGGCTTTGTCCGTACTGGCGCCGCAAGCACCGCGAAAAGTGTGCCTGGGATGCGAAGCCGCTGGCCCGGGCGATCTCGGTCACGGAGAGTCCGGTGCCGGCGAGCAGGTCGGCCCCGCGCTCGGTGCGCAGTTTCCAAAGGAGGCGCATCGGCGAGTGGCCGAGATGAGAGCGGAACAGCCGCATCAAGTGCTGGGGGCTGACTCCGGCGGCGGTGGCGATCTCCGGCAGGTGGATGGGCGCGGCGAGGTGGTTTTCGATGAAATCGACGGCCCGCTCGATGGCGGGCGGGGGGTGCCCTTCCGGATCCCGCGCCCCGGCGGCCGCGGTGAGGTAGGCCTCCATGAGCGCGTGGGCGAGGGGTGCGAGGATGGCCGCTTCCTGGAGCCGCCCGTTCTGGGCCAGGCCCGCGCGGACAACCGCCCGCAGGCCGCGGGTCAGTGGTGCCCGGCGCGGCCCACGGTGAAGGCGCTGCCGCAGATCCGCGGGTGCGAACTCCGGCGGCAGGTGCAGCCAAGAGTGCACCGTGCGCACGGAGTCCGAGAATTCAAAGTACTCCTCTCCGCCCGGCAGCAGCAGAAGGGCCTCGCCGGCAGCGGCCGTGAGCGTTGCACCGTCCGCCAACTGCACCTGGGCTGCGCCTTCCTCCATCAGCACGAGCTGATAGTGGGTCTGCACCCGCGGTCCGAACCGGCTCCCGGGCGCATAGGTGACCCGGCCGAACATGAGGCCTCCGGCGACAACGGTGAGGTTCATTTCAGACACGTTTTTACGCTTTGCGGCCATTGGCGGGAAGCAAGCCCAATGCTATCCTGCACTCTTTCCCAACGCATCCCCAACCCCAACGACCCATGATCACCGCCGCGACCACCACCCTCGATCTGACACCCTTCGCCAGCTGGCCCGCCACCGGCAGCCCGCCCGGCTATTTCCCACGTCCTCTCAACGAAGCAGCGGAAGTGTTTTACCGGGAGAACGGCTTTCTTGTCGTCGAATCCGCCTTCACCGCCGAAGAAGTGGAAGCCCTCAACCGCGAGACGACCCGGATCTGCCGGGGCGAGGCCGGCGAGGTGCGTGGTCTGGAGCCCGGCGCGGACGGCCTGTCCGATGAGGAGGTGCTGCGCCGCTATGTCTGCATCCATTTCCCCCACAAGCTCTCGCCGCTGATGTTGGAGACGATCGGTCACCCGGCCATCCGTGACACGCTCGTCCGGGTCATCGGGCCGGATGTGAAGTGCATGCAGTCGATGCTTTTCATCAAAGCCTCGGGCAAGCCGGGCCAGCATTGGCACCAGGATGAGTTTTACATCCCCACCCGGGACCGGTCCCTCGCGGGGGCTTGGATCGCCCTCGACGACGCCACCGTGGCCAACGGCTGCCTCTGGGTCATCCCCGGCTCGCACCGCCCCGGGATCATCTGGCCACAGGAGATGCACGAGGATCGGCGCTTCGACTGCTCCGGGCGGTCCTACGGGCACCCGTATGCGGAAACGGACGCGATCCCCGTGGAGGTGAAAGCGGGCAGCGTGGTCTTTTTCAATGGCTACCTGCTTCACGGCTCCATGCCCAATCGCTCCCGCGGCGGCTACCGTCGGTCATTGGTCAACCACTACATGAACGCACGCTCGATGCTGCCTTGGATGTCCGAGGGCAAGTGGCTCGCGAAGGCCGACTACCGCGACATCGTGATGGTGGCGGGTGACGACCCCTACGGGTACAAAGGGATGGAAGACCTTGCCCGGCCGCACGTCCGCCCCAGCGGCGAAGGCGGCTGCGGCGATGCCGCCAACAACGTCCGCAAGAAGTAACCCGCGGCCCCTTTCTTTTTCTTCATCTCCCAGCGTGGGCCTGCAGGAGCGGTGCAGCGTCCCGCCGCTGTGGGAAGCGCACCCTGCCTCGAAGGGTGCATGACGGGGACGACGGTTGCAAAGGCTAGGGCGCGATCACCGAGCGCGCCGCACACCGCAAAGGGTAGGGCGCGATCGCCGAGCGCGCCGTACTTCGGCTACGGCTCTCGCGGGGGTTGGGCGGCGCGGTGGGCGTGGGCCGCTTCCACGAAGGCGTGCAGGATCGGCTTGGGCTGGTAGTCGCGGTCGAAGAGGAGGGCGTGGTCGGGCCGGCCGCGGGCGGGGAAGTTGTTTTTCCATGAGTAGCGGTCGCTCACACCCCAGAAGGAGACGCGGTCGATGAGGTCATGGTGGCGGAGCATGACCTCCGCCAGCGAACGGAAGTGGTCGGCTTGTTGTTGGAGGACATCGTCGGTGGGGCCGTCGGGAAAGGTATCCTCGCGCTCGTGCCATTGGTAGAGGCTGACGTCGATTTCGGTCAGGTGGATCGGCACACCGAGACGGCGGTAGGCGCGCAGGGCGGTTTCAAATTGTTCCGCGGTGGGAGAGAGGATGTTCCAATGGCCCTGCATGCCGAGGGCGTCGATGTCTTCACCGGCCGCGCGCAGGTCTTCGATGATGCGGATGATGCGGGGGTATTTGGCCGGCCACCAGGCGTCGTAGTCGTTGATCAAAACGACGATGTCGGGATTGGCCTCGCGCGCGAAGCGGATGGCGTGGGCGATGTAGTCGGGGCCGAGGATGCGGTACCACGGCGAATCGCGGTAGATGCGCTCACTCTCCTCCCAGCCGGGATGGGCCGGCTCGTTGACCACGTCCCATATGTCGATGATGCCGCGGTAGCGGCCGACGACGGTGTTGATGTGCATTCGGAGCCGCTCGAGGAGAAGCTCCGGCGAGGCCGGTTCGCCGTCCGGTCCTTGGAAAATCCAGTCCGGTGCTTGTTGGTGCCAGCAAAGAGCGTGGCCGATGAGCTGCATGCCGTGCTCGCGGGCGAAGGCAATGATGCGGTCGGCCTCGGCGAAGGTGAAGGTCCCTTCCTCGCGTTGGACGCGGTGCCACTTGAGTTCGTTTTCGTGCGTGAGGGTGTTGAAGTGCGTGGCGGCCAGCGCCGTCACTTCGGGCACTTCGATGGTGGTGCGGCTGAGGATCGCGCCGAGGTCGAAATACCCTGCAAAGGCTTCGTGCAACGGGGGTAGGGCGAGGGCGGAAGCGGGCAAAAGGGCGGCGGCGAGGAGGGCTGCGATTGCGGGTCGGCGGGGCATGAGGGGAGGATAGGCCGAAGCGGCCGGGCTTTTCAACTCCGGGAGGCGTGGAGGCGGGCACGCCGAGGTCAATCCGCCAGCGTGATGGTGCTGCCGCTGTCGGCCGACCGGTAGCAGGCCTCGACCAACCGGAGGGTCTTGAGATTGTCCTCCGCGGTGGTCTCGGCGCGGCCTTCGCCGCGGAGGTGGGCGAGCAGATTGGCGTGGCAGGGCGGGATGGAGGCGAAGACGCAGTCGTAGCGCGGATCGGCCCAGGGATAGTAGGGCGGAGGGGCGCGGAAGGCCCGGGTGCCGTCGCGGTCGGTCACCCGGATCCAGTAGTCGGTGGTCAACTCGGCGGAGCAATCCTCGCCTTCGACGAGGATGGTGGTCTGCGGGAAGCGTTCGCGCTCGAGCCGGCTGGCGTAGCTGAGGGTGACGAAGACCGTGGGGCCATCCGTAGTGTCCAGAAGGATACTGGCGGCGTCCTCGCCCTTGATCTCCGGATTGACGCGGTGGGTGCGGCAGGTGAGCGCAGCGGCTTCGCCGAAGAGGAAGCGGGCGGCGTCGAGCACGTGGGTGCCGACATCCATGAGGATGAACCGTCGCTCTTCCTTGAGGAAGGGCTGGTTTTCAAAAACGGGAAAACTGCTGTCGTAGGCGATGCGGGCGCGCCAGATGCGGCCGAGCCGGCCCGAGTGGAGCACTTCGGCAAAGCGCCGGATGGCTGTCTGCCAGCGCCAGTTTTCATGGATGAGCAGATCGACGCCGGCCCGGCGGCAGGCCTCGGTCATGGCTTCGGCCACGGCGAGGGTGGGGGCGAAGGGCTTTTGGCAGATCGCCGGGATGCCATGCTCGGCGGCGAGTCCGACAAAGTGGGCATGGGTGTCGGGTCCGGTGATAATGTCGACGAAGTCCGGCTTTTCGCGCCCGAGCAGGGCCTTGGGGTCGTCATAAACGGCGGGGATGCCGAACTCGGCGGCAAGGGCCTCCGCTTTGGAGCGGGTGCGGTTGTAAAGCGCGACGCACTCCGCGCCGGGTATTTCCCGCCAGGCGGCGAGCTGGTAGCGGGCCCAAAAGCCGGTCCCGAGGATGGCGAAACGAAGCGGTGGTTTGGGGTTGGACATGGCGAAAGGGGTCAGGATTCAGACCAGTCAAAGGCGGCGATCGCCCCGCCGGGCAGGGTGAGGTTGCCATCGGCGTCGCGCCGGGGAGCGGCTGCGGCGGGGGGGACGGGCCGCGGATCGATCCGGTCTGTCATGGAAAGCTCGATACGAAGGGACGTGTTCTCCGGGCGGAAGTTGGCGACGAGCAGACGGCGGCGGTTGCCCGCGGCCAGCAGGAGCGCCTCCGCGGTGAGCGGCTTGGAGGAGCGCAGGGGCGTGATCGTGCCTCCCGCGAAGGGGGCCAGCTCCTCGAAGAGCCGGCAGACCGGGAAAACCTCGCCCGGCGTGGACGGAAACGTGTCGGGCAGGGGTGATCCCTCGGCGGTTTCGAAGAGGCCCCGCCAGCCCCGGAGTTCGTAGTAGGTGACGGCGGCTGCGCCGGCTTCGGCGAGGTGTTTGAAGCTTCCGAGGGTCCACGCTGCGGCGAAGGGGAGGCGCTGGCGGGGATCGGCGCTCGGGGGCAGGGTGCCCGGGGGCGGAGGGGCTTCGGGGCCGGTTGCGTTGGGATTGAAGCGGGGCCGGAGCGTGACCGGCGAGACCAGCACCGGGCGGCCGCCGCAGAAGCGTTTGGCCGAATCCACCGCCACCGCCTGCATGGCGAGGGTCTCGACAAGGGAGCGATCGTCGAAGGCGTGCACTTGGGGATTGATCGAGAAAGTGACCGCGTCGCAGGCTTCCACCGGTGGCCGGCCGCGGTTGAGTTCGGCGAAATAGGCGTCCGTGCCGCCGACGAAGGCGGCTTCGGGCGTGGCCGGGGCAAGGTGGCCGCGGGCGGTTTCGATCCAGTGGGCGGAGGTGCTATTCTCGGCCTGGTGGAAGACGAGCCAGCGGGTGACGAGACCGCTTCCGGCGGTTGCCGCGAGGTCACGGGCGAGGCGCTTGAGGAGGGCGTCGGCATCATCGCCGAGATGGAGGGCGACCTCCAGCCGGGTGTTGATGCGGCGTGCGGTTTCCGTGGCGGCCCTCAACGCGGTGAGGGCTTCGTCGGCGACGGCGGGCAGGTCGACCCGCAGGTGGGCCGGCCGCAGAGCGGTGATCCGGGCCAGAGCTTCGTCGGTCAGCGGCGGGTCATCGGCCGCGCCGAGTCCGAAACCCCATGCCGGCAGCGGCCGCGGTTCGCCGGCGGGCCTGATGCGGACGGGCTCCGGGCCGGAGGCTGCGCGGGCGGCGGTCTTGGCGCCGACATCACCGGGATCAATGCGCACGGTCACGGTTTGGACCACCTCGTCACCGGGCCGCACGTCGACCGGAAAAGGCAGGCCGAGTGGCGTGCAGTAGGTTTTGAAGGAGGCGTCGGTCCAGTTGCGTTGGTCCTCCATCTCGAAGGTGTCGCCCTCCATTTGCACAGTGACGCGGGTGCCGTCGTCGCTTTCATGGGTGATGGCGCGGAGATCGAAAAACGGCTGGTGGGGTGAGATGGCATCGGGAAACGCGGCCTCTCGGGTGGCGCCGTCGATGGTCTCGACGCGGCAGGGGCGGCCCGCGCAGCCGGGATCGTGGAGGATGCAAAAGCCGATCCGGTTGCGGCGGAAGGCGGAGCGGGAGCGGCCGGCGAAGCGGTAGCGGAGGGTGCCGTCCGGCAGGCCTTCGAGCTGGATGTCAGCGGCGTAGTCGATCGGCGGGGACGCCCAGACCGCGCGGAAGCGGATCCGGAAATGGTCGTTGCCGATCGCCTCTTGGTACTCCTCGGCGTGCCAGGGAACGGTGTCCCAGTTGTGGTCGCGGAGGGCGAAGTAAACACCGCGCAGACACTCTTCCCCGCCGCAGGCGAGGTAGCGGGCGAATCCTTCCGCGGGTTGCCAGAGCAGCCGCAACGGCCCGGCCGAAAGCGTGCGTTCAGTCATCGTGGGGTTGGGGGATCGCGGAGTTTTCTGGCGGTTTTTTGGCTTGCACTCAAGAAAAATAGTTTGCACAAGAAGCAAAGTCATCGCCCCGTCATGCCCCCTGCCGAATCCGTGGTCGAAACGACCAGCCTGACCGAGACGGAGCGTCGAGTATCGACGCGCCTGGCCGGCCTGCGCCGGGAGAGCGGGCTTACCTTGCAGGAGGTTTCCGAGGGCACGGGGCTTTCCATATCCTACCTCTCGCGGGTGGAGAACGGGCGGGCGGCGATCAGCGTGGCCAACCTGGCGGCGCTGGCGGAGTTTTTCTGCGTGCCGATCGGGCACTTCTTCGAGGCGGCGGAGGAGCCGCCGCGGCGGGTGCTCTGCCGGGCCGGGGAGGGGCGCCATGTGCGGCTGCGGGGCCGCCGGGGCATCCTCGTGCGGATGCTGGCCCTGGCCAAGGCCGACCGGGTGATGGAGCCTTTCGTGGCGGATGTCGGAACGCTTAAAGCGGACATGCCGATGCAGGCCCATCCGGGGCAGGAGTTGATCCACATCCTCGAGGGCGGGTGCCGCTTCGACTACGACGGGGAGGAAACCCTCCTGGAGGAGGGGGACAGCATACTCTTTGACGCCTCCGTGCCCCACCGGGTGCGGGCGCTCGCGCGCCGCCGCTGCCGTTTTTTGGCCGTCGTTTCCGCCGGCGACCGGCGCTTCCACGGTGACATCATCAAAGTCCTGGAGGAACGGATACAACCCCGGTAATGAAACTTGGACTCGGCACCTATGCGCTGGCTTGGTCGATCGGCGTGCCCGGGAATCCTCCTCCGGAGCGGCCCTTGGATGCGGAGGCCTTTCTGCGCTTCGCGCTCGGTCATGGGTTCCGCCTGGTGCAGATGGCGGACAACCAACCCTTGCCCGATCCGGCCGGGGAGGAAGGCGGGCGTTTTCTGGAGACGGCCCGCCGGGAGGGGGTGGCGATCGAAATCGGCGGCCGCGGGCTGACCGAGGAGTACCTGCGGCGCCA
>REEB01000018.1 GCA_007695295.1 Puniceicoccaceae bacterium
GGATCTAGTGTCCGCAAGGACGTAGGGGTTCGAGTCCCCTCTTCGGCACCACTGGCGCGAGCAAGTGGCGGAGGGCAAGCCGCCGTGGCGGAGGCGGGTTCAGGGGAGCGGATCATCCGGGTGTGGGAGCGGCGGGGTTTTTCGGACTGTACTGGCGTTTGAGCCAGAGGCTGAGGCCGTCGAGACCGGGAAAGAGCACGCGTTCGGTGATGTTGGCTTGGTCGAGCTTGTCGCGGATTTCCCATTTCAGGGAGGCGGGGATGAGGATGCGGCGGGCCATGCCGGGATGGACCTTGAACCAAGGGACGAGGCGCAGGGCCGGATCCGAGGTGACGGAGAAGAGGGCGAACTGGTTGACGATCCGGTCGTCGATGGAGGGTGGCTCCATGAAGAGCAGGGAGCCGGGGCCGTCCGGTCCGCCGAGATCATCAAGGCCGGGCAGGCAGCGGGAGAGCAGGTCGACGGTGAAGCTGTGGGCGCCTTCGTTTTCGAGGACCTCGCGCAGGCGGGCCGGCAGCAAGCTGTGGGCGTGGTGGTAGTTGACGGCCCAGATGACGCTGTCGCGCTGGAAGTGGTCGAGGTTGGCGGTGGCGAAGTGCATGGCGACCAGCGGGGAGTATGTCCAGTCGAGCAGCCGGGAGGGCAGACCGTGGTGTTTGGCGAGGGAGAGCCAGTGCCAAATCGAGTCGCGCTCGACCATGCTGCGGTGGGCGTATTTGCGGAAGTTCCGGAGCAAGTGGCGCTCCAGTTCCTGGTAAGGGCCGCCCAGGCGCATCAGCGTGGTCACAAGATCGTAGTCCGCATTGGAGAGGCCGCGAAAGACCCAGCGGCTGCGGAAACGCTCCAATTGAGGATCCCAGGAGTCGTGGAAAAGCGCTTCCTGAAGATCATTCCAACTCGAGATCCGCACCTCTTCCATCCCTTCAGCATGAGACAATCCGCGTCGCAAAACAAGGACGCACGGACGGGAACAGGCTACGTTTCGGTGACGGCCGGCTTTCCGGGATGCTCAGGTGGGCGCCTGCCCTCGCCCGCTGGAGGAAAAAAAAAGATTCACCAGCTGAAGGAGGGCTGGAAACACGTCGATGGCAAAGTGGTGATCTTACAGCAGACGGAGACGGACCCAAGTCCCGCCGGAAAACTCTGGGAGGAAGCCGCCGCTCTTTTCCAGGAGGAGCCGGAGCAGGCGCTGCGTTTGCTGAAGGAAGCACAGACCCGGCTGCAGGCGGAGGAGGCCGACCGGCTGCTTCCCCGGATTCTGCAGATTGCTGCTTCCGCCCATCACATCCGCGGTGAGACCGCGGCGGCCGAAGCGGCCTTGGAGGAGCTCTTTGGTCTGCTCGAGCGCACGCACGAGCCGAGAATCAAGGCGGCGGCGCTGAACGTCCGGGCAATGATCGCAGGGCAAAGGGATGACTATACGGAGGCCATCCGCTGCCTCAACCTCGCCCTGGAAGCGGCGCGGGAGTGCGGCGATCCCGCGGTCGTCGGTCACCTGACCAACAATCTTGCGGTCGATTTCATCAATCTCGGTGATTATGAGCGTGCCGCCGCCTACCTTGAGGAGTCGCTGGCCGCCTGGGAGCGGGCGGAGCGGCCGGAAGGCCTGGCCAACGCGCTTCAGAACTTGGGGCTGCTCCACAGCTGCCAGGGCGATGCGGTGGCGGCGGTCTCCTATTACCGGAAAGCCTACCGGATTTACCGCGATGCAGGGCAACGGCGTTGGTCGATCAACGTGCGGATGAATCTTGCCAAGAGTCTCGGCGAGACCGGGCAACTCGATGAAGCCGAAGCATTGCTGAACGAAGCGATCGTCGATGCCCGGGAGCTTGGGGAAAGCTTTCGGCTGGCCCATTGCCTCGATGCCCTGGCTTGGCTGGAGCACCAGCGCGGCAACCTCGGGCCCTGCACGGCGCTGTGGCGGGAGGCTGGCGATCTGTATCAGCAGCACGAATCCTCCCGGGGCCGGGTGGCGGTACTTCTGGGCCGTGCTCGCTTGCCGGACGAAGACGCAATCGGTCTGCTTCGGGAAACGCTTTCCCTGATCGAGGAGACAGGCCTCAAGCCCCAGGAGGCGGAGGTTCACCGGGCCCTGGCCGAGCGTCTCGCGGAGGAAGGCCGGTGGGAGGAGGCCTACCATCACCGCGGCGCCTCGGCGGATCTGGAAAAGCAGCTTCTTTCTGAGAAAGCCGCACGGCACCGGGAAACGCTCCGGGCGCTTCATGAACTGGACGAAGCCCGCACCGAAGCCAGCCGGGAACGCTCGCGCCGTGAGGAGACGGCCCGTACCTTGAAGGAAGTTGCCCGCCTCCGTGAGGTTGCCGAAGAGGAGAGCCGGCAGAAGACATTATTGCTGAAAATGGCTGCACACGACCTCCGCAACCTGGTCGGAGCGGTCAAACAAAGCCTGGAGCTGATTCAAGACGAAGTCTTGCAACCGCAGGGGAAATCCGAACTCCCGGAGTTGGTGGGAATGGCGGTCGGGGCCACCCGTATCCTCCACGAGACCTTGGCCAACCTGATGAACACCGCCGCCATCGAGCGCGGGACGGTGGAAGTCAGCCCCGCCACCTTCGACCTCGCCGCCCTTCTGCGCGAGGTGACGACGACTTGGGACCAGCGGCTGCAGAAGAAAGTGCAGGTTCTGCGCTGTGAAGTCTCCGGCCCGCTGATGGTGCGGGCCGATCCGATCCGCACGCGCCAGGTGATCGACAATCTGATCAGCAATGCCTCAAAGTACTCGCCGGCGCGGGCGCAGATCATTGTCGAAGGCCGGTCTGACGGTCAGGAAGCGGTCTTGTCCGTGCTTGACCAGGGGCCTGGCATTCCGCCCTCGGAGCAGCCCCTGCTATTCCGTCCCTTCCAGACGCTTTCACCCCGGCCGACGGGCGACGAAACCAGCAATGGCCTCGGCCTGCATATTGTGAAGTCGTTTCTCGAGCGCCAAGGCGGTTCCATCTCCATGCGCAACCTTCCCGAAGGCGGGAGCTGTTTCGAGGTCCGGCTTCCACTGGTGAAAGCCTGAACGCGGCGGAGAACCGGTCGTTGCGGTGCCCTGGCCGGGTGTGGCGGAAGCGCGGGGCGCATTCGGGCGATGCGCTGGGGAGTGACGAAGCCGCTCCGCGTCTCCGCTACGAAGGGTAGGCGGAGGCTGGATGCGGGGCGGGGTGTGGCGGAAGCGCGGGGCGCTTTCGGGCGATGCGGTGGGGAGTGACGAAGCCGCTCCGCGTCTCCGCTACGAAGGGACGGCGGAGGCTGGATGCGGGGCGGGTGTGGCGGAAGCGCGGAGCGCTTTCGGGCGATGCGCTGGGGAGTGACGAAGCCGCTCCGCGTCTCCGCTACGAAGGG
>REEB01000156.1 GCA_007695295.1 Puniceicoccaceae bacterium
TTGGTCCGGTTCGCTGGCGCGCCCGGTCTTGTCGGCACTGCGTGCCTCGGAACAGCGTTTCAGCGTTTCCCACCCTACTCCCCCCACCCCGGCGCGGGTCCGTCTTGCCGATTCCCGGATTCCCCCCGGCCCGCTGCCTTGACCGGCCGCGATGGCCTTCCACACTGACACGCCATGCAGGTCCGCCCCGTCTCCGACCCCGTCCTCTCCTGCCGCGCCGCCGCGGACTGGGAACGCGAACTGCTGGCGGACGAACCGGCCGAGTGGCGGGCCATGCAGCAGGCCGGACTCAAACTCGCCGACGCAGTCGAGGCGGACTTCCTTGAAACCGGGCCCTGGCCCGATGAGGCCCGCCTTCTCGTCCTCGTTGGCAAGGGCCACAACGGCGGCGACGCCCTCATCGCCGCCAATCTCCTCCTCGCCCGCCGCCCCCGCAGCCGCGCCACTCTCCTGCTCGCGGGCGATGCCGAGGCGCTCAAGCCGCTCACCCGCCGCGCCCTTGTCGAGCTGCGCACTGCTTCCGCCGAACGCACCGAGCTGGTCGCCTGCTCGGCCTTCTCCGAGTCCGTCTGCACCACCCAGGTCAATGGCGCTCTCACCGGCCACCGCTTCGACCTCGCGCTCGACGGGCTGCTCGGCATGGCCTTCTCCCCACCCTTGCGGCCGCCGATGCACTGGATCACCCGGGAGGTCAACCGCCACCCCGCCATCCGCTTCCGCGCCGCCATCGACCTCCCCAGCGGCCTCGGCGACAAAGGCTGCGACCCGGATGCCTTCCGCGCCGACTTCACCTACGCCACCGGCATCGCCAAATCCCCGCTCTTTGCCGCCGAAGGCCAAGGGGCCGCCGGACGCATCCGCTACCTCGATCTCGATTTCTTCCGCGACGAACCCCACCCCCCGCCCTCAGAGCGCGTTCTCCTGCCCGCTCTTCTCGATCCCCTCGCCGCCCTCCGCCCGGCTTCCGCCCACAAGGGCAGCTTCGGCCACCTGCTCGTACTTGCCGGCTCCACCGCCATGCCGGGAGCCGCCGTCATGGCCGTCGAGGCCGCCCTGCGCGCCGGCGCCGGCCTCGTCACCGCGGCCGTCCCCGCCGAGGTCGTTCCGGCCTGCGCCGCCCGCATCCCCGAGGCCATGTGGCTGCCCTGGCCGGTCACGCCCGACGGCCACCTCGCCCTCGAAGGGCTCCACCTTGTCCGCCCCCTCGCCGACCGCCTGACCGCCTTTCTCGCCGGCCCGGGCCTCGGCCGGGAGCCCGAGTCCCTCGCCCTCCTCGAGGAATTGTCCGGCCTGCTCGAAGTGCCCTGGATTCTCGATGCCGACGCCCTCCAGCCCGACCTCATCACCCGCGTGCGGCGAGACCGCCCCCAGCGCCCGCTCTTCCTCACCCCCCACCCCGGCGAGTTCCGCCGCATCGCCAAAGGTGTATCCGATGCACTGATACCGGATGCCATCCTCCGCGGCGCCGCCGCCGGCTGGGGAGCCACCATTATCCTCAAGGGCGCCCACAGCCGCGTCTGCACCGGCGAAACCGTTTTCCGGGTCTGCGCCGGCGGTCCGGTCCTCGCCCGCGGCGGCTCCGGCGACATCCTTGCCGGTCTGCTCGCCGGACTCGCCGCCTCCCGCCGCGAGGATCCCCTCACCCTTGCCGCCATGGCCGCCCTCTGGCACGCCCGCGCCGCCGACCTCCTTGCCCGCGACCTCGGCCAGACCTCCGTTCGCACCACCCAACTCCTCGACCGGCTCGCCCCCGCCCTCCACCATGTCCACCCCGGTGCCTGAACTCGACCGCCGCCGCGCCTTCTTCGTCCTCAACGGCCTCCAAGGCATCGGCCCGATCACCACCAACCGGCTCCTCGCCGCCTTCGACGGGGATCCGGTCGCCATCTTTCAGGCCTCCCGCCCGCGGCTCGCCGCCGTCGAAGGGGTCAACCGGACGGCCGCCGAGGCCATCATCAATTGGCGGGAACGCTTCCCGCTGGAACGCGAGGAGGAAGTGCTGAGAAAAACCGGGGCCGTCTTCATCGCCGCCGAGGATGAGGACTACCCTCCGCTGCTCCGCGAGATTTACGACCCGCCGATCGGACTGTATTGCCTCGGTCCCTACAGAGTGAAGGGCCCGGCCGTCGCCATCGTCGGCAGCCGCCGCGTCACCCTCTACGGCCGCGATACCGCCCGCAGGCTCGCCGCCGGACTCGCCCGGCGCGGGTTCTGCGTCGTCAGCGGGCTCGCCCGCGGCATCGACACCGCCGCTCACCTCGGCGCCCTCGAGGCCGGCGGCGCCACCGTCGCCGTGGTCGGCAGCGGCCTCGATATCATCTGGCCTTCCGAAAACCTCGAGCTCTACCGCCGCATCACCGCCTCCGGCGCCGTCATGAGCGAGTTCCCCTTCGGCCGCCAACCCGACCGGCAGACCTTCCCCATGCGCAACCGCATCGTCGCCGGCATCTGCCAGGCCATCGTCGTCGTCGAGTCCGATGTTCACGGCGGCGCCATGATCACCGCCCGCTTCGCCGGCGAGCAGGGCCGCACCGTCCTCGCCGTCCCCGGCCGCATCGACCAGTCCAGCAGCGCCGGCTGCCACCAGCTCATCCGCGACGGCGCCACCCTCTGCACCGGTCCAGAGGATGTCGTCGAAGAACTCTCCTACCTCAAGGGTATTCTCAAACCCGACCCCGCCGCGGCCGCCCCCGCCCCAACCGACCGCCCCGCCGCCGATCCGGACCAGCAGGCCCTCCTCGACCAGTTCCGCGGCGGCTCCGCCCTCTCCGTCGACGCCCTCGCCAGCCTTACCGGCAAACCCACCCCCCAGATCGCCGCCCTCCTCATGCGCCTCGAACTCTCCGGCCACCTCCGCAAACGCGCCGACGGCAACTTCGAAGCCCTCTCCCCCTCGGGATCAAGGGATTGACCACGTGCCCGAGAGCTGGCCGCAGCCGGTCGTGTCATCGCCAGCGCTCATCAGAACCCCAGATCTGCCAGTCGTAGCGGAACGACGGAGTCGTTTCGTCATTCAATCCCAATCACCCTCAGGCAGAATGACTTCGTCTCCCAGTCGTAGCGGAACGACGGAGTCGTTTCGTCCTCACCCCGCGACAGAAGGGCCACCCGCTTACTCCAACATCCCGGAGGGATGCCAGCGTCCAGCCGGTGGTTGAGCGCAGCGATACCACCGGAATCACGCCCACCACCCCACAAAGCACCCCGGAGGGGTGCCAGCAGACCCACCCCAGCCTTCGCCCGAAGCAAAAAGCAAAACCTGTCACCCCGGAGTCCGCCTGCGGCGTGGGCGGACCAGGCGACCGTGGGATTACCCCGTCACTC
>REEB01000189.1 GCA_007695295.1 Puniceicoccaceae bacterium
CGCCAGCGGTAGTGGGGACACAGGCGGGTCCCCGCCACCGCCGCGACAAGCGGATCTTCGCGCAGACGGTTGACGTGGGCGAAGCGGCTGCCGTCGATGAATGTGGTGGGAAAAAACAAGGTCAGGATGTCGCGGGGACGGCTCGCGTTCGGACCGGTCCGAATGACCGGAGCGGTTTCGGCCAAAACATCCAAAATCACGAGCTTTTGCAGGAACGCAGGCAGTGAAACGAAGCCCCCGAAGGGCGTCATCGACTCATCACCGGATTCCAGGAAGACACCTCCGGCAGGCGTATCGAAAGCCATTTTGCCTTCACTTTCCGAGTGAATGGAAACGGAATCGCCAATCCCTGCACAAGTAACTTAACGCCAGCAGCTTACGACCTTTTTCCGTGCGAAAACAGGTCATCAACTGCGCAAGATAGGTTGAGTGAGGCCCCTGTGGCCGGGGGCAGGACCGATTTGAGCCAAGGCTGTAGGCGTGCCTTCGCAGCGGAGCGACGAAGTCGTTTCGTCCCCCGATAATGGGCAGTTAGCGGCTGTTCGGCGGGATTGCGCACGACCAGTTTCGCCGATGTCGTGTTTCGACTGGGTGGCTCCTTCACAGTGCCGGAGGTGCGCCGGATGTGAGAAGGTGGCGCCAGCCACCGTTTCGTTGACCAACCCGGGTTCGCGCCCCGGCAAGGGAGCCCTCATCCTTTTTGCCAAACGCCATGGTCCGCCGCCCCGCCAATCCGCACTTCTCGAACCATTCAACAGGGCGTTACTCCGCCCCCCCATCGAGCGGTTGGAGTGACTCGAGAGACAGCCGCGGCGCCCCGGCCTCACGGCCACCCTCGACCTCGACCCGAAAGGTCAGTCCCCAGTCGTTCAACCCTTCCGGATCGACCAGGGTTTGGAACAACAGCCAGTCCCCGGTGAGCGGATCCTTTTCCAAACGGGTGTGAGCGGCGGCCCGGGCGGACGGATCGAGGAGAAGCCGTTCATGACTCGCTTGGTACGGCTCGAAGGCGCTGACCAGGGCCTGCTCATTCCAGCGGAAGCGGCCGCGCCCTTCATTTTCCTGTTCCTCTCCCACCGGCACCACCGGAGGCGGGGCGGCGTCATCGGCGGGGCGCCCCGCCAGTTCCGCGAGGACTTCGGCCGCGGCCCGGAAGCGATGCTGGGAGAGCGGCTTGAGAAAGCTGAAAACGGCATGCCGGAACTGGCGCAGGGCACCGGCGGGATCGCGGGCGGGGTCGGGACCGCGGGGCTGCGGACGGACGGGGGCATCCCGGTCCGCCGGGGAAACCACGGCCTCCGGATGAAGCAGCGCTTCCCATTCATCAAGCAGGGAGGAGTCGGTCGACCGCACCAGTTGCTCGAGAAACGTCCGCAGCTCCTCCACCTCCTCGGTCCGGCAGTCTTCCGGCACGGTCTGGGTGAGGGTTTTGTATACTCCGGTCAGATGGCGAAGCAGGAGGCCTTCGGCCCGTTCGAGACCGTACTCTTTCACGTAGTCATTGAAACTCGAATACCGCTCGACCATCTCCCGCGCAATCGACTTGGGGCGGATGTTTTCCTCCCCCACCCAGGGATGACGGGCGGCAAACCCATTGAAGGTCTCGTAGATGAACTCCCGCTCCGGCTTGGGATGTTCGACCGTATCCAGTTTTTCCATCCGCTCTTCATAGGGCACACCTTGGTCTTTGAGGTCACGCAGCAGCTCGGACTTGAGGCGGTCGACCTGGCGGCGGAGGATGGCGTCGGGGTTTTCGAGCACGGCTTCCACCAGGCTGAGCACTTTGAGGGAGTAGCCGGGGTCGTCCCGGTCGAGCGCGACGACCGCGTCGACGAGGAAGAGGGCCAGGGCCTGGTCGAGCGAGAAATCGTCCTGCAAATCCAGGTTGAGGCGGAGTTTGCGGCCGGAGGGATGGTCGCGCGGGAGCAGTTCGATGATGTCCTTCTCCACCAGCGAGCGGAATAGCGAAAAGGCCCGGCGGCGGTGGGCGGCTTTGGCGCTGGGTGGCTCATGGCAGTCGCGGATGAGATCGCGCATCGCCCGGCAGCCGTCGCCGGGGCGGCTGAGCACGTTGAGCAGCATGCCGTGGCCGACCCGGAAGGAACTGGTCAACGGCTCCGGGAGAGACTGCTGCAGCCGGAGAAAGGTTTTCTCATCCCAGTTGACAAACCGTTCCGGCGGTTTGCGGCGGACGAATTTCCGGGCCTTGGCCGGGTTCTCCTTGGCCTTGCGCTCAAGCTTGCGGTTTTCGATTTCGTGCTCCGGGGCCTGGGCGACAACATAGCCTTGATCATCGAACCCTTTGCGGCCCGCCCGCCCGGCGATCTGGTGGAAGTCACGGATGGGGAGGATCTTCAGCCGGTCCCCGTCATACTTGCTCAAGGCGGTGAAGACCACCGTGCGAATCGGTACGTTGACCCCCACGCCGAGCGTGTCGGTGCCGCAGATAAGGCGGAGGCGATTCTCCTGGGCGAGTTTTTCGACCAGGAGGCGGTAGCGCGGGAGGAGGCCGGCGTGGTGCACCCCAATGCCGTGGCGGAGGTATTTTCTCAACTCCCGGCCAAAGGGCGTCGTGAAGCGCACCTCGGCGAGTGCTTCCGCCAGGGCATCCTTCTCCGCCCGGCTGCAGAGATCGAGGCTCATCAGTTTCTGGGCGGTTTCCGTCGCGGCCCGCTGGGTGAAATGCACCAGGTAGGCCGGCAGCCGGGAAGCTTCGTGCAACGAAAGCACGAGGCCGTCGAGGCCGTCCTCGGAATACGAAAACGCCAGCGGCACGGGGCGCTCCACGGACGCAACCACCACGGTCTCACGCCCGGTTCGGCGGGTCAGCTCGCATTCGAAAAAGCTGGTCTCCCCGAGAGTGGCGGACATGAGCAGAAAACGGCACTGCGGCAGCGCGAGCAGCGGCACCTGCCAGGCCACCCCGCGGTCCCGGTCACTGTAATAGTGAAATTCATCCATCACGACATCGTGCACGGGGGCGGCGGAGCCGTCGTGCAGGGCGATGTTCGCCAGGACTTCGGCGGTGCAGCAGAGCACGGGCGCGGAGCGGTTGACGGACGCATCCCCGGTCGACATGCCGACGTTTTCCGGACCGAACTCGCGGCAAAGCGAGAGAAACTTCTCATTGACCAAGGCTTTGATCGGGCAGGTGTACACGGAGCGGCGGCCGGCGCAGAGGCCGGCAAAGTGCAGCGCCGCCGCCACCAAGGATTTCCCCGAGCCCGTTGGTGTATTCAGAATAACATTACGTCCTTCGAGCAGTTCGAGGATGGCCCGCTCCTGGGCCGGGTACAGCTCCAAGCCCTTCTCCGCCACATAGGAAAGAAAGGCGTCGAGAACAGCTTCGGGACGGGGTCGTCCCGGCAGGGGTCGCAGGTCCATCGGCGGGAGGTGACCCTCAGGAGGAAGCGGCCGGCGACGCCAACGGCTGCCGCTCCGGCGGCGGGTTTGAGGAGGGAATGAATTCGGGATAGTCAGGCATCACCCCGGCATGACAATCCAGGGCTCCGCCCCGCACAAGCGCAGAACCCGCGAAGTGGAGCAACCGCCCGGCACCACGTAATCGGCCACCGGAGCGCAGTGGCTTCATGCCCGGTCCTCTCCTTGATGCACCCGGACCTTACGGAAAGGGCCCGCGAACGCTCAACGATACTCCCGCAGCTCCGGCCGCACCCGGGTGCCATCGCCGATCCGGTCCGCGGGATGGGCGATGACAATCTCGCTCGGCTCCAGCCCTCCCAGCACCTGTGTCCAGATGCCGCTCCGCCTCCCAGTCTCAATGGACCGGATACGGGCTCGCCCGTTCTCCACCACGAAGGCCGCTTCCCCGTCGTCCCGGCGGAAAACCGAGCTGCCGGGAATCTGGATGATGTCGTCTTCCTGCCAGAGGACAAAGCGGGCTTCGACCCGGTAGCCGGTGCCCAGGCGCTCCCAAGCGGCGGGATCACCGGTCAGATCGATCCGCACCGGCACGCGCTGCTCCTCCACCCCGAGCGCGGAGATGCGTTCATAACCGGCGGGATCGACCCGGCGCACCCGGCCTTCCAGATCCTGCTCCCCGCCCCAACGGGTCAGGAGGACCCGCATCCCGGGGGCGACCCGGACTGCATCCATCGACAGGAGGTCCACCCTCACTTCGAGCCGGGCCAGGTCACCGATTTCAAGGATGCGCTCCCCGGCGGCGACCGGCCCTTCATCGCGACGGTGCCGGGCCAGCACGACTCCCCCGATCGGGGCGTGCACCGCCACCGGCTCGCTTGCACCATCGCCACTGCGCTGGCCTTGGCCGACTTCGAGGACGACCCGGGCCTGTTCAACTTCGTAACGGGCCGTCTCCACCGCGGCTGTGGCGGCGCGCTCGGCACTGCGGGCCCGGTCGCGGAGATCACGCCGCCGGTCCAGTTCGGAGACCGGGATGGCCCGGCTCCGGTAAAGCTCCGCATGGCGTTCGTAGTCGCGATCCGCATACACAGCTTCCGAGCGGCGGGCTTCCAGCTCCGCCGCGGCCCTGCCCAAGCGGGCCTCCGCGGCCCCGGCCCGGGCCCGCGCCTCTTCCAGGGTGCGGCGATCCAGGCCCGGCACGGGGTTTGGCTCCAGCCGGAACAGCACCTGTCCTTCCTCGACCCGGTCTCCCTCCTCCAGCTCGACCCGGTGCAGGTAGCCGCCGATGGGAGCGGCCACGGCAAAGGAGTGCCGCAGGTCGGTGAAACCTTCCTCCTCGACATACTCGGTGAAGGGACCGCGCATCACTTTCACCGCGGTGGTGGGCACCGGTGTTGGCCGCAAGGCCAGTCCAAGCAGCACCGCAACCCCGAGGAGGCCGGCGAGGAGCAGGAGTTTCTTTTTCAATGTCATGATAATTTAAATACAGGAAGCGGCCAGTGTTCATTCCCCCGTCTTGAGGGCCGAGACCAGATCGATGCGGAGCAGGCGGCGGGTGGTGACCAGCAGGGAAAGGGCCGAGGCCAGCAGCACGCCCGCGGCCGAAAAGGCGATCGTCCAAGACGTGATGACGAAGGGGATGCGGTACATGTCCACGGCCATGGCCTGATTGAGGCCATAGGCAAAGGCAATGCCAAGCAGCCAGCCCGGCGGGATGGCCAGCAGGGTGAGCAACCCGATCTCCCCGATCAGGATCCAGGAAACCTCCGCACGCGTCAGCCCGAGCACCCGGAGCGTGGCCAGCTCGCGGGAACGTTCCGCCAGGGTGATGCGGGCGTTGTTGTAAATGACGGCAAAGGCGAGCGAAACCGAGAGCGCCAGCACGATCGTCATGAAGGCCAGCAGGGTCGAATCGATCATCTCCCGAAAGCCCGCTTCGGCATCGTCGATCAGGCCGATGCCCATCACCCGGGCCAGATCCCGCAGTTCGCGGAACAAGGCCGGCCGGTCCGCCGGTTCCGTCAGCAGCCAGACCCCGGTCAGGGCGGGTCCTTCGCCCATCAGGCGGTTGACCGCCCGGCGCTCCATGTAAGCGCTCACACCGATTGGCTCCGCCACCGTTCCGGCAAGCGGCAGGATCACGCTCCGCCGGCGCCCTTCCATGATTTCGATCCGCACCCGGTCCCCCGGCAACAGTCCGAGGTACTCTGCCAAGTAATCGGTCAGCAGCAGCCCTTCGGCCGGCAGCGAGACCGGCCGGTGATCGCGGTCGATGATGCCGCGGAGCCGCGAATCGAGCTCCATGCCGAGCAGGCTGGTCTGGTACTCACGGAAGCCGTTGGAGAGGCGCACCGGCACCGAGCGGTAACCCTCCGCATAGCGCACGCCGGGCAGGTGGAGGACTTCCCGCGCCGCCCGCTCCGGCGTCGGATCGGTGAAACTCAGGTGCGTGTCCATCAGGAGCACCAGCCGGTATTGCACGTCCACCATCTGCTCCATGGCTTTGAAGAGCTGGCTGCCCAAGAGGAGGAGCGCACCCGCCAGGGCGATCCCGGTGACCGACAGGATCGCTTTGAGGGGATGGCGGGAGAGGTTGCGCAGGATGATGCGGGTGGGCTGGCTGAGTTGCCGCCACCAGGCGGTCCGCTCCAGGAGACCGGGTTTGAAACGCTCCGGCAGGGGCGGGCGCATGGCCTCCGCGGGCGGCAGCGCCACCGCCGCCCGCACCGCCCCGACCGCCCCGAGCAGGGAGGCGCCGGCCGCCACCAGCACCGCCACCGCCACCACCCAGGGCTGAAGCCGGAAACGAACTTCAGGAAAGCGGTAATACTCCATGTACACGCCGGCCAGGAGGTCGGCGAGCCAGGCCCCCACCCCCACGCCCAAGACCGCACCCAAGGTCACGATGAGGCCGGTCAGCATCAGGTAGTGGCCGGCGATTTCAATGAGGCTGTGGCCGAAGGCTTTCAGCACCGCGATCTGCTCCCTTTGCATGCGGATGATCCTCCCCATCAGCACGTGCAGCAGAAAGGCCGCCACCCCGAGAAAGATCGCCGGCAACACCGTCGCCATCACACGGACCTGCTGCAGCTCGTCTTCCAGGATGCGGTGTGAAACTTGGTCGGACCGCGGATAGGCCCCCACCCCACCATACGGGGCCAGGATCTGGTCCAGCGCCTCGACCACCGCTTCCGCATCCGCGCCGACCTGAAGGTTGAGCACCACGCTGTTGAAAGCCCCGTCCATGGCAAAGGCCTTGGCCAGGGCCCGCTCCCGCATCCAGACCACCCCGAAGCGTTCGTAGTCCGGCACCAAGTCGCCGGGGCCGATCTGGTAAACAAACTCGGGGGAAAGCACGATCGCGGTGATGGTGAGGGTCTCGAGCCGGCCGCGGATGATGGCCCGCAGAGTATCGCCCGGACCGAGACCGTGCGCTTCCGCAAAGACTTCGCTCACCGCCACCGCATCGGTGCGGCCCGGTTCGGGCAGGCGGCCTTCCCGCACGAAGACCCGGTTAACCATGGGCTCACGGTGCTCGGGAAGCGAAACCGCCAGCCCGCGCACCGGATCCTCGAATCCCGGCACTTCCAGCCGCAGGGGCGCCACCACCCGCGTCTCCACTTGGTTCACCCCAGGGATGGTGCGCAGTCGCTCTCCCACGCGGTTCGGCGCCCGTTTCAAGTCGGCAAACACTTCCGCGAAGCGCTGATCCTGGTAGAACCGCTCCTGCGTGAGGGTGAGCGCATCATGGGTGGTGGCAAAGACGATCAGCATCGTCACCCCCGCGGCGACCACCACCGCGATCGCCGCGGCCTGCCCTTTCATGGCCGCGAGGTCGCGGAAGAGTTTGCGATGAAGCGCCCGCATCGCCGTCTACCACTCGAGCTCGCGGGGTGTCAGCCGCCGCTCCGGACGGCGTTCATCGACCACCTTGCCATCGCTCATCCGGACCACCCGATCCGCCATCTCGCCGATGACTTCATTGTGGGTGATGAGGGCGGTGGTGGTCTTCAAGGTCCGGTTGATCGATTCGATTGCTTCCAGCACCCCCGCGCTGGTCGTCGAATCCAGCGCCCCGGTGGGCTCGTCGCAGAGCAAGACCGCCGGCCGCTTCGCGATTGCCCGGGCAATGGCCACCCGCTGCTGCTGGCCTCCCGACAACTGCGAAGGAAAATGATCCATCCGGTCCCCGAGCCCCACCAACTCCAGCGCTTCCTCCGGCGTCATCGGGTCGCGGGCGATCTCAGTCACGATGGCGACGTTTTCCCGCGCGGTGAGGCTGGGAATCATGTTGTAGGCTTGGAAGACAAAACCGACTTCATGGCGCCGGTAACGGGTCAGGGTGCGCTCATCCGCCCGGGTCAGCTCTTGGTCGCGGTAGGTCACCGTGCCGGCGGTTGGGGTGTCGAGACCGCCGAGGATGTTGAGCAGGGTGGATTTGCCGCAGCCCGAGGGACCGAGCAGCACCATCAGCTCGCCCGCAAAGAGCGCCAGGTCCACCCCGCGCAGGGCATGGATTTTCACTTCGCCCATGACATAAACCTTGGTTACGCCGCGGGTTTGAAAGACGGTCTCTCGACCCGTTGCCGCAGGATTGGCCACCGCTTCAGCCTGCTGACGCGCCATCCCGGTGAAAAGGGCAATCGATCAAACCGGCGTGGTTTGCCCCTCCGGCGGCCTTTTGCTTTGCCTGAATCCCGCCGGTCCGGAAGGTGGCCCGCATCTCCATGAGTTTCTTGCACGTACCCCGGCTGCGGGGTTTTCTTCTCCCGGGGCTTTTTGTCGTGATCCTGTCCATGAACGCCAACGCCGAAACCACCACCCGCCACGGACTCTTTTTTGCTCCCTCCGAGGTGCCCGCACTGCGGGAGCGGATGGACCGTGAGCCGTTTGCCACCCGCTGGGCCGAAATGCGGCAGCGCGCCGAGGCCTTGTGGAACGAACCTCCCGCCCGCGGCGCACGCTACCAGCTCGGCAATATGGGAAGCAGCGCATTCGCCTACGTCATCACCGGGGATTCGCGCCATGCCGACCGCGCCGTCCGCGAGGCCCGCGCCGCCATTGCCCAAGGCCGCTGGATCGCCCCGAGGCACGTTTCTTTCAACCGCGGGGCCGATCTCACCACCGCGGAGCTATCCCTCGGGCTCGCCCTCGTTTACGACTGGTGTCACGAAGCCATGGATACGCAAAGCCGGGAGGTGATCCGGACCGCGCTCCTGGAGGAAGGCTTGCGCCGCTATGCCATTTCGGTCGACGGCAATCCGCGGGAGTGGTGGTTCGAACACGCGATCAACAACTGGCGGGGGGTCTGCCACGGAGGCATGGGCGTGGCCGCGCTCGCGCTCTACGACGAATCCCCCGAGGCCCGGCGCCTGGCCGAGGTCGCCCGAGTCCAAGTCCCCCGGATTTTCGAACAGGTCGTCGCGATCGACGGCGGCGGCCACGAGGGGGTCGGTTACCACCACTACGGCATCACGTACGCAACCTCCGCTCTCATGGCCCTCAAGCACCGCTTTGAAGACGGCAGCCAGGCGGCTGCACTTGAGCTCATGCGCGAGCGTCTCGCCGGTTACTGGGACATCTACATGCAGGGGCCCGACCTGCGCTATGCCAACATCGGCCGGATGGGCGGCGACTGGGGCGAAGGTCTTTGGAGCCGGACCGGCCGCGGCGGCCCCCACGCCGAACTTTGCGCACTCTTCGAGTCCGTCGTCTCCGGCGGCGACGATCTCCTGCGCTGGGGCGCGGACAACGGCTCCAGCCGCTTCTACTGGCCGGGCGCTTCGCCTTTCTGGTTTCTCTGGCGGCGCGACGACGGCCGCTCCGCCATCGGCGCCCCGCGCCCCGAGCTGCAACCGGCGGTCCTGTTCCGCGGCGCCGGGCATGCCGTGCTCCAGTCACCGCGCCTCTGGCTCGCCTTCAGTGGCGGCCGCACCCACAACCGGCGCGACCTCGGCGCTTTTGTGCTCACGGTGGACGGGGAACGCCTCATCCACATCCCCGACTCCAACCAAGCCACCGAAACCCGCGATCAGTCCACCGTACTCATCGATGGACGCGGCCAAATCCGCGACACCACCGAGGCCCGCTACCTGCGCTTCGGCAGCGGCGAGGACTTCCACTACCTCGCCCTCGACCTTGCCCGGACTTACGAGGCGCCCGCCCCGCAGCGTTTCGTGCGCCACCTCCTCATGATCCGCGGCGACTATCTGGTCTTGGTCGACGATCTCGCCGCCAGCCGCCCCACCCGCTTCGAAGCCCGGATCCAGACCTCCCGGCGCCAACTCGAGATCGAAGGGAACCGGGGCCGGATCCAGGGCGACCACGCCGGCCTCCACGTCCTTACCGCCGGCTCCACCGGGATCGGCCTGACCCACGGGCGTTCCGTACTCGACTACCTCGCCGCCGCCCCCGCCGAGCCGCAAACCGAGGTCGTTCTCATCACCGTTTTGTATCCAATCGACGGCGACAAACCACCCCCCGCGGTCGCTTGGACTCCGGAGGGCGAACTCCGGGTCGGCGAGGACCGGTTTTCCTTCGCCCGCGAGGATGGGGCTTGGAGCCTGCGGTCCGTCAACGGCGCCTCCGCGGAGGATCTGCCCACCGGCGCGGACCGGTCATTGCTCCCCCTACGCCCCGGCGAAACCTGAAGTGCCGGGCCGAAAGCGCTCCGCGCTTCCGCTACACCCGGGCCACCCGCGCCCAAGGCACGGCGCGGTCACCGAACGCCCCCTGTGTCGTAGCGAACCCGCGGAGCGGCTTCGTCCCCCCACGGCAACGTCGCCTCCCCCGAAAGCGCATCCGCGCTTCCGCTACATGACGTCTTCTTCCCACCCATTTGGAGGGATGCTCCCGCCACTGCGGCGCGAAGCAGACCCACTACCCCACCTCGCACACCCCCGGTAGGGCGCGCTCGCCGAGCGCGCCGCCGAACTCCGGGGATGGCAAGTCGTAGCTAACAGACGTTGGGTGCCTTCTGGGTTTCCCCCTTCACCACGGACTCGTCGTTCATCATGGAGGTGATGACGGAGACCGCGCCTTCCTTCCATCAGGTGTTGTCGCCGACAATCCAGGCACCGGGCTCAATAAGGGCAATGGACTTGCCGTTGAGGAGGAGCTTGCGCGACACACCCCCCCCAGCAGAAGGAGTCCATAAATAATCGCAAGAGGTTCACGGGTCCAAAGCCCTGATCTTCCCGTCCTTTATCACATGAATGCGTGTGCCATAGCGTTTCGCGGTCACACGAGCTGAAACGGCGGCACGTTTCAAGGCCCGGGCGGCAGCCTTGCTGAGTTCGGTGCGTGGTTTTGGGCGGGCGGCATTTCGTTTCATGAGGATTCTTCCAGAAGGATAATTTGGTCGGTTGAATTATCATAGACGGTCCACCCATCGGCAAGCGGGCGATAATGACGGACAAAGTTCTGCCAGCCCCGCTCAAAACGGCGCTCGACATCGGTCTTTGGCACGGAGTGGCCACCTTGTTTCACACGGCTTGCAATGCGCCGCAAGGCAATACGCACCGAAGTCAGGCGCAGAAACACGATCTCGATCCGGTAACCCATAGCTTTCCATTTACGCAGGCGGAAGAGGTAAGATTTGCCGCTCAGCGTACTTTCAAAAGCGAAGTCCACCCGTTGCTCAGCAAGACGGTCCATTTCCTTCAGTACCAGCTTGCCCGCCGCCAAGGCTGCGAGCCCGGGTCTCAAAGGAGAAAGCCCGGCCGCCAAAAGATCGGCATTCACGAAATGAACAATACCAGCCTCTCGTTCGAGAAACTCGCGGGCAAAGGTGGTCTTTCCCGCGCCATTCGGGCCGGCTATGATGATGCAACGCGGAGTTTTTCTGCCCTTGCTCTTCATTTCTTTGCCAATGCCAGGAGGACGAGTTACTCGACCAGCGGCCTGGCTTGTTCATGGAGGGACTTCGGACCCCCGTCTTCTGTCAAGCAAATGCATGCAATACGATTTTGAGGACTCACGGAAATAGGACGTATCGGAATCCTTGTGGCACACTACCCCACCTCGCACACCCCCGGTAGGGCGTGCTCGCCGAGCGCCCCCTGCGTCGTAGCGGAGCCGCGGAGCGGCTTCGTCCCCCTCACGGCAACGTCACCCCACTCCACGAAAGCGCATCCGCGCTTCCGCTACACGACGCCTTCTTCTAACCCTTTCGGAGAGATGCTCCCGCCACTGCGGAGCGAAGCAGACCCACTACCCTACCTCGCACGCACCCGGTAGGGCGTGCTCGCCGAGCGCGCCGCCGCAAGTCGTCCGGCTTCTGGTATCCGGCCTCCGTCCCCCGTCTGCCGCTTGCCCCGCGACTGCGGGGTCCCGCGACCGCGGGATCTCCCGACCCCCGAACTCAACAGATCCGTCCGCGCTTGCCCGCCCGGCCGTGGGCGGGCGGATTGGGACCCACCCAGCGCTCATCCGCGGGCTGACTGGCGGGCTGGTACCGCACATCAGTGGAGATGCGCAGGCGGTCGCTGGCGTTGTCGAGGCTGCCGTGGATCATGCGCATCGAGAAGGTGATGAAATCGCCCGGCTCCCAATGCCGGCAAGTCAGCCAACGCGCCTGAAATTTGTCCGGAAGCTGCTGGGGGTTTTTCGTCAACCAGCCCGGGAAGGACCAACCGCCTTCTTCCTTCACCCGCTTCACGTCGGCGGGCCGGTTTTCACAATAGGTGTCCACGTCTTTATCAAGATAGGGGCGAATCCGCTCGGCTTGGAGGTGGCTCCGCTCCAGCACCATCAGCCCTCCCACTTCCAAGGGCACTTCCCCATAGGGCACCCAGCAGGTCAGCAGCTCGGTGCTGCCGCGCCCCATGTAAACCCAGTCGCAATGTGTCGGCGTGCCGTACCCCGGCCCCATCACCCGCAGCCAAGTAAAGTCGAAGTGCAGCGCCGGCTCGCCAAAGAGCCGGTCGTAAAAGGCCTGCAGCTCGGGTCCGTAAACCACCCGCTCGATTTCTGAATTGGCCCGGGCCAGGTCCGGCCGGAAGGCCCCCGCTTTCATCCGACGCAAGGGCCGATGCCCTTCCGATTCGGCCGCGGCCGCCTCCAGCAGATCTCCCCGCAACACGCCCTCCATCAGGTCCCGCCCGGGATCGAGCAAACCTTCCGCGGCCAGGCGCGAGAGGATTGACCGCCGCCCCGCCAGCACCGCCTCCACCGGCAAAAACCGCTTGAAATACAGATACCCCTCCGCCGCAAGCCGCTCCCGCAGAGCCCCCGGATCATCCAGGAGTTCATTGGACGGCTCCATCCACCCAAAACGCCGCTCGTCCACCGGCAACAGCCGGCCCAGCGAGGAGAGACAAGGTGCAACCGCAGGAGAGGCGCTGGTCATGCCGAAGAGTTTGGTCGTCTCCCGAGCGAAGGCAATTCTCCGCTCCATTCCTTTCACCCCTCCCGGCGCCCACTTCGGGCAGGTCTCGCCCAATCCATCCCCAGCAGAACCGGGATTGAGAAATCCGGCCCGGTCCCGACACTCCCGCATGTTATTCCTGCAGTTTCCGACCCTCTCCCAACCCAACACCCGGTCCCAATCATGCGCCTCTACCTCCGGCCCAACCAACCCCCCACCCCACACCCAGGCCCGCGATGATCGAAGCCGCGCTCTGGTTTCTCGGCGGGCGGGGTTTTCTCCTTTGCGCAGGGGTCTGCCTGGTTGCGTTCATCTGCCTGATCATCTGGCCCCGCGCCCGGTGGCTCCGCCGGTCCGCCGATGCAGGGGCGGTCGCCGCCATTCTTCTCTTCGCCACGGCCACACCGGTCCCGCGGTTCTGGCTGGGGGCCTTGGTTCTTGTACTGGCGGGGGCGGTGGTGCTGGTTCGCCGGCAGGGCATCCGGGTGACCACGGTGCGGTCGGTGGGCCTGGTCGGTCTGGCCGTTGCCGCCACGGTCCTCGTGCTCGAACTGCGCTGGTGGCCTGCACCGGTCGTCGCGGACCCTGTGGAGGGCGTGGTCGTGATCGGGGATTCGCTCAGCGCCGGGATATCTCCCCGCGAGACGACTTGGCCCGCACTCCTGGCCGAGGCCACTGCGCTCCCCGTGGTCAACCGCGCCCGGCCCGGCGCCCGGATCGCCGACGGTCTCGGCCAGCTCGGCGAAACCGATCCGGAAGGCCGCCTCGTCATCATTCTCCTCGGTGGCAACGACATGCTCCTCGGCGGCTCCGCCCGCCACTACCACGACCACCTCGAAGCCCTTGTCATGGAAATTCAACGACGCCAGGGCCGCCCCTTCATCATCGACTTTCCCGCCCTGCCGCTGCGGGCGGGATTCGGCCGGGCCACCCGCGGGGTCGCCGCCCGTCACCGTGTCCCGCTGCTGCACCACCGCCACCTCGCCGCCATTATTGCCGCAACCGACGGCACCGTCGACGGCCTCCACCTATCGCCCTCCGGCCACCAAGCCCTCGCTGAAACCATCGCCCGAATCCTTCGAACTCCCCCGCAGCCCGAACCCTGACCCGCCCCGCCTTGCCTTAGGCAACGAGGTCAGTCCAAACCAACACCAAGTTTCACTCATCTGTGATGAGGAGATGAAAATTAAGCACAGGTTATTTGTACGTTTAACGAAGATTAGTTCTGGAGAGCGAAACAGGGATACATGCATGGCGCGGTGAGCGCGACCGTCACCCAGTGCAGGTCTCCAGTAACAGAGTCCAGTGTTACGATGCTGGTGCTAGGCGCCTCACTCCTTGTGCTTGGATTCCTGCTCCGGAACCGCCACTTCGGCTAAGCGTAAAGGTAGGCAGGTCGAAAATCCACTTCTCCCATTTTCAAAGAGGGCTTGGCGAAACCGCCAAGCCTTCTATCTTTATCCGTATAGGCACGCGGCGCCCGCTTTTCACACTCGGTGAAGGAGGCTTTGTGCGCAATGGGTTGGCCAAGCAGGCCACAGCGAGGCCACCATTGAACTCGCCGGGCGGTCATACCCGGCCTAGCTGTCGCTTCCGTCATTCTCACGTTCCACCCATGGCCACACAAACCCAGCCCAACATCCTCTTCATCCTCGTCGACCAGTGGCGCGCCGACGCCCTGAGCGGCGCCGGGCATCCTTTCGCCCAGACGCCCCACCTGGACTACCTCGCATCCCAAGGCACGCGCTTCAACCAAGCCTACAGCTCCTGCCCGGTCTGCGTTGCGGCCCGTGCGGACCTCATGACGGGCATGGCTCCCAAGCGCACGGGCATCCTCACCAACGCGGGCGCTGAATGGCGCTTTCCGACCACGCTGGCCGGAACTCTCGCCGCCGGCGGCTACCACACCCAGTGCGTGGGCAAAATGCATGTCCGGCCCTGGCGCAACCTGCTCGGGTTTCACAACGTGGTCCTGCACGACGGATACATGCACGCCGCGCGCCGCGAAACGCCCGAATACGGCATGGTGGACGACTATCTGCCCTGGCTGCGCGAAAAGCTGGGCGCCGTCTACGCCGACCACAACGACTCCGGCGTAGGCTGCAACGGATACGCCGCCCAGCCCTGGCCCTACCACGAGATGCTCCATCCCTCGAGCTGGGTCACGACCATGGGGATCGACTTCCTGCGCCGACGCGATCCCTCCAAGCCTTTCTTTCTCAACCTCTCCTACCATCGGCCCCACCCGCCCTGCGATCCGCCGGCCTCCTTTCTCGATCGCTTTCGCCACATAGATATGCCTCCGCCCGTCAAGGGCGACTGGGTAGACTTCGACGTGCGCCCAGGATCTCACGACAGCCCCGTGCCCACCGACCCCGCCCAGATCGACCTCTGCCGCCGCGCCTACTACGCGCAAATCACGCACATCGACTACCAGATCAACCGCGTGATCATGGCCCTTTACGAGCGCGGCGTCCTCGACAATACCGCCATCCTCTTCGCCTCCGACCACGGAGAAATGCTCTACGACCACAACCAGTTCGCCAAGGGCGTCCCCTTCGACGCCTCGGCGCGGATCCCGTTCATCCTGCGCCTGCCGACAGCCCTCCAGGAAAAGTCCCAAGCCAGGGCAGGCTCCGCCAGCGAAGCCGTCGTCGAGCTGCGCGACGTCTTTCCAACCTTTTGCGACATCGCCGGCATCGAAACGCCACCCGACCTTGACGGGCAAAGCGTTCTGCCGCTGTGCCGCTGCGACGCGTCGGGCTGGCGCGAATACATCCACGGCGAGCACGCAGGCCGCGGCGACCTCGGCGCCAACCAGTGGCTTACCGACGGCCGCGAGAAGTACGCCTGGTTCACCCAAACCGGCCGCGAGTTGCTCTTCGACATCGCCGAGGACCCTCAGGAGATGCGCGACCTCTCGAAGGCCAGCCCCGAGCGAACATCCATGTGGCGCCAGCGACTGATCGACGAGCTCGCCCGCCGCCCCGAGGGCTTCGTCAAAGACGGCGCCCTCGTCGCTGGCCGTCCGATCGTCCGCCAGCTCGCCCACGCCGGCGTCGGCATCGAACAAGGAGCGATCTAAAACCTTTGACAATCGACAGCCACCCCACCCCTCAGAGCCGTTCGGGTATGGGGTCAGGCCGAAATAATGCCAATTCTCCCTCCTCCTTGCCGGGCAGGTGGAAATCAGCGACAGGCTGTTTACACCTTGGTCATCCGTCCGGAGCCGCTTGGCCGCTTGATGAAGGGCTTGCCCAGTTCCTCCAGCCGCTGGATCTCCCGTGGATCATCCGGGGCCCGCACCGACTTGACCACTCTGTCGCCGGTGGTCTGGTCGACGACCGGTACGCTGACGGGCCCGGACTGGTTTGGCTTCTTCCTGCCGACCATGGGCCTGTTTGGCTGAGGGACCCCCAATCCGCCGATCCATTCACTTAAATGCAACGACTTACGAGGTGATTATAGGGCAATGATGAATTCAGGTAAAAGTGGGTTGCATCCCCCTCTTCGGTGGCCTTGGCCATGCAAGTTCGCCGACAATAAACAGCACTGCTGCAAACCAGAGGGGGGCGAGCGTGCCTCAGAGCGGGCGCTTCACCCGGCAAACTCCCACAGGAGGCCCGCGACGCCGGACAGCGCGAGCAGGCAACCGATGTAGTAGGCGAGCCCGGGACGGGCCTTCTCGAGCGCGCGAGCAAAGGGAATGGTGATGAGCGTGGACGTGGCGACAACGGCTTGGACAAGGCCGGGATTGTCAACCACGCGAATGGCCCAGAGCATGCACGTCACACCGAGGACGGGTCCGAACAGTGCGTTGAGAGCGACCCATGCCGGCGCCGGCAAGGGTGATTGGGCTCTTGCGAGCTCGCGCGCTTTGTCGCTTTGGCTGGCGGAACGAGCCTGGCCGAGCCATCGGAATAGGGCAT
>REEB01000139.1 GCA_007695295.1 Puniceicoccaceae bacterium
TTTTTGGGAAAGGTGGTGGTGACAATGGAGGCGAGCTCCCGGAGCAGCTCGCCGGCGTCGACCGGGCCCCGGTTTCCGGTGGTGCCGCGGGCGAAAGTCAGGACCTGTTTGACGAGATCGGCGCCGCGGCGGGCACTGCGCTCGATTTGGTCCACCAGCTTGCGCCCATCCTCGGTGGACTGCCAATTGCGGAGAAGGCTCGTCCCCATGAGAATGGGGGAGAGAAGATTGTTGAGGTCGTGGGCGATGCCCCCGGCAAGGGTGCCGAGGCTTTCCATCCGTTGGGTGCGAAGAAACTGGTGTTGAAGCCTCCGATGCTCGGTGATGTCACGGAAATAGACGGTGAGACCTTCGTTGGAAGGAAATGCCCGGACATCGAACCACGAATCCAGTGGTGGGAAGAACTCCTCGAAATTAACGGTGCGGTTCTGCGCTCTGGCGAGGCGGTATTGTTTGTCAAAAGTCGAGCCGACGGCCTCGGGAAATTCATCCCAGACGCAGCGACCAAGGAGGGAGGCGCGGTCGCGGCGGAGGAGCCGTTCGGCCTCGGCGTTGAGGTAGGTGAAGCGCCACTCCGGATCGAGGGTGAAGACGGCGTCGGTGATGCTCTCCAAGGTGGTGGTCAGCCGCGTGGCGAGGCGGTTGGACTCGGCCTGGAGGCGGTGCGTTTCATGAATGTCGAGAGCGGTGCCGCACCAGAGGGCGATGGCACCTTTGGCGTCGCGGATGGGAGCGGCATGAATGCGGTGCCAGCGCCAGGCTTGGTCGGCATGGCGCAGCAGCCGCAGGTCCGTGGTGTAGATCGACTCCTGCTCGAGGGAGTGGGTCCAGGCATCGATCGAAGGCTGCAAGTCCTGGGGATGGACCATGGCGGGCCAGGAGGCGGCGGGATCGGCCTCTTCGGGCAGGCCGGCGTATTTGTAGAAGTGATGATTGGCGTAGTCGACCCGGCCCTCGGTGGTGGCTGTCCAGACGATGAAAGGCAGTGACTCGGAGAGGCGTCGGAAGCGCGCCTCGATTTCGGCGGCGGATTGTTCGGCAAGTTTTCCGGGGGTGATGTCTTGGAAGGCTCCTTGGATGGAGGTAATGGTGCCGGCCTCGTCCCGCACCGGCTCTCCAACGGCTCGGATCCAGAGGCGTCGTTTCTTAGAGGTTATGATCTCGAGTTCGAAGTCGAAGGGCCTGCCCTCGTGGATGCAGGCTTCGACTTTCCGGGTAACCTCGGCGCGGTATTCGGGTGGGTAGAACTCAATGGCGTCTTCGAGGGTCGGGGTGAAGCCGTCCGGGACCTCGTGGATGGCCCGGATTTCATCCGACCAAGTCAGCTTGCGCCGGGGCAATTCGATCGTCCAGCCGCCGATCCGAGCAGCTTTTCCTGCGATCCGTTGCAGGGCGGCGGCCTGGGCGAGGGAGTTCTGGTGATCCTGGCCGGGAGGGGAGGCTTTTTTGGGGAAAGGCATCACAGGAACGGTCTTGGAAACCGATTTCCGTGGAGGCGTGCTAATTACCGGACGGCTGTTAGTTAATCCAATCCGGGACGGGCGGACAAGGCGATTCGCACGACAAGGGCCCCGCAATGGCAATCCTGATACAAATCGGTCCCCGGACGGTGGCGTCCGACTCAGAACAGACCCGGTCCGGGCGGGACCCTATGTTCTGTAGTCGGGTGCGTTGTTGGCCATGGGGGCGGGGCGGCGGGGAAGGAGGAGAGACCGGGAGCCTTCGGAAGGGGGCGGATCCCGGGATTCGCGGAGGACCTTGGGGCAAGTGGCCGCCTCCACGGCCCGCGGTCAGCCTTGGGTGACGTCGGGGAAGTCGGGTGCGTCACCGCGCCACCAGGAGGAAGTGTGGCGCAGGCAGCGGACCGCGAGGGCGACGGCGCGGCCGTAGCCGCCTTGGTTGGCCTCCTCGGCGATGGCGCTTTCGATTGGCGGCAGCGGGTCGTGGTGGTTCCGCTGAAGGCCCCGGGCAAGCCGCACGACGGGGTCGGAGGCGCGGTAAAAATCGGTGGTGACGCGGTAGTCTTTGGTTTTGGCGGGATCGGGGGAGGTGAAAACGCGGCTGTAGAGATCTATATCGATGTAGAGGGGCTGGACGCGGTCGAGCAGCGTATCGAGCCAGCCTTCAAAATCCTCGTGTGGCGGTGCGAGGGTGTGGGAGCTGAGCAGGGCGCGTTGAAAGAGCGCGCGGATGAATGCCTCCAGGGCCTGACCCGGGGCGGTGGGGTTGTGGGCGGTGAGAAAGCGGCTGAAAGGACCCTCCTCGCCGGCTAGGTAGACCTCGCGGAAGACATGGCAGTCGTAGTAGGCGGAGATTTCCCGGATCGGACTGAAGCGTTTCGGGTGCTGGCCGGGTTTGCCGTGTTCGGGGTGATCGGCGGCCCACTCGCGGCCGAAGGACCGCAGGAGCGGCTTCATGAACAAATCGGCGGGGAAGTGGAGGATGCCGCCGAGGGCAAAACCCAGCCGGCGGGCGGCGCTCTCCCAGTCGTTCCCTGACTCCCAGGCGGCGCGGGCGGCGGGCAGAATCTGCGGGATCCAGCGGGCGCCCTGACGGCAAATGGCCCCGAGGCGGACCGGCATCTCCTGTTCGCGGAGGACCTCCTTGAGGATCGGCTCCACCGAAGTGTCGCGCTCCGCAATGCGGACAGCATCGTCCATGATGGCCCAGTGGGTGAGGAGATCGGACATGCCCCCGAGGCAGGGCCGGGTGCAGGGTGGTGTCAAGGCCGGGCCAATCCAGTGAAATGCGGCCACCCTAGAGAAGGCGGCTTCAATCTTAGATGTCTTGGGTAGTTTACCTATTGACTTTCGGAAAGGACGGCATCCCTTCTTGGGGCAAGGTGGCAGGCCCCGCGATCCGTGTCCGGAGGCCGTGGCCACCGAAAACTATTTCATTAATGAAACAGATCCTACTCACAGCGGGTGTGCTGGCGGTGGCGGCGCTCTTTGCCGGAGTGCTGGTGCAGAGCGCACCCGAACCCGAATCCGGAGAGGTCGTTCTTGCTGACCGTGCGGCGGTCATTGCCCAGTCCTGCGCGGCCTGCCACGGCACGGAAGGCCGGTTGGTGACCGCGATTCCGCCAATCGCCGGCCGGCCCGAGGCGGTGCTCCATGCGCAATTGGTCGCCTTCAAAAAAGATCAGATGCCCGGGGCGACCGTGATGCCGCGTCTGGCGAAAGGGTTCACCGATGAGGAGTTGGCCGCGCTGGCCCGCTATTTTTCCGAACTGCCTCCTGAATAGAACACCCACGATGAAAGCGATACCTGGCATCAGCCGCCGCGAGGCGCTGCGTTTACTCGGCGTGGTCGGCGCCGGGTCCCTGCTCGGGGCGGCGCTGCCGCTCAAGGCCCGTTCCCTGGGCAGCGCCCGCGTGGTGGTGGTCGGCGGCGGCTTCGGCGGCGCGACCGCCGCTAAGTACCTGAAGCGCTTTGCTCCCTCCCTCGACGTGACTTTGGTCGAACCTCAGCGACGCTTTTACACCTGCCCGTTCACGAACCTTTATCTCGGCGGCCTGCGCGATTTCGAATCCCTCGGGCATGACTACCGCCAGCTCACTGATCACTATGGGGTGACGGTGGTGCACGAGCGCGCCGAGGCGGTCGACACGGAGCGGAAAGAGATCCGCCTCTCCGGCGGCGCGGCGCTGTCCTGGGACCGCCTCGTGCTTTCCCCCGGGATCGATTTCCGCTGGGGTGAGCTGGAAGGCTATGACGAGGCCGCGGCGGTGAAAGCGCCCCATGCCTGGAAAGCCGGTCCGCAGACCATGCTCCTGCGGCGCCAGCTCGAAGCGATGCCGGACGGCGGCACCTTCATCCTCGTCGCTCCGGACAATCCCTTCCGCTGTCCGCCGGGTCCTTACGAGCGGGTCAGCATGATCGCGCACTACCTGAGGACGGAGAAGCCGCGGTCCAAGATCCTGTTGCTGGATGCCAAGGACAGCTTTTCGAAGCAGGGCCTCTTCATGGAGGGCTGGAAAGAAAACTACGGCGACCTGATCGAGTGGGTGCCGCGCTCCTCGGACGGGCGGGTCCTGCGGGTCGATGCCGGCCGGCTGGAAGTGGAGACCGAGTTCGGGGAAATCCACCGGGCCGACGTGCTCAATGTGGTCCCGCCGCAGAAAGCCGGCTTCATTGCCGAGCGGGCCGGAGTGGCGGATGAAACCGGCTGGGTGCCGGTGAATCCAAAGACCTTCGAGTCCACCCGGGTGCCGGGGATCTACGTGATCGGGGACGCGACCCAGGCGGCGCCGATGCCGAAATCCGGTTTTGTGGCCAACACCCAGGCGAAAATCACCGCCCGGGCGATTGCGGCTGATCTCGCCGGTAAAGCACCACCCGACCCCAAGTGGGCCAACACCTGCTACAGCCTGATCGCGCCCGGCTGGGGGATCACGGTCGCGGGGGTGTATGACGTCCACGACGGCAACCTGCGGGAAGTGCCCGACTCCGGGGGCGTGAGTCCGCTCGGAGCGGACCGCTCCTTCCGGGCGAGAGAAGCGACCTATGCGGAAGCCTGGTATGCGGGCATTGCCCATGATACTTGGGGAACCCGGCCCGGCGCCTGAGCCGATCGATGGGCGAACTTTCCGGACATGTTCTTTTGGTTCTCTGGGGTGGCTTTGCGATCGGCCTGATCTTCGGCGCGATCGGCCAGCGGATCGAATTCTGCCTTTCCGGCGGCTTGCGCGAGTGGTGGAGCGAGGGCCGTCCGCGGCGGGCGGGGGCGTTTTTCCTGGCCTCGGCGGTGGCCTTGGCCGGGACGCAGTTGGCGGCGGGGCTCGGGTGGGTGGACCTGGGTGCCTCGATTTACTATCCGGGATCCTTTTCGTGGCTGCTGGTGCCCGCCGGGGGCGTGCTCTTTGGCTACGGCATGATCTTGGCGCGGGGCTGCGGATCGCGGGCGCTGGTGCTGCTCGGCGACGGCAACGTCCGCTCGCTGCTGGTCCTGCTCTGCCTGGGGCTGGCGGCCGGGGCCATGTTGACCGGAGTCCTCGCTCCCCTGCGGCTGGCGGTGGCGGAGGCGACCGAAGTGGCCCTAAGGCCCGGCGAGCCGAGCCTGCCCGGCGTACTGGCCTCGGCCGGGCTGCCCGGAGGGTTTGCGCGGGCGGCGGCGGCGGTTGTGGCGGCGGCGGGATTGGCCGGTTGGGCGCTTTTCCGGCTGCGGCTGGCGCGCCATCCCCGGGAGGCGGCGGGAGCGGCGGGCATCGGTCTGCTGGTGCCGGCGGCCTGGATGCTCACGGGCCGCTTTGGGGCCGACGACTTCGACCCGATGCCGGTGGAGAGCCTGACCTTTGTCGCTCCGGTCACCGATGCGCTGCAGTACCTGATGCTGTCGACCGGGCTGTCGCTCCGCTTCGGAGTGGCGGTGGTGGCGGGGGTCGTGCTGGGATCCGCTATCCTCTCCCTGGCCACGCGCAGCTTCGAGCTGCGGGGTTTCGAATCGGCCCGGGAGGTGGTGCGGATGGCGGCCGGCGGTGTGCTCATGGGCGGTGGCGGAGCGCTGGCCCTCGGTTGCTCGGTGGGGCAGGGGCTGACCGGGTTGTCGTCCCTGGCGCTGATGTCCTTTCCCGCGGTCGGCGGAATCCTGGCCGGGGCCTGGCTGGCCGTGCGCGGCCCGGAATTTCTGAGAATCCACTGAAAAGGCGGCCTCGCATTCGCGATGATTTCATTTATAGTACGCTAACATGACCTATTTACCTATGAAAAAAGCAGTCGCCTCAGTCCGGGCGTGGGCCGGACGCCGGGGAGCGCTGGCGCTGGCCGCGCTGCTCATGGCTGCACCCGCGAGTGCGGCCCGCAGTCCGGAGAGCTGGGATCGGATCGCCCCGGCCCGCGAGTTGCTCGGTGATGCCAAGCCGCGGGCCGGCGGGATCGAGCTGCGGCTGCCCGCCGTGACCCAGGACGGCAGCTCGGTGCCATTGACCGTGCGGGTGGACCACCCGATGGAGGAGGGCAATTTCGTTGAAGCGCTGTACCTCTTCGCGAGTGGCAATCCTTCGCCGGAGTTGGCCGAGATTCGCTTCACCCCGCTGGCGGGCGAGGCCCGGATCGACACCCGCATCCGGCTCGACGGGAGCCAGACGGTGGTGGCGCTGGCTCGCACCAGCCGCGGGGAGTGGTTGGCCGGGGCTCGGGAAGTGCGTGTGACCGTGAGCGGCTGCAACAGCCGGTCGGCCGGATCGGTCGAAAACCTCATGGAGGTGCGCGTGCGTGCGCCGGACCGCCTGCGGGCCGGCCAGACCGGCGATGTCCGCACCCTCATCAACCACCCGATGGAAACCGGCCTGCGCGCCGATGCGGAGGGGCGGGTCATTCCCGAGCGGATCGTCCGCACCTTCCGGGTGGAGTTCGAAGGGCGCACGGTCCTCGAAGCCCGTTATTACCGGGCGATGGCGGCGAATCCTTACCTGCTCTTTCCGGTTGCGCCGGAGCGGTCCGGCACCCTCAGCTTTTTCTGGAAGGAAGACGCCGGGGAGAGCGTGACCGCGGAAGCGTCGATCCGGGTTTCCTGACCGGGGGGACGGGGAAAGACTTGCGGCGAGCGGAGATTCCGCGGCTGCGAGATGATGGCGGGAGTCTGCTGGCACCCCTCCGGGGTGCGTTGGTTGGGCGTGCAACCGGTGGTGTCGCTGTGCTCGACCTCCGGCTACACGCTGGCATCCCTCCGGGATGCGGAGTTGGCGGGGGGCTCCGCGGCCGCGAGATAATTAATAGAGCAGAGGGAGCATCTTGCTCCCGGGCGGCGCGCCCGGCGGTCGCGCCCTACCTGGGGTGAGCGGCGCACCCTACCGGGGGCGCGGGAAGAAGGGTTCTGGAAGGTCCCTTAACCTTGGCGGAGGGTCCCCCGTCTGGCGACGGCAGCAACGGATCGGCGGGGGAAGCGGCGCTCGACAAGCGGCGCTTCGCGAAGCAGGTTGGCCTGGTTATGCGCAAGCACTGGTTCGTGGCTGCGATGATCGTCATGGCAGGTACAATGGCCGGAGAGGTGACTGACTCCATATCCCCGGAAGACTTTCTGGCCCGGCATCCCGATCTGAAGGCCCGGGCGGAGGCGAAAGGACTGCCGTGGGAGGCGCTCGCAGAGGCGGCGGCCTATTTGGCGGCACATCCGGCGCAGATCAGCCGCAGGGACCACCTCGGCATCATTGATCTCGACCAGCACTCCGGCCAGCGGCGGTTTTACCTCCTGGATACCGTCACCGGCCGCATCGATCGTCTGCTGGTTTCCCACGGGCGCAATTCCGATCCCGACCACACCGGCTTCGCGCAGGACTTTTCCAACCGGCCCGGCTCCCGGATGACCTCACTCGGCTTTTACCGGGTGGCCGAGCCCTACCACGGCAAACACGGGTATTCCGTGCGGCTGGACGGGCTCGAGCCGCTCAACAGCTTGGCCCGTCCGCGGGCCATCGTCATCCACGCCGCGGACTACGTCGATGAGGAGGCTGGCCGGGCCGGCAGGAGCTGGGGCTGCCCGGCGGTCGATGACCGTTGGATCGACGAAGTCATTCACCGCCTGCGGGATGGCGGTTTGCTCTACGTCCATGCGTCCGCCATTGCCCGGTACCGGGAGGAGGCGCAAGCCGGGCCTTGTCCCGAGGAGAAGCACCACTTCCCCGACGAAGCCGAAGGGCATCTTTCGGATTAAGCGGGATGCCGCGGGGCTGCCTTGCCATCCCCGGGCGACTTCCCTTGCATGGCAGCCCATGGAACGCATGACCCGCCAGCGCCGGGCTCTCCTTGCCGTGCTTGAAGAGGCGGGTCGCCCGCTGACCCGCGGGGAATGGTTTCGCCTTGCCCGCGAATACTGGCCCCGCCTGGGAACCGCCACGCTCAACCGGGCCATCCGCGACCTCACCGCCGAGGGCCGGCTCATCGGGGTCGATTTTCCGGGTCAAAAAATCCGCTATGAGTTGCCCTCGCCGAGCGATCATCCGCATTTCATTTGCCGGGGCTGCGGCAAAGTCTTCGACTGGGACCGGCCGACTCCCGAGGTCGCAATCGACATCCCGGCGGGCTTCGACGTCTCGGGCCATGAAGTGTTGTTTTACGGGCGCTGCCCGCAGTGCGGCCCGGCTCCGGCCCGCAAGTGAGGAGAAAGCGGGCTTCAGCCTCGTGCCCGGTGGGCGGCGGCAACCTTGATGTATTTCTCCGCCCAGGCCCGCAGGCCGGCTTGGCGCTCCGGCTCCAGCACGCGGGCCACTTTGCCCGGCACCCCCATGACCAGCGAGCCGGGGGGCACCTCCATCCCGGGCGGGACGAGGCTGTGCGCGCCGATGATCGAACGCGCACCGATGACCGCGCCGTCCAAAATCGTCGCCCGCATGCCGATGAGGCACTCATTCCCGATGGTGCAGGCGTGGAGCATGGCTCCGTGGCCGACCGTCACGTAGCGGCCGATCTTCACGGGGAAGTCATCGGCGAGGTGGACGAGGGTGCCGTCCTGGAGATTGGTGGCCTCGCCAACCTCGATGAAATTGATGTCGCCGCGCAGGACCGCTCCCGGCCAGACACTGGTCCGCGGCCCGAGGCGGACATCGCCGATGATGACCGCTCCCGGGGCAACATAGGCGCTCTCGTGAATGGAGGGACCGCGGTCCAGAAAAGTGGCAAACTGCTCTTCAAGCGTCATCTCCCCACCATGGGGAGGTGTGGTCCGGCCTTCAATCCCGCCTTGCTCCGCCGATTCACGCACCTGTAACGTGCTTTCCCCACGACCCATGGCCCAAACCCCTTTGAAATTCGGCAACACCGTCCTCCGGGACGGCCACCAATCGCTGGCCGCCACCCGGATGACGACCGCCCAGATGCTGCCCGCGCTCGAGGATCTCGACGCGCTCGGGTTCAGTTGTCTGGAAACCTGGGGTGGGGCGACGATCGACGCCGGGCTCCGCTTTCTGAAGGAGTTTCCCTTCGACCGGCTCGACGCCCTCCGCAAAGGCACCCCGAAGACGCCGCACATGATGCTCCTGCGCGGGCAGAACATCGTGCAGTATTCAAATTTTCCCGACGACGTGGTCGAGGCCTTCGTGGCCTGCGCGGCCCGGCACGGGATGGACATCTTCCGGATTTTCGACGCACTCAACGACCTCCGCAACATTGAGACGGCGGTGCGCGCCGCGAAGCATGCCGGCAAACATGCCCAGGGCGTGCTCTGCTACACGAGCAGCCCCTTTCACACGGTGGAGAAATTCATCGAACTGGGCGTGGAGATTGAGCGCATGGGGTGCGACTCGATCTGCATCAAGGACATGGCCGGCCTCATCCCGCCCTACAAGGCGGCGCTCATGGTGCGGGGCATCAAGCAGCGGGTGAAGATCCCGGTTGTCCTCCATACTCACGAAACCGCCGGCCTGGGTGCGCCAACCTACTACGCGGGCATTGAAGCCGGGGTGGATGAGATCGACGTATCGATCAGCCCCTTCGCCAATGGTACCGGCCAGCCGGATACAGTGCGGATGCTGGCCCTGCTGGAGGATCACCCGCGGTGCCCGCAGTTCGACCGCGCCCGCCTCGCCCGTCTGGGAGAGCATTTTGCCGGCGTTTACCGTGAGCTTCACGCCTTCACCAATCCGGCGAACGAACGCGTCGACACCGAGGCGCTCGCTTTCCAAGTGCCGGGCGGCATGCTGAGCAACTTCCGCAACCAGCTTAAAGAGCAGCGCATGGAGGACCGTTTCGATGATGTCTTCCGCGAGATTCCGTATGTGCGACAATGCCTCGGCTGGATCCCCCTGGTCACTCCGACCAGCCAGATCGTGGGCGTGCAGGCCATTCTCAACGTGAAGTTCGGGCGCTGGAAAAACTTCTCCCCCCAGGCCACGGATCTCGCCCTTGGGCTCTACGGGCGCACGCCCGCCCCGGTCGATCCCGAGGTTCGCGCCATCGCCGCCCGCAAAAGCGGCAAGGATCCGGTTGAGTGCCGCCCGGCCGACCTGCTCAAGCCCAGAATGGCGGACCTGCGCAAAGAACTGACTGCCAAAGGACTCCCCGCCGACGACGAGCACTGTGTCATCTACGCCATGTTTCCCCGGGAGCTGGAGGACTACCTAACGGCGAAACAGCGGGCGGGGGAAACCCCTCCGGCCGACGACAACGGCCGCGAGGCCAATCCCGCCCCCCGCGCGGCAGCTCCTTCTCCCGCCGTGGCCCAGCCGGCCCCGGGCGGCCGGGAAGCTCCGCGTTCCCCGGGAGCGGTTTTCCAACCGGACGTGCCCCGGCGCTTTGCCATCACCGTCGACGGCCAGCGCCACGAAGTGACTCTGGAAGACATCGACTGAGTCGGCGACCAAGGGCACCGGGCTGGTGAGGATGCGATTGCGGCTTGCGCGGAAGAGCGTAGGCGCAGCAGCATTCAGGCATGTCGATTGTGACCCGCACCGGCGACGATGGAACCACCGCCCTGCTGTTCGGCCGGCGTCTCTCCAAAAATCATCCCCGGGTTCGCGCCTATGGGATGGTGGATGAACTGGGGGCGGCGCTCGGACTCTGTCGTGCCCACGGCACTGCCCGCGAATGGCAGGATCTTTTGGCCGCCGTGCAGCAGACGCTGGTCGGCTTGATGGGGGAATTGGCGGTGGCCGATGAAGACCGGGAGCGCTTTCTCGCCTCGAAGCTGCAACGCCTCAGCCAAGAAGATTTGGAACGGCTCGATGCGGCCGCGGTGGAGCTGGAAGCGGTGGTCGGTCCGTTTCGCGGCTGGGTTTTTCCGGGCGCCACCATCGAGGGCGCCCAGTGTGACTTTGCGCGCACCGTCTGCCGGCGCTGCGAGCGGGCGCTGGTCGAGCTGCAGGAAAACGGCGGCCTCCTGCCGGAGTTGGCCCTGGCCTATCTCAATCGCCTTTCGGATGTGCTCTGGTTACTGGGCCGGCGTGCCGATGGTGTCGCCATTGCCCCCGGTTTGTGACGCGGGCCCGCCCGGCCCATCGCGAGCCGCGACGGGTGGCTCTCAATGGAAGCAAGAGCGGCGCTGCGTCACCGATTCCTGAATACGGAATCGGCAGCGTGGGCGAACGTCCTCGCCGGCGGTGGCTGATCCCGGTTTTCAGGCTCGCTGCGGACGGGAGTGATCCGCCACCCTCCGGGTGATGCCAATGCCTGAGGAACTGCCGAGTCATGCGCGGGAAAACCGCCGCCACTGGAATGCCATGGCCCACGAATGGGTGGAGGCGGGCGAACGCCACTGGGCGATGGAGGAGCCGGTCTGGGGAATCTGGGGGGTGCCCGAGCGGGAGTTGAATCTATTGCCCGCCTCGATGGACGGAATGCGGGCGATTGAGCTGGGTTGCGGCACTGGTTATGTCTCGGCCTGGATGCGGCGGCGTGGTGCCCGGGTGACCGGGATCGATCTCTCCGCCTCCCAGCTGGAAACCGCGCGGCGGCTGTCGGAGGCGCACGGGCTGGAGATCGAGTGGGTGGAGGGCAGCGCGGAGCGGACGCCCTTTGCGGATGAAGGATTTGACTTTGCCATCAGCGAATATGGGGCGGCCATCTGGTGCGATCCGCGGATCTGGATACCGGAGGCCTGGCGGTTGCTGCGGCCTGGAGGGCGGCTGGTCTTTCTCGGTCACCATGCATGGGCGCAAGTCTGCACGCCTTCGGACGGAGGCCCCGTGGGAAACCGCCTGGAGCATTCCTATTTCGATCTCCACCGGATGGACTGGACCTCGGCCGCGGAGGATCCCGGAGGGGTGGAGTTTGCCCTACCCATTTCCGGGTGGATGGCCCTCATTCGCGAAACCGGCTTTCTGGTGGAAAACTACCTGGAGCCCCGGCCGAAAGAAGGAGTGCCCGAATCGGCCTTCGGCATCGCATCAGCCTGGGCGCGGCGGTTTCCGAGCGAGCAGGTTTGGAAACTGCGCAAGCCCGGGGGGCGGGCGGACCTGCCGACAAGCCCCTGAGAGTGGGCGCTGCTCAGAGACCAGGCGCTCCGATGGCCGCGAGCAAACGCCGGAGGAGGTCTTCCGGAGAACCCTCGCCGGCCGGAAAAGCGACGAGGTCGTCGCCCGGCTCGAAAGTGGCGAGTTGATTGGCGAGCAGGGAAGGGGAGAAAAAATGCCCCTTGCGGTTGGCGAGGCGGCGGGCCAGTTCCCCGGCGGACACTTCCGGCCAGATGAAAAGGATGGCTTCTCCGGGCCGGCGCAGGACCTCGCGGTAGCGGCGTTTGAGCGCGGAGCAGGAGGCGACGACCGGCGGGGCTCCATTGAGGGCGGCGACCAGTTTCTGCCGGATCGCTTCCATCCAGGGAAAGCGGTCGGCATCCTGGAGAGCGATACCCCGGGCCATCTTCTCGCGGTTGCCGGGTGGATGGAGATCATCGCCCTCGACAAAAACCCAGTCCAGGTGTCGGGCGAGGCGCTCCCCGAGAGTGGACTTGCCGCAGCCCGCCGGACCCACGAGTACGATTGCGCGCCAAGGCAAAGGCGGAGTTGCCTCCCGGCCGGAGGCGGATTTGGTAGAGGCCGACATGATGCACCACGATTACCAGAAGACCTTGCGCCGGCTCCACTCGAAAGCAGTCCGTCAGTACCGCGATGGCGGGAGGGATCCGGGCAGCTATTTTAATGAAGAGGAAACGGCCGCACTGGGATTTCTCGGCGCCTCCCCTCAATGCCTCTACGACTATGCCGAAGACTGGGTCACCAGCGGCGAGCCGGACTTTGCCACCGTCCTGATGGTGCAGGCCGTGCGGCATGACTACTTCCACTTCGTGATGGGTGGAAAGCGCTCGCGCAAAGTGGTGAAAGAGTCCTCCCTGCCGGCCAAAACGGATGAAGTGCGCGGCCTGGCCTGGCTGCCCCGTCTGATCGCCAAAGCCCACGCCAAGCTCCGCGGCGAACTGCCGGACAGCCTGATGTATGGGTGCGGCGGCGACCGGCCTTTCCTTCGCCGCCACAATGTGCACTTGGCGGAGTTTCTCCGGGCGGCTTGGCATTTCGAGGGCAACGATGACGCTCTCGTGGATTGGTTCTTCGCCCGCTCACCGGAGCTCTGAAGGCCGTCGACGCCGGTTGACCCGGAGGCGGCGGATGACCATGATGACGGGTATTCCTTCAAATCATGATTTTGAAAAGTTATCTCCAGAGCGTAAACCGCCAGCTTGCGCTTCGCACCCGAAACCTTCCCGTGGTCCCGCCACGTGGGGCGAGCGAGCCACTCCCGCCGGTCATCACCCTGTCACGCCAGTCTGGCGCTGGCGCCCGCTCCGTGGCGCGCGAGCTGCTCGGCCTGCTGGAAGAAAAGCCGGGGGCCGCGGGTTGGATCATTTTCGACGAAATGGTGGCGGCCTCGATGCTGGGCGGCGAACTCCCCGGGGACCATGAAGAGATGAGGGATTATCTCGAGGAGGCGCAGGTGAACGACTTCCAGGCTTACCTCGGCGAACTCTTCGGCCTCCATCCGCCGATTCAGGATCTCTTCGAAAAGACCCGTCACGCGATCGAGAAATTGGCGGAGAAAGGCCGGGTGATCTTTGTCGGCCGCGGAGCGACGCAGGTGGTGGGCCGGCGGCCGGGCGCCTTTCATTTCCGGCTCGTGGCCGACGATGCCACCCGACGGCAGCGGCTGGCGGAGTTCTACCACCTCGGCCCGAAGGACGCGGAAGCGTATTTGAAACGCAAGGACACCCAGCGGGCGGATTATCTGAAACGCTATTTCGAAGCTGATCCCGCCGACACCGCCCCTTACCACGCGGTTTTGAACACCGGCCTGCTGACCACCCGCCAAGCGGCGGAGATGATCGCCGGGGTGGTCCGCGGCGCCAAACAGGTGAAGTAGGCGCCGGCGAAGACCGCTCCGGCGCACACCATGAGCGGCCTCAGGGGGTGCGGAGAATCATCAGGGTCATGTCGTCGGACTGGTCCTGGGTGCCGACAAAGGCACGGATGGCGAGGCCGATCCGGCGGGTGAGCTGGCGGGGGTGGCGGTCGTCGGCTGATTCGAGGGCTTCGAGGAATCGGTCGCGCCCGAATTCTTCACTGTTTTCGTCGAGTGCCTCGGTAACGCCATCGGTGTAGAAGGCGAGAAGGTCGCCAGGGGCGAGCGTGAGGGAGGCTGCTTCAAGCGAGACGGTGAAAAGCCCTTCCTTTTCCAAGCCCATGGCCATACCGTCCGGCCGCAGCAGGCGGGCCGGGGAGCCGTCTCCGGGCAGATGGGCGAGTGGTTCGTGGCCTGCCCGGCAGAAACGGAACTCTCTTGTATCCATGTTTAGGATACCGTAGATCATGGAAATATACATGTCGCAGGGCATGTCGGGCTGAATGGTGCGGTTGACTTCGAGCAGCACCTCGCGGGGGGAAAGCAACCCGGGGGCTTTGATGCGGAGGGCGGTGCGGCAGGCAGACATGATGAGGGCCGCCGAAGCACCCTTGCCGGAGACATCGGCGATGGCCAAGCCCCATTGGCGGTCATGGACGGGAAAGAGGTCGTAATAGTCCCCTCCGACCTGGCGGGAGGGGAGGTAGAAGGCATCGACCTCCGCATCCTCGATTTTTTGGAAGGGGTTTGGGAGAAGGTGTTGCTGGATGTCGCGGGCGGTCTGAAAGTCGCGTTCGACGAGTTCGCGCTCACGGCGGGCGGCGAGGATGCGCTCGGTGATGTCGGTGATGACACCTTGGTGGTGAGTCACCTCCCCCTCGGCGTTACGGCGGATGAGGGTGCGGTCGTCGACCCAGCGTTCGCGCCCGTCGCGGGTGATGATGCGGTATTCCTGGGTGAATTCATTGAGTCCAAGATCGGCGAAACGGCGAACTTCGGCGCGGGCCCGGTCGACGTCGTCGGGGTGGATGAGGCTGGCGAAGCGGAAGTCGGGGGCGGTGATTTCATCCGGTGAGTAGCCGAACTGGCTGATGTTGCGGGAAACGAAATCAACCGGCCAGCCTTCCTCATTGCGCCAGAGGATGACGACGGAGGGGGATTTTTCGATGATGCGTTCGAGTTCCTCGCGCCGGGCGAGGGCATCCTGGAGGCGGAGCTGGGCCTGCTTGCGCTCGGTGATGTCCCTCCCGACGCCCATGTAGTAGGCGAAGTGGCCGTGGTCATCGCGCACAGCCGATCCCGAGGAGGCGTGCCAAAGGTAGCGCCCGTCGCGATGACGGACCCGGTATTCGACGCTGTGGGCGGGGGCGGTGCCGGACTTGATTTCGGCCAGGTACTGATGGCAGCGGGGAACATCCTCGGGATGGACATAATCCTCGAAGGAAGTGCCGATGACTGCGTCGACGGCATGGCCCAGTTTAACCGTCCAAGTCGGCGAGACATAAAGAAACGTGCCCCGGGCATCGAGGGAGTAGAGGATTTCACTGGCGTTTTCGACAAAGCGGCGAAAGCGCGCCTCGCTTTGGCGGAGGGCTTCCTCGGCCTCCTTGCGCAGGGTGATGTCCTTGAGTACGCCAAACTCGTGGATGACCTCGCCGCTGTCGTCGCGCACGACGGCGACATTGAGATTGGCCCAGACCTTGCGGCCATCCGGGGTGAAGTAGCGTTTTTCGAGCGAGTAACTGTCGCGCCGGCCGGCGTAGACTTCCTTATTGAAGGCTTTTTGCCGGGCGAGGTCGTCGGGATGGGAGAGGGCGGCGATCTTCCGGTAGCTGATGGCCTCCTCCGGGGGGAGACCGATGATTTCGAAGAACGTGGGGTTGAGATGGTAGACGGTACGGCCGTTGACCTTTTCGGACCAGCTGATGCCGACGGGTGCGTGCTCGAGGAGGAGGCGGAACTGGCGGTTGGCCTGGTCGAGCTCGCGGGTGCGTTCGCGGACGCGGGACTCGAGATCGCGGTTGAGGGAGCGGATCTTTTCCTCGCTTTGGCGGAGGCGACGATTGGCGATGAGGTGTTCCTCGATCTTTTGCTGGAGGGCGGCGTTGGTGGTGGCGAGTTCGCGGGTGCGTTGCTCGACTTGGCTTTCGAGGTCATGGGTGAGGCGGGCAAACTCCTCCTCAACCTGTTTGCGCAGGGTGATGTCGGTGCGGATGGCGATGTACTGCTCGGGCCGTCCGTCCGGGCGGCAGAAAGGGACGATGGTGGTGTTGACCCAGTAGGAGGAGCCGTCCTTGGCGCGATTGCAGATCTCGCCGCGCCAGACGCGCCCGGCGGCGATGGTGGCCCACAGAGTGGTCCAGAATTCGCGGGGGTGGTAGCCGGAGTTGATGATCCGATGGGTCTGACCGATGAGCTCGTCGCGCTGGTAGCCGGAGATGCGGCAGAACTGCTCGTTGACTTCGGTGATGACGCCGCGCTGGTCGGTGATGGCGACGATGGCATGCTGGTCGATCGCGGCGTGGAGCCGTTCGAGAAGTTTGGCGGGAAACGGCTCCGTCGCAAAAGAACCGGCCTGACCGACTTTGGTGAGGGGGCTGTCCATGTCAGGAGGGCGGGCGGAGGCGCCCGGTGAAAGGGTCGGACGCCTCCGCCAACGCTTTCATCAAAACCGGGCGGCGGGTGCGGGTCAACTCCACGCTGGCGCGGCATTTGGGCTTTCCGTGGCGGAGTCTGGCGGCAGACTCCCGCCGATGGGGCGCTACCTGCTTTTGGTACTGGGTGTCTTCGCCTGCTCGACTTCGGTGATTTTCATCCGTTCGAGCGGGGTGGAAGCGTCCTTGCTGGCGGCCTACCGGCTCTTGCTGGCGGCGCTGTTTCTCAGCCCGTTTTTTCTGCGGGCGCACCGGGCGCATCCGGGGGCTTTGACGATGCGGCGGCTGGCACGTTCGGTTTGGCCGGGTGCGCTCCTGGCGGTTCATTTCATCTCATGGAACCTGGGGGCGCGGATGACGGCGGCAGCCAACGCGACCTTGATTGTGAACCTCGTCCCGGTGGCGATGCCGGTGCTGCTCTTCCTGGTGGTGCAGGAGCGGATCAACCGGCGGGAAGCCCTCGGGACGGTGGTGGCGTTGACGGGGGTGGCGGTGTTGGGAGTGGCCGACTTCCGGCTGGGGCCGGAATACCTGCTTGGGGACCTGGTCTGTTTTGCGTCCATGGTGCTGTTTGCCTGGTATCTGGTCATGGCGAGGAAAAACGCGGACATTCCGGACCTTTGGCTGTACTTGGTGCCCTTATACGCGGTGGCGGGGGTGATCTGCCTGGGGGTGGGGGCGGTGCGGAACGGTGGCGACATCTGGGTGGCGGAGGCGGGGGAGTGGATCTGGTTTCTGGCCCTCGCCCTCGTTCCGACCATCACCGGACACTCGATCCTGAACCACTGCATGAAGCACCTGCGCGGGCAGATTGTAAGCCTGATGAACTTGGCTCAGTTTATCTTCGCAGGGCTGCTCGCGGCGCTGATTTTCGTGGAGTTCCCGGCGCCGGCCTTTTATCCCGCGAGCCTTCTGGTGGTGACCGGGGCGCTGTTCGTGATTCGCGGGCGGCGGCGGGCCCTGCCGCCGCCGGATTAAGTTGCAAGTCGTTGAATACAAATAGTTAAAGAAAATATCGGAACCATTTCGACCGCGGGGGATTTTGGGGTTGCTTGGGTATGGGGGCGAGTTTCAAATCGCCCCTTCATGCACCTGAAGGGCCTCAAATTGAACGGCTTTAAAAGCTTCGCCGACCCGACCCACCTCGTCTTCGAGCCGGGGGTGACGGCGGTCGTGGGGCCCAACGGGTGCGGCAAGAGCAACATTGCCGACGCGATCCGGTGGGTGCTGGGAGAACAGAGCGCGAAGGCTCTCCGCGGCGGCAAGATGCAGGACGTGATTTTCGAGGGCACGGACGTGCGCAAGCCGGTCGGATTGTGCGAGGTTTCCCTGCTGCTGACGAACTGCGAGGAACAGCTCGGGCAGGAGTTTCACGAGATCGAGATCACACGCCGGGTCTCCCGGGACGGTGCCAGCGACTATTTTCTCAATGGAAAAGCCTGTCGGCTGAAGGACATCCACCGCCTCTTCATGGACACCGGAGTCGGGCGGACCTCCTACTCGATCATGGCCCAGGGGCAGATCGACCAGATCCTGTCCTCGAAACCCGAAGACCGGCGGGCGGTTTTCGAAGAAGCGGCCGGCATCACGCGCTACAAGAGCCAGCGGCGCGAGGCGATGAACAAGCTGGCCCTCGTGGAAGCCAACTTGGCCCGGATCACCGACATCGTGGCGGAAGTCACCCGGCAGATCGGCAGCCTCAAGCGCCAGGCCTCGAAGGCGGTGCGCTACCGCAAACTGAGCCACCGGCTCCGGCATCTCGATCTCGCCCAATCGGCCCGGCAGTCCGGGATACTGGGGCGGGAGATCGCGGACCTGGAGGGGCGGGAGCGTGAACTGGCGGAGCGATTCTCCACTCTCCAAGAGGAATTGAGTCAGAAGGAGGAAGCCCTCTCCGGACGCAAGACCGAGCGCCAGGAACTGATCGAGCAGGTCCAGGAGGCCCAGCAGAGCGTCTTCGACCTCCGCAGCCAAGTGGAGCAGGCCCGCAATCAGGCGCATCTCTGTGAAGTTCGCCAGGGCAGCCTGCAGGAGCGGATCGCCCAGGCCGGGGAGGAGGCCGCCGGTTTCGCCGCCCAACTGGAGGAAATCGAGCGCGAGGTGGACTCCTCCGCCCGCAGCAAACAGCTCCAGCTCGATGTCCTCGGCACGTCCGACGAGACCTTCCGTACCCGCAGCGGCGAAGTCGCCGCGGTGGAGAAGAAACTGGCCGAGGCCGAGGAAGAGTTAAAGCGTACCCGCTATCGGATTCTGGAGGAGGAAAGCACCCAGGTGCGGTTGCGCAATGACTGCGCCAATCTCGAAGTCGAGGCCCGCACCGCCCGCAACCGCCTCGAGCGGTTGGGTGAAGAACGGGCCGACCAAGAGGAGGCGGTGCGGGTGGCGGATGAAGCCCGGGTTACCGCCGCCAGTCACCTCGCGGAGGTCACGACCAGCCACGACCAAGCACAGAATGCGCTCAAGGAACTGCAGGAGAAGGCGGGCCGACTGAACGCGGAGTTTCGCACACTGCAGCAGCGTATCCAGGAACTGGATCGCGGCCTGGCCCAAAAGACGGGTCACCTGCGCTTGCTCCAGCAATTGCAGGAGCAGTTCGAAGGCTTCGGCGAAGGTGCGAAGGCACTCCTTCAGGGGAAACTGAAAGGCTCTTGGGAAGAGCGCCGGTTTCGTCCCCTCTTCGAGGGTTTGGTGATTGAGAAAGGGGCGGAGACCGCGCTCGAAGCCCTCCTCGGAGCCGCCGTCGAGGCGGTGGAAGTGGGGGATGCGGCCCTCGCGCTGGAAATCACCGGCCTCTTGCGCGAGCGGAAAACCGGCCGAGCCTGCCTGCACTTCACCCCGCCGCGATCGGACACTTCCAACGCCTCCAATGACCTGCCGGAGGGACTGGTGGCGGCGTCCGGGTTGGTGCGTCACCCCGAGAACCCCGACCATCCGGTGGCCGCGCTGATGGCAGGCTGTTACGTAGCCGACCGGGCGGAGGACTTTCTTGAATTCTGGAAAGGGCGCCCGGCCTTCAGTTTTCGCCTGGTGGCCGCGCGGGACGGTGCCCTCATCGATGCCCGCGGCCTGATCCAAGGCGGCAAAAACCGGAGCTCCGGCAAAGGGGCGGGCATCCTCGGCCGCGAAAACGAAATTCGCGAGACGACCGCTGCCATCGCCGCGGATAAAAAGCAGCTCGACGCTTTGCGCGAAGAGAGCGCCGCCCTCAACCGCCGGCTCGAAGAAACCGTACAGGCGGAGGAGCAGGCCCGCGCCGCCCTCCTGGAAGCCTCGCGGCAGGTCTCCACCGCCCAGGCCGAAGAACGCGGAGCGGTGCGCACTCACGAAGAAGCCGCCCGCCGGTTGGAGCGTCTGGCCGCCGAGGACCGCCAGCTCCGCGAAACGGTAGCCGGGGCCGAGGAACGCCTGCAGCGCTCCCGGGACAATCTCTCCGCCGCGGAAGGCTCGCTTGGGACGGCCCGCGAGAACCTCGCCCGGCTCGAACAGGAAGCCGAAGGCCTGCGCCAGGAGCGCGATGCCCGGCGCGAAGCCCTCGCCCAGGCCCGCTTTGACCTCGCCGAAAAAAAACAGCGCCTCGAGCTGCTCAGCCGCGGTCTTTCACAAATGGAAGAGCGCCGCACGGAACTCGTGCGCCAGCGCGAGCAACGTCTTTCCGAAGTGGATACATGGTCCGAGCAGATCGCGGAGTTTGCGTCCCGCCGGGAGGAGGAGCTGGCCCGCGCGGCCTCCCTCGAGCAGTCGCTCACCGCCGCCCAGGAATCCGTCCAGACTATCCGCAAGTCCCTCGCCGCTCGCGAGCAAACAATTCAAGTGCTGGAGCGCGAGCAATCGTTCGTCCGCACCGAATCCGAGAATCTCCGCTCCGTGCACGGCGGCATCCAGGTGAAGCTGGCCGAAAAACGCGGGCGCCGCGAATTCCTCGGCGAGGAAGTGCAGCGGGAGTACGGCGTGGCCCTCGACGGGCTCGATTGGCCTTACGAACTCTGGCGGGCCTCCCGCCCGCCGGAAGGTCGCCACCCGCTCGATCTCGACGACGAGGGCGAGTCGGACGACGGGGACAGCACTCCGGCCGAGCCGACCCCGCGGGATGCGGAAGCGGGCGCCGAAAAGCCGACTCCCGAAGACCTTGCCGCCCTCGAGCAGACCGACTGGGCCGCGGTCGCCAACGAAGTCGAAGCTCTCCGCCAGCGCCTGCAAAGCCTCGGTCCGGTCAACCTCGTCGCCATCGAGGAGTACAGCGAGCTGCGCGAACGTCACCAGTTTCTCACCACCCAGTGCAATGACCTGACCCAGTCACGCGACCAGCTCCTGGCCGCGATCGACGAAATCAACCGCACCTCGCAACAGCAGTTTTCGGAGACCTTTGAACAGATCCGCCGCAATTTCGCCCAGACCTTCGAGACGCTTTTCGGCGGTGGCCATGCCGACCTCCGGTTGCTTGAGACGGAGGATGTGCTGGAAAGCGGGATCGAGATCGTGGCCCAGCCTCCGGGCACGCGGTTAAAAAGTGTCAGTCTGCTTTCGGGCGGCCAGCGGACGATGACGGCCGTGGGTCTCCTCTTCGCCATTTACCTGGTGAAACCGAGTCCCTTCTGTCTGCTGGACGAGCTGGACGCACCCTTGGACGAGTCGAACATCGGCCGCTTTACCAAGCTTCTTTCGCAGTTCACCGACCGCTCCCAGTTCATCATCATCACGCACAACAAACGGACGATTGCCGCAGCCCAGGCGATTTACGGCGTGACGATGGAGGAGAAAGGCGTGAGCAAGGTCGTGTCCTTGAAATTCCACCACGAGCATCATGCTCCCGAGGAACCCCGCCTCGCGGAGGCCGCGCCGGCAGTCTCCTGAGGGAGGCGGCGATTCCGAGGGGGGATTCCCGGTGGCGGCGGTGCTGGATTGGCTGCGAAGGTGGCTGGGGCGGCGTCCCGGCGCCGCGGGAGAGCGGCGGGCGGCACGGTATCTGCGGCGGCAGGGCCACCGCATCCTCGAGCGCAACTGGCGCCATGGAAAAGACGAGATCGACCTCATCACCCTGGATTCCCGAGTACTGGTGATTGTGGAAGTCAAATCGCGGGCCGCCGAGGCCCTTGTGCCGGGGTATTATGCCGCCGTCGCCCCGGAGAAAAAGCAGGCCTTGATCCGGGCGGCCCGGGCTTACCTCCGGAGGCTGCAGCCGAAACCCGTGACCATCCGCTACGACGTCATCGAGATTTCGCACCAGCCGGGGGAACGAGGCGGAGAACTGCGCCACTATGAAAACGTCCCCCTGTTTTCGAAGCGCTTCCGTTGGTAGCCCCGCGATCCTCGACCAAGGTGGTGGGAGCGGAGGCCGGTCGCCGGATCGGAAAACGGCCGGGTGGCAGGAGGCGGCGAAATTTCCCCTGGCTCAAACTTTCCAGAGTTGGAGGGTGCGCAGGTAGTTGGTGCGTTCGAAGGCGGAGGGGTCGGGGCAGTGGGCCAGGCTCATGCTGCCCTGCATCTGGCGCAGGGAGTCGTACTCATTGACCTCAAGCCAAGTCGTCAGGTCGGTCAGCACTTTGGCGAGGTGCCCGGGGCCGTGGTGGAGAAGGGCGCTGGTCATTTGCACGGCGGAGGCGCCGCACATGACGGCCTTGATGGCATCGCGGGCGGTGTGGACGCCGCCGGTGACGGCGAGCGAGGCGCGGACACGTCCATGAAGAATGGCCAGCCAGCGGAGGCGGAGCAGCAGCTCGGAGGAAGTGGAAAGCTCCAGGTGCGGCTTGACCTCGAGGTTTTCGAGATCGATGTCGGGCTGGTAGAAGCGATTGAAGAGGACCAGGCCGCGCACCCCGAGGGCATCCAGCTCGGTGGCGAAATAGCTCAGGGAAGTGTAGAAGGCGGAGAGCTTGACCGCGACCGGGATTTTCACATTGCGGGTGACCTCGCGGACAATCTCGAGCGAACGCTGCTCGACCTCCTCGGATGATTCGGTGGCGTCCATGGCGAGGAGGTAGAGATTGAGCTCAAGAGCATCAGCTCCCGCCTTCTCGATGAGGCGGGCGTAATCGAGCCAGCCGCCGGGCCGGGTACCGTTGAGGGAAGCGATGACCGGGATGGCGACGGCCTCCTTGAGGCGGCGAATTTGTTCGAGGTATTGATCGGGCCCGAGGGCGAAATCCTCCTGCCACGGCAGGTAGCTGGTGGCTTCGGCAAAGGATTCCTCGTGGGATTCGCGGTGAAAGGCGGCCGCCAGCTCGTCCTTGACGATCTGTTCCTCGAAAAGCGAGTGCATGACGATGGCGGAGGCGCCGGCGTCTTCGAGGCGGCGAACCACGTCAAGATCGTCGACGAGCGGGGAAGCGCCCGGCATGAGGGGGTGCTTGAGGGGAAGACCGAGGTAAGTGGTGGCGAGATCCATGGCGGGTCGATGGTCAGGGAGCGGCCGGCGGCGGGGTGGCGAGGGCACGGTAGGCGTCGTAGCGTTGCCGGATCCAGATCCGGGACTGCTCGCGGAGATCGCGGGCGCGGTCGGGGTTGGACTTTTCGAGAGCGGTGTAACGCAGCTCATTGCGGGTGTAGTCGGCGAGATCGATCTTGGGTGGAGGCGAGTCCATGACCAAGGCGGGTTTGCCGCTGGCCGGACGCCGCGGATCGAAGCGCATAAGCGGCCAGTAGCCGGTATCGACGGCCAGCTTCTGCTGCTCCAGTCCATGGCTGAGGTGGTAGCCGTGGGCGATGCAATGGCTGTAGGCGATGATGAGGGAGACTCCGGGGTAGGACTCGGCCTCAACGAAGGCATTGATCGTCTGGGCGTCACGGGCGCCGAAGGCGATGCGGGCAACGTAGACGCAGCCGTAATTCATCGCCATGAGGGCGAGGTCCTTTTTGGGGACATCCTTGCCGGCCATGGAGAATTTGGCGATCGCTCCCATCGGGGTGGCCTTGGAGCGCTGCCCGCCGGTGTTGGAGTAGACCTCGGTGTCGAGGACGAGGATATTGACGTTGCGCCCGGAGGTGAAGACATGGTCGAGCCCGCCGAAGCCGATGTCGTAGGCCCAGCCGTCTCCGCCCACGATCCAGACGGATTTGCGCACGAGATGGTCGGCCAGGAGGGTGAGGCGGGCGGCATCCGCCGTATCCAGACCCTGGAGACGGCCGCGAAGCACCTCGATCCGTGCCCGCTGGGCGGCGATATCCGTTTCACCGGCCTGGGCGGCGCCGAGGATGGCTCCGACGAGCTGGTCGCCGAGGATCGGGGCAAGGCCGGCGAGTTGGCGGCGGGCGGACGCCTCGAGCCGGTCATAGGCGAGGCGGAGTCCGTAGCCGAACTCGGCATTGTCTTCGAAGAGCGAATTGGACCAGGCGGGGCCGCGGCCGAAGGCGTCCTTGCCATAGGGGGTGGTGGGGAGATTGCCGCCGTAGATGGAGGAGCAGCCGGTGGCGTTGGCGATGACGGAGCGGTCTCCGAAGAGCTGGCTGAGAAGCTTAAGGTACGGCGTTTCCCCGCAGCCGGCGCAGGCACCGGAGTATTCAAAAAGTGGAGTCAGAAACTGGGAGCCCTTGACGTCTGGCTTCTGGGTCTTGCGATCCGGCTGCGGGAGGTCGAGGAAGAAGGCGTAGTTGGCGCGCTCGGCGAGGCGAAGTGGCGGCTGGGGCTCCATGTTGATCGCCTTGAGCCGGGGCTGGGCCTTGTTTTTGGCGGGGCAGACCTGGACGCATAGGGTGCAGCCGGTACAGTCCTCGGGCGCGACCTGGAGGGTGTAGCGCAGGCCCGGCTGCTCGCGGGAGCGGAAGTCGGTGGACTGGAAGGTTTCCGGAGCCTGCTCCAGGCAGCGTGGCTCATAGTACTTGGCTCTGATGGCGGCATGGGGGCAGACGAGCACGCACTTGTTGCACTGGATGCAGACGTCCGGATCCCAGACCGGAATCTCGTCGGCCAGATTGCGCTTTTCCCAGCGGGTGGTGCCGGTCTCCCAGGTGCCGTCGACCGGGAAGGCGCTGACGGGCAGGAGGTCGCCCTCGCCGCGGAGCATGAGGGAAGTGACATTGCGGACAAAGTCCGGGGCGTCCGGGGACACGGCGGGCGGAAGCGGATTGCCGCCACAGGTGCGGCCTTCGAGGGAGATTGAGACCAAGCCGGCGAGAGCCTGATCGACGCCGGCGAAGTTGCGTCGGACCAGCTCCTGGCCCTTGCGCCCATAGGTTTTGTCAATCGCCGTTTTGATCGCCTCGATCGCGCGCTTCGGGGGGATGACCCCGGAGAGGGCGAAGAAGCAGGTCTGCATGATGGTGTTGATGCGTCCGCCGAGGCCGGCTTCGCGGGCGACTTTATAGGCGTCGATGGCGAAGACCTTGAGCCGTTTTTTCAGGATCTTGTCCTGGATCTCGGCGGGAAGGCCGTTCCAGATCTGGTCCGGAGTGCCGGGAGCATTGAGGAGAAAAACAGCTCCGGATGCGGCGTAGTTGAGAACCTCATACCGATCGAGAAAGGAGAGGTGGTGGCAGGCGAGAAAACTGGCTTCGCGGATGAGGTAGGGGGCGCGGATGGGGCGGGGACCGAAGCGAAGGTGGGAGATGGTGACGGCGCCGGCCTTCTTCGAGTCATAGACAAAGTAGCCCTGGGCGTGGAGGTCGGTCTCTTCGCCGATGATCTTGATGGTGTTTTTGTTGGCGCCGACGGTGCCGTCGGAGCCGAGGCCGAAAAAGACGGCGCGGCTTTGGTCGGCCGGCTCGAGATCGACCGCGGGGTCGTAGTCGAGGGAGGAGCGGGAAACGTCGTCGTTGATGCCGATGGTGAATCGGCGGCGGGGTTGGGAGCGGGACAATTCCCGGAAGACGGCCAGAGCCATGGCCGGGGTGAAGTCCTTGGAACCGAGGCCATAGCGGCCGGCGATGAGTTTGGGGCGGGCGCCGGCTTCGAGGCGACCGTCGGCGACGGCTTCCTCAAAGGCGGCGGCGACATCGAGGAAAAGAGGATCGGCGGGGGCGCCGGGCTCCTTGGTGCGGTCGAGGACGGCGATGCTGCGGGTGGTGGCGGGGAGGGCATCGAGAAACCGGTCGATGACGAAGGGGCGGTAGAGGCGGACTTTAAGGACCCCGGTTTTTTCTCCGTTGCGGTTGAGCCAGGCGGCGGTCTCGGCGGCGGTCTCGGCAGCCGAGCCCATGACCACAACGACTCGGTCGGCCTCCGGATGGCCCTCGTAATCAAAGAGCCGGTAGCGGCGGCCGGTGAGGGAGGCGAAGCGCTCCATGACGGACTCGATGAGAGCGGGGGCTTGGTCGTAGAAAGGATTGGCGGCTTCGCGCGCCTGGAAGAAGACATCGGGGTTTTGGGCGGTGCCGCGCAGCACCGGGGCATCCGGGGTGAGACGCCGCGAACGGAAAGCCTGGAGGGCGGCTTCGTCGAGGAGGGCGGCCAGGGTGGCGTCATCGAGGGGTTCGATGCGGTTGATTTCGTGGGAGGTGCGAAAGCCGTCGAAGAAGTGGAGGAAAGGCAGGCGCGTTTCGAGGGTGGCGGCGTGGGCGACAGCGGCGAGATCCTGGGCTTCCTGGGCGCTGTTCGAGGCAAGGAGGGCGCAGCCGGTTTGGCGGCAGGCCATGACATCGGAATGATCGCCGAAAATGGAGAGAGCGTGGGTGGCGAGGGTGCGGGCGGTGATGTGAAGCACAAAGGGCGTCAGCTCCCCGGCGATTTTGTAGAGATTGGGGATCATCAGGAGCAGCCCCTGGGAAGCGGTGAAACTCGAGGTGAGAACACCGCCCTGGAGGATGCCGTGGAGAGCGCCGGCGACACCCGCTTCGGACTGCATCTGAACAACCTCGGGAACATCCCCCCAGAGATTGGTGCCTCCGGCGGCGGCCCATTCATCGACCAGCTCGGCCATGGGGCTGGAAGGCGTGATTGGGTAGATGGCGAAAGCCTCGTTGAGGCGGAAGGCCACCGAAGCCACGGCCTCGTTGGCGTCGATGATGGCCCGGGCGGGCGAGGCGGATGGGGGTGCGGTGGGAGCAGTCAATGGGATGGCGGGTTGAGCAGTCCGACTATGCCAGAGCGGCGCACCGGCAACCTCCCATCCATTGCCAATGACTGTGCATGGATTGCCCCGCCCGGGTGGGGAGGCAGTCCTTCACGGCTCGGCCAAGCCCTGTTCGAAGGAGGCGAGTAGCCTCTCGGAGGGCTCGGTGCCGAGCGCGAGGCGAAGCAGCTCCGGCTCGATGCCATGACTCCGCAAGGTGCGGCGGCCCTCGGCCGAGCAAACCAAGTCATAATGGGCCAGGTAAAGGAATGGGCAGAGCAGGGAACGGCACATGCCGAAGCTCGGCCCCTTGGCGAGCGGAAGGCGGTCGTACACCGGTTCCATGGCACCGCGGACGGAGAAACTGATCACGCCGCCGATCCTGTCGGGAGCACGTGCGATGGCGCGGTAGTGGCTGGCGGAGGCCGGTTCCAGCGCCCAGTGAACCTTGGCTATGCGGGGATGGTCGCGGAGAAAGTCGACCACACAGCGGGTGTTGGCGTTGATGCGCTCGACGACGGACTCGTAGGCATCGATCTGGGCGGCGAGCCGGGCGGCATCCCTCGGGTAGAGAGGATCGGCGGTCCGGCGGATGCCTTCGACGACTTCCGACGCCATCGGACAGGCCGCGGACACGGCGGCCGCGCCGGCGATGACGTCCCCCTCGGAAGCGGCGTATTTGGTGAGGCTGTTGATGAGGACATCCGCATGAGGAAGGACATCCACATTGTAGGGTGAGGCGAGGGTGGGATCGACGAGGAGGAGGGCGCCGGCGCGCCGGGCGGCGGCGGCGACGGCCGGCAGGTCCGGGGTCTGGATGAGGGGATTGGTGGGCGTTTCGAGCACGAGACCGGCGAGGCGGTCGCCGTGAGCGGCGACAAAATCGAGGATGGCGGTGGTCTCGGCGACCCGGAAGGTCTTCAGATTGCCGGCCAGCCCGATGGTCTTCTGCAGGATGGCCATTGTATCGAGATAGAGCCAACCGACCTGAAGCCAGAGGGTGCGGCCGCGGGCGGCCTGGAGCCGCTCGATGGTCGAAAAAGCGGCCCAGAAGGCATTCATGCCACTGTTGGCGAGCACGATGCCGGCGACTGGGGTGGGGCCGTACAGGGCGGCCAACCGCCGGGTGAGGTGACCGACGGCGTCGCCCTCGAAAAGCGTTTCGGTGACGGTTTCGGAAAGCTCTCGGGAGGCGAGGAGCAAGTCTTCGGCGGCCCGGGAAGAGAGCAGGCCGCCGGTGTGTTGCAGCCACGCCTTGGCCCGAAGGGTAATGGCCGCATCCTCCTCATGCCAGACGCCGAAGCAGCCATCTTCGCTCAGCATCCCGCCACGGGCGGGCGCGATCCACCGGATCAGCCGTTGTGCCATGGCCTCCGAGCAGACCGGCCAGACGACGCTGCCGGGGGGGGCGAGGCGGGCGGCCCAGCTTTCCCGCACCCGGGCGACATAGCCATGAGCCACAAAGCGGGGATACCCGCTGCAGAGAGCGTCCATCACCGAACGGTCTTTCTCCTCGTAACCGATGACCGCCTGCATGGTGGGCAGGCTACAGGAGACTCCATGGAGGCGATCGGGGATGCGGGCTCCCAGCGGAAGCGGCTCGAGCGGCAGAGAGTTCATGAAAATCAGCGAAACGGCCGGAGAGGGCGGGGGCCGCCGTCAGTGGCAGCGATGCGACCGGTGCGGAGCGGTGCTGGCAAGCCGCAAATCGCCGCATGGGAGCGGGGTGGCAGACGGGCCGCGATGGCAGCCGGATGAACGAGCCGCTGGGTCCCGCCCCCGCCTGCAGGCCTCAGGACGTCTGCGGCAAGGCGTCGCGGCGTTCCTGGATGACTGCATCGAGTCGGTCGAGCAACTCGCCGGATCCGCGGGTGAAAAGGAAAAGGTCGGAGCCGAGGGTGCGGGCGGCGTCCTCCAGCAGAGAGAGCGAAGGCCGGCGCATTTCGAGCAGCCGTTGCAGGTTGGGGATGAGATTCTGGGTCAGCCCCATTTCCATCTCCAGGCGGATGAGACCGGAGAGGGCGGCCTGGTTGCGCTCGTCGGTGGCGACGGCCTGTTGCAGGATGCGGCGGGCGGGCGCGAGGGCGTTGATTTCCCGGAGCCGGTTGGACATGGCGAGGAGGTTCTCGATCCGGAGGGTGCGCTGGTTGAGAAACTGGTTGAGGTAGATGGTGCCGAGCTCCTCGTTGCCGGAGCCGAAGTAGGCCACGGCTTGGAGGCCGCCGAGGGTGGCTGCGAGTGGTTCGAGCCACTCCGGTTGTTCCTCGTTGATGGCCTCGGCCAAACGCAGCGCTTCGGCAAAGCGCCCCGCCACAATCCTTGCTTCCATGGCCATGAGGCGGAGATTGCCGACCGGATAGTCCCGCCGCTCGGCGATCTCCACGAGGCGGTCGGCCAGCTGATAGTTGCCTGATTTGGCGGCGAAGTCGGCCATGTTGACAACCACCTCCTGGTTGTTCCGGAAATAGGCGAGGACGGAGTTGATGTCACGTTCGAGGGACTCCGGGTTGCCGCGCTCAAGCTTGAATTCCAGCATGCTGATGCGCGGGGCGGGGCGGTCGGGATTGTTGATCTGGCGAAGGAATGCGTAGTGCTCCGCCTCCGACATGCGCCCCTGCCGGCGGAGATAGTTGATGAGAAGAACGTAGAGCTGATCGTCGGTGGCAGTCTCCTCCAGGTAGCGCTTGAGACGGAGGATGGCGAGATCGTGCATGCCGCGCTCCCACTCGATCTGTGCCTGCAGCAGGCGACCTTCGCGGGTGCGGCCGAGCTGGTAGGCCTCGATCAGCTCATCGGCCTGGTCGAAATTGCCGCGGTGAAAGTGGGCGCTGGCGCCAACGACGGCGAGAAACTGGTGGCGGTTGTCGATCACGGGCCTTTCCGGCAGCAGCCGATTGACCTGATCGATGACCCGGAAGTCCTCTTGGTTCTGCAGGAGGGTGGTGAAGTAGAGCCGGAGGTAATCCATGTTGTCGACCCAGCGGTCGAGCCCTTCGTCGAGGGTGCGGATGCTAAGGTCGGGCCGGCCGAAGGCGCCGAAGAACTGGGCGAGCAGCATGCGGCCCTCGAGGTGCTCGGGGGCTTTGTCGACACCGATGCGGAGGAGCTGAAAGGCTTGGCGAAACTCTTCGTCCTCCATGTGGGCCTGGGCTTTTTCGATATAATCGAAACCCCGGGCCCGGTGGTAGTGCTCCCAGCGGAAGGGCAGGGCGAGGTCCCAGAAACGGGCGTCTTCGAAATCACGGACATACTTGACGAAGGCGTAGGCGGCGAAAGCCAAACCGAACCAGCCCACGATCGCCATGAGGACGAGGGCGGCCGTGATCCGGCCCCAGATGAGGCGGATGGCGGGCCGGCCGTCGGCACGGCGGAAGCGGCGGGCAAATCCGAAGAGGAAGTTGCCGCGGGCAAAGAAACCCGGCGAACCGGACGAGGATCGTTTGGGAGGAGGCATATGGTGGGGATTCGCTAAGGCCTGAAGTCTGCGGCAATTCCGGAACTGCCTGCAAGGATATCGGTCGGACAGCAAGACAACCTGAAGAGTTTCCTGCAAATGCGGTTTCCGATCCTCAATGCGACCGCGTCCACACCGATATTCAGCCTTGCCAAAGGAGGTTGAAGTGATTTAAAACTTTGTCCCAATTCCGCCTCCCTCAGTGACCTTCGTAACGTTTTTTCATCCATGAAACGCATCCCCTTTTTCCTGCTGCTTTCCGTGGCGCTGTTTGGTTCCTCGCTCCAGGCGAATCTGGACTTGACGGAGCTCCGCCTTCGCATGGAAGCCAACGGCGGCCGCCTCGCCCTTGAGGTCCGCGACGTCGTTCGCGCCCATCCGGAATCCGCCGGAGTGATCATCAACCTCGCCCAGGGGCTGTTCCCCGATCAGATCTGCGACATCGTCAAGGCAGCCATCCAGGGCGACCCGCGGCAGACCGCCGCCATCGTCCGCGCGGCCGTGCTCCAGCAGCCGGAGCTGGCCGAGATCATCATCCAGTGCGCCGAAGAGGAAGTCAGCCGGGCCGAAATCGCACGACTGATGGGTCTGGATCCCGAAGGCGCGCGCGAGGTCGTCCGCAATGCCGGCCGGCCAGACTCCCCGCCCGGCGATCCGGCGGTCGGTCCCGGCGGGGGACCTCCGGCGCCGTTTCCTTTCCAGCCCATTGATGCGGATACGGTCAGTTCTTCGGGTTGATTCCCGGGCAACCCCTTCCCGCCTGCGAGGTCTCTTCGAAGCGTACTGGGTTCGTCCCGGTGCGCTTCGCGTCTGTTTAGTGTTTGACTTATCCAAAAGAAAGCCGTCCCTCGAAATTTTGCCATGAAACCAGCCCAAACCCTCCCTGCCGCCGTTGGCAGTTTGCTTCTCCTGCTGGCCGCGCCCCTTGCTTCCGGCCCCTTCATGACGATTGGCGACCGCGCCTGGGTTAACCTCACCGCCAGCGGCACCCTGCGCTACACCGACAACGTCTATCTGGACCGCACCAACCGGACCAGCGATCTGGTGGTGCTTCTCTCCCCCGGGCTGCGCTTCAACTATGGCGAACCGGGCATCAACCAGGGCAGCCTGACCTACCGGGAGGACTTCGTCTTCTACACTGACAACTCCTCGCTCGACTCCAACCTCTCCTTTCTCGAAACGCGCAACACCTTCAACAATCCCCGCTCCGAGGTGCGCCTTGATGGCAGCCTCCAGCAACTGAGCCAGAACAGCCGGGACTTCCGGGGCGACGACTTCCTGGTCCGGCGAACCGAGTACCGGGCCCGCGTCTATGGGGAGTACGAGCTGACCGAAAAGACCAGCATGGGGGCCGGTCTCCAATTCGATCGGCGCGATTTCAAAACCTTCGGCTTTCTCGACCGCGACCGGATCACGGTGCCGGTCGATTTGTTTTATGAACTCACCCCGCTGGTCGATCTCAGCATCGGCTACCGCTACCGCACGACCGACCTGAAGTCGCCGTTTCTGCGCGACTCCAAGGACCACCGGATCAGCGTCGGTCTGCGCGGGGAAGTCGCCCCGAAAGTCACCGGCTTTTTCCAAGTTGGCGCCGAACACCGCCGTTTCGAAGTCACCGGCTCGGATACGATTCTGGCCGTGGAAGGGAGCCTGACCTATGCCGCCACTCCTAAAACGGCCTATTCGCTGACCGCCAGTCGCGATTTTGGCAACTCGGGGATCGGCGGCGACACCATTGAGCGGTCCAATGTGGAACTGCGGGCCCGCTACTCTGTCTCGGAACTCTGGTCCACCGGAGCCGGGGTCAGCTACGAAAGAGCCGATTACCTGAGCGGCCGGAAGGACGACTACATCACCGCCGACGCCAGTGTGGCGTATTCTCCCAACGAATATACCACCCTCTCGGCGGGTTACATTTTCCTCCACAATGATTCCAACCGTCCCCAGTCCGAGTTTCGAAACAACGTCTTAAGCTTCTCGGCTTCCTTCCGTTATTAACCCGACGTTTACCCGGCATGGCTATTTCACTCCCTATTTCTCTTTCCCGCCGCACGGTTTTTCTCCTCCCACTGATGGTTTCCGCCCTCATCCTCACCGGGATGAGCGATGCCTGGGGCCAGCGCGAAAGTCCTGAAGGCCGCGAAGGCCCGGCCGCGCGGGGCAACTACATCCTCCAGCCCGGCGATCTGCTCCGGGTTCAGGTTTTCAAGGAGCCGGACCTCAATCTCGACACCCGGGTCTCCCAGGATTTCACCATCCACATGCCCCTCATCGGCACCGTCGATGTGCGCAACACCACCATCCGCCAGCTCGAACGGGAGGTGACGCGCCGCTACGACGCCGACTTCCTGGTCAACCCGCAGGTTTCCATCAACGTGCTCCAGTATGTGGAGCGCAAGGTCAACGTCCTCGGTATGGTCAATCGCCCCGGCACGGTGATTTTCCCGCAGGAGGAGCCGATGAACCTGCTCGACGCGATTTCCCGGGCCGGCGGATTCACCCGGCTGGCGAACCGCCGCAACGTCCGGCTGACCCGCGTCAATGCCTCCGGCGAAATGGAGCACCAGGTCATCGATACGGAAGATCTTATCCGAGGCGGCAGCCAAGCTCATTTGCAGATCCTGCCCGACGATGTCATCTACGTGCCCGAGCGCCGCTTCTGATACCTTTCATCCATGTCCCAACAACCCCCTCATCAAGAACCGGAATCCACCCGACCCACACCGCACCGCTATGCCTATTCCGATTCGGGGATCGACAGCAGTCCTTACGGTGAGGGAGGACCCCAGCGCTCCATCAAGGACTACATCCTGATCCTACGGGAGCGCATCTGGTACATCATCATCATCTTTTTGGCGGTTTTTTCCGCCGCGCTCATATACACCCTGACCCGGCCCAAGGTCTATGAAGCGGTCGCCAGCGTGGAAATTCTGCGCACCAGCCCGGTCGTGCTTCAGGTCCAGGACGTTCTCGACCCCACCATCCGGACAACCGAGGACTTCAACACCCAGGTGCGCCGGATGGAAAGCATTTCCCTCATCCAACGTGTGGCTAGCCGCCTGACCGGGGAGGAGATGCGCCGTTTCATGGCACCCTATGAGACCGGCGACGCCAGCGACCCGGTCACGCCGATCGAGATCATCGGCCAGAACCGGAGGATCATGCCCCTGCGGCTGAGCTTGGTCATCTCAGTGCAATACCGTCACCGTGATCCGGTGCTGGCCGCCCGGGTGGCCGATCTCTTTGTCGAGGAGTTCATCAATCTCAACACCCAGATGCGTATCCAGGAATCGCTGCGGGCGGTGGAGGATCTGCGGGACCGCGCCGAGCAACAGCGCAAGGTCGTCGAGGATCTTGAGCTGCGCCTGCAGGCCTTCCGCGAAGACGCGAACATGATCTCGCTCGACCAACGCCGCGACATCGTGACCGAAAAGCTCAAGATGCTGAACATGATGCTGACGGAGGCGGCCGCCCGGCGCAACGAAGCCGCCGTCCGCTGGAACTTGGTCCAGCAATACCGAGAAGAAGGACGCCCCCTCACCGAAATCAGTTTCATCGCCAACAACCCCATCGTGAATGATCTGCGGGCTCGCCTGGCCGCGAAGGAGATCGAGATGGCGCAGTTGCGCGACCGCTACCGGGACCTGCACCCGACCATGATCGAGGCCCGAAACTCCATCCAACAGACCCGAACGGAATTGAACCAGGCCGTCGAACAGGCCGCCGCCCGGGTGCATTCGGAGTTTCAAACCGCCGAGCGCAGCGTGGCCGAAGCCAGGGCCGCTCTCAGTAACCAAGAGTCAGAAGCCCTCAATCTCGGCCGCCTCGCGGTCTCCTACGATTCCCTGGCCAACGAGGCGCAGGTCAACGAGCTGATCTACCAGTCCATCGTCGCCCGGATGCGGGAGACGACCATGACCAGCACTCTGGAGTCCGGCAATGCTCGCGTCGTCGACAGCGCCATGGTTCCGCTGCGTCCGGCCTCGCCGAATGTGAGGCTCAATCTCGGACTTGGTTTGCTCGGTGGCCTCGGTCTCGGCCTGGGCGTGGCCTTTTTTATCGCCATCCTCGACGACCGCGTGAAGAGCGCCTTCGACATTGAGTCGGTCGTGGGCCTGCCTCTGATCGGGCTCATCCCGCGTTTGCGCAAAATGGAGGTCCACGAAAAAGCCCAGATCGTGCTCAACAACGAGGACCGACAGGCGGTGGAGGCATTCCGCACCTTGCATTCCAGCCTCAAGCTGCATGACGAAAGCAAAAACGCCCAGGCTCTGCTCATCACCTCGACCACCCCGGGCGAAGGCAAAAGCTTCACCGCCACCAATCTCGCCCTCACCTATGCGCAGCACGGCGAAAAAACGCTGCTTATCGACTGCGACCTCCGCAAACCCAACATCCATCAGGGACTGCAGCTTGAAAACGACACCGGCCTGATCGATTTCGTGCGGGGGAACGCCAACTTCGATGCGCTCGCAAAGCGCTCACCGCACGAAAACCTTGATGTGATCTTGACCGGGGGCCGCGCCAAGCAACCAAGCCAGATCCTCAACAGTGCGGATTTCGAGCGCTTCATCGCCGAGGCCCGCCAGCGCTACCAGCGCATCATCATCGACACGCCTCCCTTGGCGGCCGTCAGCGATTCTCTCATCCTTCTGCCGCTGGTGGACGGGGCGCTCTTCACGATCCAGTTCAACCGGGTCAAGCGCAAGGCCGCCCAGACGGTGGTGCGCCGGCTCAGCGAGACATCGGTTCCCGTTTTCGGGGCCATTCTCAATGGTCTCAATCTCTCCCTCGCCGGCTACTACTACGCGCAGTATTACGACAAGTCCTACAAGGACTATTACGTGGTCACCAGCGAGGACGAAAAGGAGATGCGCTGAGCGCATTCGGTCGTTTTCCAGGACAACTTTCCGGCGGCTCCACGGAGCCGCCTTTTTATTTCGCGGCAGCTCGGAGGAGACGATCGGTGATGGCGGAACCGAGGGATCCGGGAGGCGGAAGCTCGGCCAGAATCCCGGCCGGGGCGGTGGCATCGATCTTCCGGAGGACCGCGTAGAGATTGGCGGCGGCTTCCGAGTGGTCGCCGGCTTCGGACAACCAATGACAGTGGGCGGGCGGGCCGGAGCCGGCCGTGGGCTGCGGCCGGGTAAAAAACAATGCCACCCAGCCGGGGGGCAGCGCGTCGAGCGCCGCCCCGGTCAGCGGATATGGATGGATGCGCAATGGACTTCGGGGGCTGTAGTGGCGGGCCAAGGTGCCGGGCGCAACCGCCGGCTCGCGGGCGGCGGCGGTGCCTGCGGCGGACTTGGGTCGCAAGATCGGACGCCCCGCGGCTGCCTCGATGGCTTCGGCGCCAATCACGCCCAGCCGGAGGATGGCCGGCTTTTCGGGATCCCGCAGGTCGAGGATGGTGGACTCGATTCCGTGGCGGCAGGGACCGCCGTCGAGGACATACGGGACGACTTCACCGAGGCTTTCTTCGACATGACCGGCGGTGGTCGGGCTGATGTAGCCAAAAGGGTTGGCGCTGGGGGCGGCCAAGGGCAGGTCGCAGGCCGCGAGCAGTTTTCTGAACACCGGGTGCGCCGGAATCCGGATCGCAACCGAGGGCAGGCCCGCGGTGACGAGATCGGAAATCACCTCCCGTTTCGGCAGCACAACCGTCAGCGGCCCCGGCCAGAATCGTCCGGCCAGCACGTCGAGCCAGGGTGGCGGCCGGGCATAAGCGGCAATGTCGGCCGGATCGCGGAGATGAACAATGAGCGGATCCTGCCAAGGACGCTGCTTGGCCTGGAAAATCGCTTTGCAGGCTGCGGGATCGAGGGCGTTGCCGGCCAGGCCGTAAACGGTCTCCGTGGGCACTCCGACCAGACCGCCGCCGGCGAGATGCCGGGCCAGGAGCGTGTAGTTGGCTTCGGTGGGAGCGAGGATTTCGGCCATAAAAAAAGACCGCCGGAGCGGTCCGTGAAAAAAACCAGCCGATGGGAATCGGCTACATCATCAGCCGCAGATTGCGGGCCCGCTTGATCATGCGCGTGATGTAGCGCTGTTGCTTGGCGGTCAACCCGGTCATCCGCCGCGGCAGAATTTTTCCGGTATCGGTGACGTAGCGCGTGAGGATGTGGGGCTGCAGGTGCGTGAACTGCAGCGGAGTGAGACTCTGGGTCGTTTTGGGCGGGGACTCTTCGGAACTCATTGGAAAAAACGGAGATTGAAAGCCACTCCATCCTTCCCGTCAACCCTGAAGATTGCCGGAAATCGCACCGTCGCACCGCGCGCGCACCAGGACAGGCGGGGTGGGTTTCGCTTCGGGCCGGGACACGCATTCCCGGGCCCCTGCGCGCCAGTCGCCGGCCCTCCGGCAGCCGGGCCGGGAGCACCCGTGATGAGCGGGAATTGTCGGCGGGGTTCGCTGCAGGGGTGGATTGACTTGGGGCCGGGGGCAGACATCAATAGTGTTCATGAACACTGAAAAGAAGGAATTGACGGGGCGGCAGGCGGAGGTGCTGGCGTATGTCCGGCGGCGGCGGCGGGAGACGGGGGCGGCGCCTTCGACGCGGGAGATCCAGCGGGCCTTCGGATTTGCCAGCCAGACGGCGGTCATGCACCACCTCCGCGCCCTCGAGCGCAAAGGGGCGCTCTGGCGGTTGCCGGGAGATCTGCGTCCGGCCGTCCCGGCGGAAGGTCTGCGCGAGGTTCCGATCCTCGGCCAGATTCCGGCCGGGTTGCCGGCCTACGGCGAGGAGGAGCAGCGCGAGGGATGCGTAACGGTCGATCTGGCCTCGGTGGGCATCCCGCGCAATGCCCGGACCTTTGCTCTCCGGGTGCGGGGGGACTCGATGACCGGAGCCCACGTCGCGGAGGGCGACGTGGTCGTGCTGGAGTTTCGCGAGCCGCGGTCCGGGGACATTGTGGCCGCGTTGATCGATGGGGAGACAACCCTGAAGCGTTTTTTGCTGCGGCAGGGCCGGCCCTACCTGAAGGCGGAAAACCCCCGCTATCCGGATCTTATCCCGGCGCGGGAGTTGGTCGTGCAGGGCGTGATGGTGGCCTTGGTGCGGACGGTGGCACGGCGATGAGCGCGGCGGCTCGGTCGGGCGCCGGGGGCGGGCGGAGGGTCCGGGGATCTTTTTCACGGAGACCGCCGCAATGATCATCCACCTGGATGCGGACGCTTTTTTCGCCTCGGTGGAGCAGGCGGCGGACCCGAAGCTGCGGGGCCGGCCGGTGGCGGTGGGCGGCGGGCGGCGCGGGGTGATCGCGAGCGCCAGCTACGAGGCGCGCAAGCTGGGGGTGTTCACGCCGATGCCGACGGCCCGGGCGCGGCGGCTCTGCCCGCAGTTGGTGGTCCTGCCGGGGGACTTCGAGAAGTACGAGCGCTTCTCCCGCTTCATGTTTTCCTACGCTTACGACTTCACCCCGATGGTGGAGGTCTGCTCGATCGACGAAGGCTACTTCGACCTGCGGATGGATGCCCGCCGGCCGGCCCGGGAAGTGGCCGAGGCGCTGCGGCGGGCCATCGGCCAGAGTCTGAAAATCCCCGTTTCGGAAGGCATCGCGGGCAACAAACTGGTGGCGCAGGTGGCCTCGAAGCTGAAGAAGCCGGCCTGTTTTCTGGAAGTGCCGGCGGGCGGGGAGCGGGCTTTCCTGGCCCCGTTGCCGAACCGCTGGCTGCCCGGGGTGGGGCCGAAGTTGGGCGGGGTGCTGGATGCGGCCGGGCTGCGGACGATCGAGCGGATCGCGGGCGTTTCGCCGGAGCAATTGGCGCTTTTCGCGGGGGGGCTGGCGCCGGAGCTCTGCCGTTTTGCCCGGGGCGAGGATGAGCGCCCGGTCATCCCGGAGCCGCCGGAGGCGAAGTCTTTGGGCAAACAGGAGACTTTCGAGGAGGACGTGACCGATGAGGCCTTCATTCTCGCCCGGCTGCGGCGGATGGCGGACGGGCTCGCCGCGGAGCTGCGGGCGGAGGGGAAAAGTTTCCGCACCGTGTCATTGAAAATTCGCTACAACGACCGGGCGGAAGAGAGCCGCAGCCACAGTTTTTCCGAGCCGACCGACCTGGAGGACGACCTTTACGCGATCTTTCCCCGGCTGCTGCGGGAGGCGTGGTCGCGGCGGGTGAGCCTGCGGTTGGCGGGGATTTCGCTCTCGCGGTTTTACGCCACTCCGGGGGCCGAGCTGGAGCTGAACGATGCGGGGGCGGCCAACCGGCCGGCGCGGCGGCGGCTGGCGGCGGTCATCGATGCGCTCCGGCGCGAGGGCCACGACCGCATCCTGCGCGGGCACGATCTCTGGCTGCGGTCCCGGGGCGGGCGGCCGCGGCGGGAGGTGCTGCCGCCGCCCCGCGGCGGGCCGGCGGTGGAGCCGGGCCTGCCGTCGTCGTCGGTCGCGGTCGCGGAGGCTCCGGCAGCCTACGGAACGGCTCCGGGGGGGCGGCCGTGCCCGGTGCGGCGGCTGCAGCCGTATGCGGCGCTGAATGTGCGCAGCCACTACAACTTTCTCGATTCGCTCCTTTCCCCGGCGGCGGCGGTGGAGCGGGCGGCGGCCTACGGTTTGCCGGCGGTGGCGCTGACCGATCCCAACCTGCACGGCCTGCCGGCTTTTCTGGCCGCGGCGCGGGCGGCCGGGGTGCGGCCGATCGTGGGCGCGGAGCTGCGGGTGGCGGCCCCGGCGGACAATCCCGCCGCGGGCGGCCGCCGGCTCGCCTACGTGGAGAGCCGCCGGGGCTACGGCAACCTCTGCCGGCTCCTTTCGCTGGAGCGGATCACGCCGGCGGACCTGGCCGATCACCGGGAGGGCCTGCTCCTGCTTCCGCCGGATGATCCGGCCGGGCCGGTTCTGCCGGAAGTGCGTTACCTCGATCCCAAAGACCGGCGCGGCTACGACATCGTCCAGAGCATCCGCACCCTCACGCTGCTGGCCCAGCCGCATCCGGAGAAGCGGCTGGGAGGCGGGTTTGCCTTTCTCTCGCCGGCGGAGGTGGAGCGGCGGTGGGGTGGGGCGCCGGACCGCATCCGCGCCACGCTCGCCGTCGCGGAGCGCTGCACCTGGGTGCCGGAGTTCGAGGGCCTGCAGTTCCCGGCCTGGCAGCCGCCGGACGGGTCGACCCCGCGGGAATTTCTCCGCCGGCTCGTGCTGGAGGGCTTGGCGCGGCACTACCCGGATGCGGGGGAGGCCGTCCGCGGCCAGGTCGAAGCGGAGCTGCGGACCATCGCGGAGGTTGGCTACGAGGAGTATTTTCTCGTCGTCTGGGACATCCTGCAGGAGTGCCGGAGGCGGGGGATCGAGTGGATCACGCGGGGCAGCGCGGGCGATTCGCTGGTCTGCCGCTGTCTGGAGTTCAGCGATTTCTGCCCGCTCCGCTTCGAGTTGTACTTTCGCCGGTTTCTCAACCGCGACCGGATGGCGCGCCACAAACTGCCCGACATCGACCTCGACTTCGCCCACGACCGCAAGGACGAGGTGGTGGACCTCATCTTCGAAAAATACGGCCGCGAGCATGCGGCGGTGGTGGGCGGATTCAGCACCTTTCGCGGGCGCTCGGCGGTGGCGGAGATTGCCAAGGTTCTGGGCGTGGCGGAGTTCGAGATCCGGCGTTTCACCGAGCGGCTCCCCTACGCCACCGGGGCGGCCGGCCTGCGGCGCGCCATCAGCGAAAGCCCCGACTGCCGGGACCTGCCGGTCGAGGATGAGCCCTACGCCACCGCGCTCGCGCTCGCGGACCTCCTCGACGGCTTTCCCCGCCACCGCAAAATGCACCCTTGCGGGGTGGTGCTCTCGCGGGTGCCGATCCGCCAGATCACCCCCGTCTTCACCTGTGCCAAGGGCTATCCGGCGACCCACTTTGACATGGATGCGGTCGAGGACGCCGGCCTCGTCAAGCTCGACATCCTCGCCCAAGGCGGACTGGCGGTGATGCGCGACACCGTCGAGATGGTGCGGGAGCGCCACGGGATCACGCCCGACCTCAAGGCCCTGAAGCCGTGGAACGATCCGGAGGTCTGGCGGCTGATCGCCTCCGGCGGAGCGCGTGGCGTGCACCACATTGAAAGCCCGGCCATGACCTCGCTCGTCCGTATGTGCCAGGCGGATACGATCGACACCCTGATCGCGATCGTCTCGGTGATCCGGCCCGGGGCGGCCAACACCATGCGCAAGGTGACCTTCTCCCGCCGCTGCCAGGGCCTGGAGGCCCCGGAGTATCCGCACCCCAGCCTCGAGCCGGTCCTGCGTACGACCCACGGGGTGATGGCCTACGAGGAGCATGTCCTCCAGATCTGCGAGGCCTTCGCCGGGATCGAGCCCGGCCGCTCCGATGTGCTCCGCCGCGCGCTGGTGAAACTGCGCGACGACATCGTGGCGGATTTCAAGAAAACCTTTTACACCGCCGCCGCCGGCCGGGGGCGGACGCGGGAGGAGACCGACCGGGTCTGGGCGCTGCTGGAGGGCTTCCGCGGCTACGCCTTCTGCCGGGCCCACAGCACCGCCTACGGCATCGAGGCCTTCGAGGCAGCGTATCTGAAGCATTACTACACTCCGGAATTTCTCGCCGGGGTGCTGACCCACGGGAAAGGTTTCTACTCCCGGCTGGTCTACACCCTGGAGGCCCGGCGGCTGGGGATCGGGCTGGTCCATCCCTGCGTGAATCGCCCGCGGGACGGATTTTATCCGGAGGAGGCCGCCGGTGGGGGAGGAGTGGTCCTGCGGGTGCCGCTGGAGCGGATCGGAGGGCTTTCGGAAGGGCTGCTGGCGCGGTGGCGGGCGGAGCGGGCGAAAGGGAGCTTCGCCTCGCCGCGGGATTTTTATTTTCGCTGCGCCCCCGGCGCGGAGGAGATGCGGCTGCTGGTGCGGGCGGGGGCGCTGGACGGCTTTGGGCAGCCCCGCACGGCGCTCTGCTGGGAGCTGCACCGACTCGCCCACTGGCCGCGGGGGTCTCGGCAGGGGCTGCTCTTCACCGGCGGAGGCGAGGTGGTGGCGCCGCCGCCGGGCGAACTGGAGGAGCCCTCCCTGGCGGAGCGGCTGCGGGATGAGATGGAGCTGTTTGGCTTCACCATTTCGGCGCATCCGTTGGCGCTTTATCCGGAAGTGGACTGGACAGGCTACCCGCGGGTGGCGGAGCTGGGCGGCTTGGCCGGGCGGCGGGTAACGGTCTGTGGCCTGGTCGTGGAGACGCGGATACACCACCAAGCGGACGGCGAGCCGATGAAATTCATCACCCTCTGCGACCACTCCGGGATGCTGGAGATGGAACTCTTTGCGACGGTTTACCGGCGCTTCGGGGTGCTGACGGTGCGCCACCCGGTGCTGGAGGCGACCGGGGTGGTGGATGCGTTTGAGAACGGGCGCGGCTACACCCTGCGGGTGGAGCGGGTGGCGCCGCCGCGGCGGCGACCGGCCGCCTCTTGAGCAAACCAGGCCATCACCCCGCTTCGCGGTCGGGGTGAAGGCGCGCCCCCCAGCGACCGACGGCCGAGCAGACAAGAGCGCCGCAGGCGAGGATGAGGCCGGCGAGCAGGAGCCACTCCGTCCAAGGCAGTTGAAGTTGAAGCGTCCAGCCGAAGGATTGGCGGTTGATGACGTGGATCAGGAGCAGGCCGAGCACGCCGCCGAGGAGGAGGCCCCCGCAGACACCCGCGGCCGCGAGGGCGAGTCCTTCGCCGGCGGCGCCATGGGCGATCTCGCGGGGAGAAAAGCCGAGCACGCGGAGGACGCCGAGTTCGTGGCGGCGTTCCAGCAGCAGGGTGGCGAGGCCAAGGCCGAGTCCGGCGATGGCCACGACCAGCCCGATGGCGAGCAGTGCATAAGTGACGGCGAAGGTGCGACGAAAAATCTGCAGCGCTTCCTCGCGAAGATCGCGGTTGGAGAAGAGGCGGAGGCCCGGGTGGTCGGCGGCGAGGCCGGCAATGAATGCATCCACCCCGACGTCCTCTTCCAAATGGATGGCGAGGGTGCGGGCGCCGGTGGGCCCGAACCATGCCTGCAGGCGGTTCTGGTCGATGAGGAGGGAGCCAGCCTCATCGCCATAATCGGCGTAGATGCCGGCGATGGTGGTCTCGACGGAGTCTCCGCCGGGCAAGGGCAGGCGGAGCCGGTCCCCCGGTTGGAGGCGGAGGCGGAGGGCGAGGCTTTCACTGGCGGCGGCGAGAGCCGGAGCCTCCTCATCGGAGGTGAAAAACGCCGCCGGGGGCGGTCGCAACCAGACCACGCTCCCGTAGTGGATAACCAATGACAGATCACGTCCGCCGAGGGTGACTTCGCGCCCATTGATGAGCACGGAGCGCACCCGGTGGGGCGCAATCGCATGCACCCCGGGGCGTGCCGCAATGGCTTCGAGCGTCTCCGGTGCGATCTGCGCCCCGGAGCCGGCCCCGCGGGCGGCGGCCGGGGAGGCGAAAACATCGCCTTGCAGCACTTGGCCGATCCAGCCCCGCACCGTACTCTCGAAGGAGCCGATGAGAAACAGCATTGAGGCGGTCATGCCCACGGCCATGACCACGCCAGCGACCGCCTGACGGTGGCGGGCCCCCGCCTGTCGTAGTTGACCCGCCATGACACGGCGGACCGCCCCGGCGCGGAAGCCGCCGGCGATCCGGCCCAGCAGCGGGAGCAGAAACGGCGTCAGCAGGCTTCCGGCGAGGATCCAGGCGAAAGCGGCCGCGTACCCGGCGAGCGGGAAGCGGTTGCCGGCGGCATCCTGAAGGGGCGGCAGGATGAAGCCGAGCACACCGACGGCGAGGGCGGCCGTGGCCGCGGCCAGCCGCGTGGGCCGCGGGAGCCCGGCTCCGGAAGACGCGCGCCCGAGATGCTGGGCGGGAGGCGTGCGGGCGGCCTCGCGGGCGGGTATCCAACCCGCGACCAACCCGGCGCCGAGGCCAAGGAGAAGGGCGAGCACGGCCTCGAAGCCAGCCGGATCCGCGGAGCGGACCGTGGTTTGGAAATAGAGCGTGTTGATGGAATCGGCGACCAGCCGGACCGTGAACTGCGCCCCGGCCCAGCCAAGGAGGCAGCCCAGCGCTCCGCCGGCGAGTCCGAAGAGCGCACCTTCGGAGAGCCAGAGGCATTGTATCCGTTTGTCGGACACACCGAGGGAACGGAGAATGGCGCTCTCCTCCCGGCGCCGCTCCACCGCACTGCCCAGCCCCTGCAAGACGAGGGACAAGCCGACCAGCAAGGCGACGAGGGCGAGAACCCCGAGATTGAGTCGGTAGGAGCGGGTGAGCATCCGGCCGGTGTCTTGCCGGAAGGCCGCCTCTTCGAGCACCCAGCGTCTCTCTCCTGCGGCTCTCAGCCGGTCGGCGGCAGCGGCGGCGATGCGGGCGGCGGCATCGCTGGCATCGATGATCAGCTCGACTCCGTCCACGGTGTCACCTCTGCCCAGGAGGTGCTGGAGGTCGGGCAGGTCCATGACGGCGAGGCGGCGATCGGCGAGTCCGGCCCCCGGCGTCTCCGGGATGCGGCCGAGAATGCGGACCTCGTGGGGACGGTCGCCGATGAGCAGGGAGAGGGTGCCATCGCCTTGGACGAGGTGGCCGGCTTCCGGCGAGAGAAAGACGCCCGGACTGGAACGGAAAGCTGCCCAGAAGTCGCCGCCCGGGTCCCGCTCCAAGTTGGTGAAAAAGGTTTCCCGAGCTCCGCGCTCCGCGAGAAGAGATCCGGCTGCGACAACATCGATCCCGAGAAGCCGCAGCGAAGGACCCGTCGCGGTCGGATCGTCCCGGTCCGAAATGATGGTGGCGGAGGTTTCGATGAGGGGGAAAAGCACCACCGGCAGTTCACCGAGGGCGTCTCTCATCTCCCGCAGCTCGGCCACGGAGAAGGCTCCGCTGGCGGGGCGGAGGGAGAGGTCACTGCCGCCGGTGACGGCTTCGGCAAAGACGGTGAAACTCTGGAGGGCGGCCCGGTTGGCCAGGCGGATGGAGACGACGGTGGCGACGCCGAGCGCGATCGTCAGCAGGACCAGCAGGGATTGGCTGGGAAACCGCCGGGCGTGGCGCAGGGTGAAGTGGCGAAACCAATACCATCCGCCCAAGCCGCCGCCGGTAGTTGCCCCGCCCCGGGGAGCAGGGGATTCAAGCGGCATCGGTGAGGCGGCCGTCGAGGAGGCGGAGGCGCCGGGTGCAAATGGCGGCGGCCTCGTCGCTGTGGGTGACAAGGACCAGGGCGGCCCGGTTTTCCCGGCTGACTTCGGCGAGGAGGCGGAGGATTTCAGCGCCATTGGTCTGATCGAGACTGCCGGTGGGTTCGTCGGCGAGAAGCAGCGACGGACGATGGGCGACGGCCCGGGCGACGGCCGCCCGCTGCCGCTCGCCGCCGCTGATTTCGCCGGGCAGGGCGTTGGCACGGTGCCGGAGACCGACACGGTCGAGCAGTTCATCGACCCGGGCCTCCCGGAGAGATCCCGAAACTCTCGTGAGGATGAGAGGCAGCTCGATGTTCTCCCGCACCGTGAGGGTCGGGAGGAGATGAAAGAGCTGAAAGACCGTGCCGAGGTGGCGTCGGCGAAAGCGGGCCAGAGCTTCGGGATTCAACCCGCCGAGATGCTGGCCGTGGATGAAGACCTCCCCCGCGCGGGGTCGATCGATGCCTCCGATGCAATTGAGCAGAGTGGTTTTGCCGCTGCCGGAAGGCCCCGTGAGGGCGAGCCGTTCACCGGCTCCGAGGGTGAGATCGATGCCGCGCAGGACCGGTTCGCTGTTGTAGGTGTGGTGAAGGGCGCGGACCTCGAGGAGCGGGTCGGGCGAAGGACTCGCAGCCACGGCCGGGAGGTCGGAGCGGGTGGAAACGGCGGGCATGGTGAGGGTAGCAAATCCGCTTTGGCCAGTCGGACAAGCGGGGTTGAAAAAAACCGGTGGGAGCCGCCCCTGTGGGTTGAAGGAAGCGAGGAAGTGACCAACCTATCCCCCTATGCGACGTCACATCAGGCCCACAGGTATTGCCGGTTTTCGTTGGTTGTTGCTCTGGGGGGTCCTCGCCGCGCTCCTCTGCCTGGCCCGCGGGGAAGGAAAGCCGACGGTCTTTCTCATCAGCCTGGACGGCATCCGTCCCGATTACCTCGAGCGGGCGGAAACGCCGTTTTTCGACCATTTAATGGAGACGGGCGCATACTCCTTGGAGCTGGCGCCGGCCTTTCCCACGGTGACGTTTTCCAGTCATGTGAACTTCGCCACCGGAGTGAAGGCCGCGCAGCATGGCATCACCCTGAACACCTTCTACGATACCCGCACCCGCGAGCGTTACCGTTACGCCGGGGACCAGGCGCTGCTCGAAGCCGAGCCGATCTGGACCACCGCCACCCGGCAGGGGGTGCGCACGCTCGTCAAAGACTGGGTCAACGCCCACAATCAGACCGGGCCGCACGCGACCGCGTATTTCGGTCCTCACTACACGAGGGGCATCAGCGACCGCGAGCGGGTGGAGCGCATCCTGCGGACCTGGGAGGAGGATGAGCATGGGGAACCCCTGCGCTTCATCCTCGCCTACACGGAGTCGCCGGACACCGAAGGCCACCGCTACGGCCCGGATGCGCCGGAAACGACGGCGGCCCTGGCCGAACTGGACGGCTTCATGGCCGAAGTGTACGAGCGTGCCCTCGCTCTCTGGCGGCGGACCGCCGGTCCGGAGGATGTGTTCTACTTTGTCATCGTGAGCGACCACGGCATGGCTCCGGTCCGCTATCATGTGGATCCTTCCCGGACCATCGCCATCGACCCCCGAATCACGGTGACGGCATCATCCGCGCTGACGCACTACTTCTTCGACCAGATAGCGGACCGGGAAGAAGCGATGGGGTTGATGCAGGAGCTGCGGGAAAAGTTGGAGGCGATCGAGCCCATCACCGTCCACGCCCGCGACGAGTTGCCGACGGCCTGGGATTATGCCCACCCCTACCGCACCGGAGACTTGGTGGCGCTGGTGCCGGTGCCCTATGCTTTTTTCCGCCATCAAGGACCAGGCCCGATCCAGCCTTCGGAGCAAACCGGCCGGTTTTTCGGCGCCCACGGCTATGATGTGCGCACCGAGCCAACGATGATGACCGTTCTGATGGCGCAGCGCCATCCCGAACCACTGGGAAGCGGAAACCTCGGCCGGATCCATGGTTCGCAGCTTCACCCGACCATCGCGCGCCTACTCGAGATCGAGCCCGCGGAGACGGCCACGGCGGAGCCGGTGCGGCTGGCGCAGTAGCGGCGGCAAAGGCGGACGACACGGAAGTCGTCGCTTCACAGGTGCGGCCGGCGGATCGGGGTTACTCCGCTGCGGATCGTTGGCCGGCCATCTGGTCGAGCAGGAGGAGTGCTTCGGGATTGTCTCCGGCAAGCTCGAGGCGCTGGACCATGTCCGCGGCGCTGCGCTCTTCCTCGACCTGTTCGTCGTTGAACCACTTGAGGAACGAGACGGTGGCGTAATCCCGTTCGTTGTGAGCGAGTTCGTAGATATCGTAGATGCTGGCGGTAACCTTTTCCTCTTGGTCGAGGCTGACTTGGAAGACCTCCAGCGGGGAGCTGAAATCGATCCGGGGCTTAGGCATCTCCAGCAGGGTGACCTGCCCGCCGCGGTCATGCAGATAGTCAAAAAACTTCATCGCGTGAACGTTTTCCTCCTCGCTTTGCAGACGCATCCACTTGGCGAAACCCTGGAGGGCGCGGCTTTCGAAATAGGCTGCCATGGCCAAGTAGCTGTAGGCGGAGTTGAACTCCATGTTGATCTGGCGGTTGATGATGTCTTGGACGGGTTGGGTGATGTTCATGACAATGAATTCCTTTCTGGCGGCATCCTAGCGTGGGCCGGGTCCGGGAGGAAGGATTTTCTCGTGCAGGCGGAGCCCCGGGCATTTTGCGGTTGTCCGTTCCAACCCGCTCTGTATCCTGTTTTTCATTATGATCATTGATGTCCACACGCACCTGAACAATTACGATGAAGATATCACGGTGTCGCTGGAGGCGCGGTTGGAGCAATTGCAGGCATCCATGTCCCACAACAAAGTGGACCATGCCTTGGTCCTGACTTCCTACACCGTCAATCCCCACCGCCCCTCCACCCGGGAGGTGGTCGAGCTGACCAAGGACATCGACTCCATCCACGTGGTCGCGGGGGTGAGCTACAAGAACTACCGGGAACGTGACCTGCGGGAGCTGGCCGACTATCTCACGGACGGGCTTGTCAAGGGTCTCAAACTCTATCCCGGCTACGAGCCCTTTTATCCCTACGACCCGCGTTGCCAGGTGCTCTATGATCTGGCCATGGAGTTCGACGTGCCGGTCATGATCCACACCGGCGACACCTACACGCCCAAGGCAAAGGTTCGTTACGCCCACCCCCTCAATGTCGACGACGTGGCGGTGGACAACCCCACGCTCAAGCTCGTCATCTGCCATGTCGGCAACCCCTGGATCCGGGACTGCATGGAAGTGGTTTACAAAAACGCCAACGTGCATGCGGACATTTCCGGCCTGGTGTTGGGTGATTTCACCGACCGCTTCGAGGCCTTCATGCTAAGCCAGATCCGTGACATGATCCTCTACGCCGGTGAACCCGCTTATCTCCTGTATGGCACCGACTGGCCAATCTGCCGGATGCGCAGCTACCTCAAATTCGTCCGTGAGCTGGGCCTGCCGCCGGAGCATCTGGAGCAGATCCTGTGGAAAAACGCCAACAGCCTCTTCCGGCTCGGTCTTTCCGAGAAGTGAGCCTTACCGGCGATGGCGCCGGAGGAGCGAGCCACGGAACTGGGTCAATGCGATCCGGGCACTGAAGGCGAGAATCCCGACGGGGGCGAAAATCCAGCAGAGCAGGACCTCGATCGGAGCATGGATCCGGAGGCGGCCCGCCTCACGTGTGATGGCGAGACCGGCAAAGAGATTGAGGTTCTGCAGAGCCGCCCAGAGAACCACAAAGACCAGCGGATGGACGAAAAACCGCCGGATGGACCGCACCCGCAGATCCGGCGGCGCCGGCGGCGGATTGGAGATGAGCAGCATCCAGAGCAGGTAGAGGCAGACACCTCCGAAAATGGCCGGGAAAAGCCATGGGGAGAGAAAAGGGCGCAGGAGCGGATGGCGTGGAAAAAACACCGCCAGCAGCCAGACCGGCACCGGCAGGAGCGTCACCATCCAGAACAGCCGGGTCAGCTGCCGGTCGGCGAAGAGATCGATCAGCCAGGGCGTCATCGCAGTTGGGCCGGTTCAGATCCGCCGTCCGGAGAGGAACGCCTCCCGCAGGGGCCGAAACTCCCTCACCACGACCGCCTTCACCTCGTCCATTGGCACCGGTTCTCCCAGCTCCGCTTCCAGGGAAGTGACCGAAGCCTCGGCCAGGCCACAGGGCACGATGCCTTGAAAGTGTGTCAGGTTGGTGGATACATTGAGGGCGAAGCCGTGGAAAGTGACCCAGCGACGCGAGGCCACGCCGATGGCGGCGAGCTTGCGCGGACCCAGCCAGATGCCGGTTTTGCCGGGGTCGCGCGCGGCGGCGAGGCCGAGGCAGCCGGCGGTGTTGATCAAAACCTGTTCGAGCAAGCGCAGGTAGGCGTGGAGGTCGCGCCGCCCCGCCAGGCTGATGATCGGATAGCCCACCAGCTGGCCGGGGCCGTGGTAGGTGATGTCGCCCCCGCGGTTGGTGCGCTCGACGGCAATCCCGCGGAGCCGGCAGTCCTCTTCCGACCAGAGCAAGTGGTCGGCGGCGCCCTTCCGAACTCCGAGGGTGAAGACCGGATCGTGCTCGGTGAAGATCAAGGTGTCGGGGATGTCTCCGGCAATACGTCGCGCGACCAGCGCCTCCTGGCGTTCCCGGGCCTCCCGGTAACCGGTGCGCCCCCAGTCCTCGACTTGGAGTGGGGCCGTTTCAGCCAACGAAGAACCGGGTGTGTTCATGCCGGGAAAAGGATGGGGTCTGGACGGGTTTGGACAAGCCTCTCCTTGGTGACGCGCTCCAGCCGGGCGCGGTGACGGGTGGATTGACACCCGCCGGCCAGCCCGGTCGGTTCTTCGGATGAGCAAACGGATACCCCCATTCCCGCCGCCCGAGCGGATGGAACTCCTCGCCCGGGCCCTGGTAGAATGGTTCCGTGCCAACCGCCGCCGCCTGCCTTGGCGGGAGCGGCCTTCCGTCTATGGGACGGTCGTTTCCGAGTTCATGCTTCAACAGACCCAAGTGGCAACCGTGGTGCCCTATTTCGACCGCTGGATGCGGGAGTTGCCCGGCTTTGCCGCTCTCGCGGCCGCCCCGGAGGATCGGGTGCTGAAGCTCTGGGAGGGGCTGGGCTATTACAGCCGGGCCCGCAATCTGCACCGGCTGGCCGAGGAGGTGGCGGAGCGCGCCCGGCTCCCGCAGACGGCGGCGGAGTGGCGGGAGCTGCCCGGGGTCGGCCCCTACACGGCGGCGGCCATCGCCAGCATCGCTTTTGGCCAACCCGTGGCGGTGGTGGACGGAAATGTGGTCCGGGTGTTGGCGCGGCTGACCGGGGACGAAACCCGGTTTAGCTCGGGCGCGGCCGCCGTGGCTCACTTCCAGGAGCTGGCCGGCGCTCTGCTCGATCCTGAACGTGCCGGCGACCACAACCAGGCCATGATGGAACTGGGTGCGACGGTTTGCCTGAAGCGCAGGCCGCAGTGCCTCCTCTGCCCCTGGCGTGCGGACTGCCGGGCGCTTAAGCAGGGCCGGCCGGAGGAACTGCCCCAGCTGGAGCGCCGGCCGAAGGTGGATGTGGCGGTCGTGCGCTACTGGGTGGAGCGGAAGGGCGAACTCCTCGTGCACCGGATTCCGCCCGAAGGCCGGCGGATGGCGGGCCTGCACGAGCTGCCGACCGGCCCGCAGTTGGGGTGGGCGGAGGAGACGGCCGAGCCGGAGCCGGATCGTATCAGGTTTGTGGGGACGCGCGGGATCACTCATCACCGTATCCGGGAAACCATTCTCATCCCCCGGAGGGATGCGCGCCTGCCGCGGAACGCGGAAATGGGGCGGCTCCACCTCTTCTGGATCCCCCGGGAGAACCTCGGCGGGCTGGCCTTTTCCGGGCCGCACCGGCGCTGGGTGGACCACCTGCTGGCGGAGCGTGGCGGTCGTCGGAAACCTAGCCGGCCGGTGGTGATTTAGATGCGGGCGAGTTCTCCGCGGGGTCGGGCACGCTCGGCGCGGGCCGGCCGCAGCCGGCTGAGGACGCGGGTGAGAATATCCTCTTCGGAGAGTCCGTGCGCGGCCTGCAAGTCCGCCGGAGAGGAGCCGTGCTCGACAAAAGCGTCCGGCCAGCCGATCGACTCCACGGGCAGCACCAGACCCGCCTCCTGGAGGGTCTGTTGGACGGCGCTGCCGAATCCGCCCTGGACCACGTGATCCTCCAGTGTCACCACCAGGCGACTACGGCCGGCTTGTTCGAGAAGAAGCTCACGGTCGAGCGGTTTGACAAAGCGGGCGTTGACCACACCGAGGGAAATCCCTTCGGCCTTGGCGGCGCGTTCCGCGATGCGCAGGGCGACGGCGACCATCGGCCCCAGCGCCCAGATGACGGCATCGTCGCCTTCGCGCAGGACCTCCGCACGCCCGACCGGGAGGGCGGTGGCGGACTCCTTGATGGTCACCCCCTCGCCCGCGCCGCGGGGGTAGCGGATGAAGCACGGCCCCGGGTGGGCGAGGCCGGTCTGCAGCATGTCGACCAGTTCGTCCTCGTCCTTGGGTTGCATGAGAGTGACGTTCGGGATGCAGCGCAGGTAGGCGATGTCGAAAAGCCCGTGGTGGGTGGGACCGTCGTTGGGGGAAAGCCCGGCGCGATCCATGCAGAACAGCACGGGGAGATTCTGCAGGCAGACATCGTGGACGATGGGGTCGTAGGCTCGCTGCAGAAAAGTGGAATAAATGGCCACGACCGGTTTCATGCCCTGGGTGGCGAGACCGGCGGCGAAAAGCACCGCGTGCTCCTCGGCGATGCCGACGTCGAAAAACTGTTCCGGCAGCGCCTCGGCGAGATGGCTGAGGCCGGTGCCGCTGGGCATGGCCCCGGTGATGCCGACGATGCGCTTGTCGGTCCGGGCGAATCGGGCCAGGGATTGCCCGAAAACATCTTGGTAAGTGGGAGGAGTGCCGGCGGGAGTGGGTTTGCTTTTGCCGCTGGGGATGTCGAAGGGGCTGGTGCCGTGAAACCGTTCCGGGGCGGCGAGGGCACCGGCATAGCCACGGCCCTTTTCAGTGAGCACATGGATGAGAACCGGCTCGTCCGCATGGGCGGCGAACTCGAGGTATTTGGTGACGAGATCAAGGTCGTGGCCGTCGATCGGGCCGAGGTAGCGGAGCCCGAACTTCTCGAACAGCGACGAAGGCACGACCATGTTCTTGGCTCCCGCCTTGGCCTTGGCGCCCATCCGCAGCAGGGAATCACCGCCCGGCACGCGGCGGAGAAAGGATTCCAGGTCGTCATGGATACGCTTGTAGACCGGGTTGGTGATGAGCTCGTTGAGGTAGGTGGGGATGGCGCCGACATTTGGCGCGATGGACCACTTGTTGTCGTTGAGCACGACAATGAGCCGCCGGGTGTGGGATTTGATGTTGTTGAGGGCCTCCAGCGTAATGCCGCAGGTGAGGGAGGCATCGCCGATGACCGCGACGACATGCTCGTCCGAACCGTGCAAGTCGCGGGCGGTGGCCATGCCGAGGGCGGCGGAGAGGGCGGTGCCGGCGTGGCCGGCGCCGAAGCAGTCGTGCTCGCTTTCTCGACGATAGAGAAAGCCGCTGTAGCCGCCGGTCTTGCGGATGCGTTGGAAAGGGGCGTCGTTGCGGCCGGTGAGCAGCTTGTGCACGTAGCCCTGGTGGGCGACGTCGAAGACGAACTTGTCCCTCGGGGTGGAAAAGACCCGGTGGAGGGCGAGAGTGAGCTCGACAACGCCTAGATTGGGGCCGAGGTGGCCGCCGTTTCTCGAAGTGACCTCGATGATGGTTTCGCGGATCTCGGCGGCCAGCCGGGGAAGGTCGGCGGCAGGGAGGGCTTTCAGGTCGTCGGGGCCGGCGAGGGTGGGCAGGATGGGATCGGTGGCTGGGTTCCCCGGGCGGGGCGAGGCGGCATTGGAATCCATGGAAATGGCAGGGACGCTAGCAGGACCTATTCCCGATCGGGATCGAAATCTTCGAGGCTGGCGCCGGCATCGGTTGCTTTGAGTTGAAGAATCTTTTGTTCGGCTTGGTTGAGGTGAAGCTCGCAGACCTTAAGCAACTTGGTGCCTTCTTCAAATTTTTCAATCAGTTCTGAAAGCGGCACCGAACCCTCCTCGAGGGCGGCGATGAGCGCTTCCAGCCGGGCAAGCGCCTGCTCGAAGGTGGGCTCGGAAGGTGGGTCGGAAGAGGCGGGCACGGGCGACACCATGGCAGGTCGGGACTTGATTTCAACCCCGCGCTGCAACACCGTCAGCCGAAGACAGACTGGAAGCCCATGCCATTCTCCGACGAACCGCAGGTCATTAAAGACCGCCCTCCGCTGAACCGCAGCAACACTCTCCTGATCCTGGGGGTTTTTCTGCTCGTGGGACTGGTTTTGGTCACCTCACTGATCCCCGCCTACCGCTCCTACCTGAAGCGGACGACCCCGCACGGGATCAACCACGGGAGCATTTACACGATCGACTTGGAAGGGCGGTCGACGGAGGTGGAGATCGGCCGGTATGACTGGGTCTACTTCGGATTTTGGATGGATCCGATCCCCCCGCGGCCTCAGGAAGTGGAAGTGCTCTTCACAATTCGGGGGCTGGAGGAGCGATTCCGCCTGGGCTGGAATCCAGAGGGGACTTTTTTCGGGCCGACCGAGATGAGTTTCGATGTTTACGGGGACTTTCACATGACCATCGAAATCACCCGGGCGGGCGAGCGGATCTGGTCGGGGCGCCGCTGGGCATTCGGCGAGGAAGGCCACCACCACCATTGAGTGAGGCTCCGTTCCGGGAGGGGAGGCTTAATCGGGTTGCCTTGGTGGACGGTGGAGGGAAATCTCGCCGGTTTCATCTGCCATGGCTGTCGTCACTCTTTTCCTGATCGCTCTCCTGGCCCGACTGGGCATGCAGCTTGCCCTCGACTGGGCCAACTGGCGCCACCTGCGCCGGCACGGCGGGGTTCTTCCGGAACGCCTGCGCGGGGTGGTGGAGCCGGAGACCTTTCGCCGATCCACCGATTACACGGAGGCGAAGCTGAGGCTCGGGCTGGTGGAGACGCTGGCCGACACGGTGGTGCTGGCGGTGGTTCTGCTGAGCGGCCTGCTGCCCTGGCTGCACGGTGCCTTCGCGGGCTGGCTGGGGGAGACGGTCTGGGTCTCGGGCCTCTTTCTCTTCGGGGTGCTGTTGCTGCTCTCCCTGGCCTCGCTGCCCTTCGACTGGTATGGCCAGTTTCGGCTTGAGGAGCGCTTTGGCTTCAACCGGACCACTCCCGGGCTCTGGGTGGGGGACAAAGTCAAAGGAGCGCTGGTGGGATTTGTCATCGGCTATCCCCTGGTCGTGCTGTTGATGAAACTGGTGGGCTGGCTCGGGGCTTGGTGGTGGCTGTGGGGATTCGCGATCTTCTTCGTCTTCCAGCTCCTCATGGTGGTGTTGTACCCGATGTTCATCATGCCGCTGTTCAACAAGTTCACCCCCTTGCCGGAAGGGGAGTTGAGGGACCGGTTGATGGCGCTGGCGGAGCGGACCGGATTCAGGACGCGGGCCATCCTCGTCATGGACGGCAGCCGGCGGTCGACGCATGCGAACGCCTTTTTCACCGGTTTCGGCCGCTTTCGGCGGATCGTACTCTTCGACACCCTAGTCGAGCAGCTCACGGCCGAGGAGCTGGAAGCGGTTTTGGCCCATGAGATCGGCCACTACAAACTCGGCCACATCCCGCGCACCCTGGCGGTTTCGGCGTTGGTGGTGCTGGGCGCGTTTTGGTTGATCGACCGACTGTTGCAGAGCCCTTGGTTTTTCGAAGGCTTTGGATTCGGCTCGCCGGATATCGGCGTTGCCCTGCTGCTCTTCCTTCTGCTCGGCGGCTTGGTGGGCTTCTGGCTTTCGCCGCTTTTCAATCGCCTGTCGCGGCGGCATGAATACCAGGCCGATGCCTTTGCGGCCGAGGCGGTGGGGGCGGTGTCGCCGCTGAAGTCGGCCCTGCGCAAGCTGTCCGAGAAGAACCTCAGCAACCTGGTGCCGCACCCGTTCTACAGCGGCTTTTACTACTCCCACCCGACCCTGCTGGAGCGGGAATCGGCCTTGGACCGATCCGGCCCTCCGGCCGCCGCGGGGGAGGCCTGAGCCGGTTTCGAGGCTGGCCGGCGCGGGGGCTCAGGAATCGCCCCGGCGGATGGTGACGGGGATGATGATTTCCTCGAAGCCGGCGGCCTCGACGTAGAGATTGCCGCTGCCAGGTGAGCCGCCTTCGATGGGGATGTTCACCGAACGCGAGCCCGCCGGCACAATTACTTCAGGCATGATCACGCTGTCGGGCACATCGGTGGTGACCGGGATGAGCAAGCCGCCCGGGGGCGCCTCCGAGGGAAGGGTGAAGACCAGCATGCGGCGAGCGCCGGTGGTCAGGGAAAGGCTTTCCGGGACAACCCGCAGACGGCCTTCGTCGATCCGGATGCTGCCGGCGTTGAGGGTGGATTCCGCGCCACGGAGCGTCACTTGGTAGGTGCGCCCGGCGGGCAGGGCGGGGAGGAAAAAGGCCAGCGAGGTGGGGGATTCAAAAACCGTCTCGGCCGGCTCGCCGCCGACAAAAACCTGGTCACTCCTGGAAAAGCCCCGGCCGACGAGAGCAACCCGGGAACCGGCCGGGGCGCGGTCGACTTCGAGGCTGAGGGCGTAGCGGTTGACCACGGCGAGGTTGTGGATGGCGGAATGCTCCTCGCGCTGGTGACGGCGTCCGTCGGAAACGATGTCGTAGCGGACGAGATAATAGTAGGCGGCGCGGTCCCGGCCCGGGGGAAGGCGGTAGTCGAACTCAAAGAGGTTTTCACCGACCGCGGCCGGGCTCATGGGGAACATCTGGCCGTCGATGACAACCTGGGGTGAAATCGATTCGCGATCCACCGCACCGCTGCGGTGATTGACTTCGAGGGTCAGCGTGTAGACGTTGGACGGGTTGGCCGGATGAGTCTCCGGGGTCAGATTGACCAGACTCATGTTGCAGCCGCCGAGCAGGACCAAGCCCGCCAGCAGCAAACCACCGAGGCCGAGGTTCCGGCGCATGATTCGTTTTCTCATCTCCATTTTCTCCCTACCATTCCGTTGATGCCGATCCGTTGGCAAACAAAAACCAGCAGCCCCGGCTCCGCCCCCAAGGCAGGCGTCTCCGGACCGGACGACACCGTCTTTGGACCCGGGCTCTACGTGCACGTTCCCTTCTGTGCGCGGGCCTGCGATTTCTGCAATTTCTATCAGATCGCCCCCGACCGGAGGAGGATGGACCGTTATCTGGAAGGCATGCGGCGCGAGGCCGGCATGGTCGAGGCGTCCGCCGGCTTCGCGACCTGGTTCTGGGGCGGGGGCACGCCCGGGCTCCTCAGTGCGGGTGACTTCGAGCGCCTGGGCACCCTGTTGCGGGAGCGGTTCGGCCCGCCGAGGCTGGAGTGGACGGTGGAAACCACGCCTGCGGTGGTGACCCGGGAGCGCCTGCGGGTGATGAAAGATCTCGGGGTGACGCGTCTTTCGATTGGCGTGCAGACCTTCCAGCCCCGGTTGCTGGAAGCGTTGGGCCGGCCCTTCCGGCCTGACGCCATTTACCGTGCCTGGGACCAGGTGCGGGAGGCGGGCTTCGCCTCCGTCAACCTCGACCTCATGTTCGCCCTGCCGGGCCAGAGCCTGGAAGACTGGAAGCGCGATCTGGCCGAAGCGGCCCGGCTCGGCCCGGACCACCTCTCCACCTATTGCCTGACCTTGGAGGAGGACACCGCGCTCTACCTGCGCCTGCTGCAGCAAGGGCGCCGTCCCGATCCGGAGGAGGAAATCCGCTTCTACCGTGAAAGCCCCGCATTGCTGGCGGATCTCGGCTATCAACGGTATGAAATTTCCAACTACGCCCGGCCCGGTTTCCGTTGTCTCCACAACCTCAATACCTGGGCGATGGGGGACTGGCTGGGACTGGGGCCGGCCGCCGCCGGCCAGTGGGCGGGACGGCGGGAGCGCAATGTGGCCGACCTGGAGGCTTGGCGGACCGGACTGGACGGCGGCGAGCGGGCCACCGAAGACCGCGATCCCCTCGCTCCCGGGCGCCTCCTGCAGGATTGCCTGATCTTCGGACTGCGCCGAACCGACGGCGTGGATTTGGCCGAGCTGGAACGCAGATTCCCCTTCTGGCGGGCAACCGACCACGATGGCCTCTGGCAGCGTTTGCGGGAGGGTGGCTGGCTCGAATCCGAGGCGGCGGCGCCCGGACGGCTGCGATTGACGTCCGAAGGTCTGCTTTTGGC
>REEB01000260.1 GCA_007695295.1 Puniceicoccaceae bacterium
GAGGCTTTTCATGCCGCGGAGGGTGGCCTTGTCGGCGGCGAGGTGGTTGCGCAGGAGGAGGGTGCGCTGGTTGCGGATCTTGCCGTGGACGAAAGCCCGGGCCAGCTCGAGGCGGGCGGCGGGATCGGCGGCGGCGCGAAACTGCTCGATGCGGGTGAAGACGTTTTTCAGACCGTGGCCGCGGGTCATGCCGTAAAACCATCCCCCCATGGAAAACCAGGAGATGGGGATATCGCGCTCGCAGCATTCCTGGACGACGGCGGTGGAGACCTGCACCGGGCCGAAGACGGCCACGTGGTGGACATCCATGATCCGGAAGTCGGCGATCTTTTTGCCCTTTTCTTTGACCACGAACGTTTCCTCCTTTTTGCCGAGGTGGGTGCCGGGCTGGTGGAGGTAGAAGGCGCGGTTGTCGATGTCCGGGGCGATGAGGCGGCGGATGTCCGTGCCGGGTTTGAGGGCGGGGAGGCGCACCTCGGGGAAGTCCGCGAAAGGGCCGAGGGCGAGACGGTCGGGGTCGACGGGGACCTCGAGGCCGAGATCGAGTTGTTCGGAGGCGGTTTCTTTGCGGTGCCGGCTGAAGGAGTCGAGCAAGCGGGTTTCGTCGGGCAGGCAGACGGAGACGAGGGAGCATCGCGGGCATTTCGGGGAATCCTCCAGCGGCGGCGGGCGCCGGGGGAGGCGGGCGGTGGAGCGGGCGGCTTCGACTTGGGCGCGGGTCCAGGCTTCCAGCTCTTCGTCGTAGGCGAGGGTCACCTGCTGGCGTGTTTCGCGGTAGTAGACGACGCCCTCGGTGCAATTGAAGCCGTTTTCGCGCAGGAGCAGGATCTGCAGCGCGAGCTGGACCTTGTCGGCATCCCAGAGGGTGCGGCCGTCGTCGGCATCACGGGGCCGGCCTTTTTTGTATTCGATCGGGCGGTAGACGCTGCGGCCGTCGTCATCGCTGCGGGCTTCGACGAGGTCGAGTTTGGCGGTGACGCCGAGGGATTCGGAGAAGAGGGAAACCGAGCGGGTGTGGAGGCGTTCGGGTTCGGGAGCGGCGGGGTCGAGGCTGCCGGCTTCCCGGTCGACCCGGTCATGGGCGGCGGCTCCGGCGAGGGTGTCGGCGTTGTGGACGAAAATGCCCTCGACCTGTTCGAGGAAGAAAAGGCGCGGGCAATAGACGAACTCATTAATCATCCGGGCCGGGAGAAGATCCGGCTCGGCGGGACCGGCGGGTTGGGTTGCCGACGACTGGGGATGTTTCGCGACCATAAGCCGGGTTATCGGCAGGAAACGCGAAAAGATGACTGGAAGGCGCAAAAAGTTGCCGTCGGCAATAGGACTTGGGCGGCAAGGGCAGAGACCGCTGCTTAGAGGAAGGCGGTCTTGCCGCTGCCCGCGGGCGCGGTGATGGAATCGGGCCAGTCTCCGGCAACCGCGCGTTCTGCAAGATCGCTCTGCCAAGGGAAGGGTGTGTGGCCGTCGTTGAGTCCGGCGAAGATTTCAGGGAATGATGGGGAGGGCCATGGGAGGGAATTAGAGAGTCAGTGGGCATCGTATGGAAAACATTCTCTTATTGAGCAGGGGGCGGAGCCCTGCGGAAAAAGAGTTCGTTCTCGGCCGAAGGCCGTGTCGCAATGTTGTCGCAAGTTGTGTCGCGAGTTAGTCGGAAGTTGCCGGGTTCGGTGTCGCAGTTGCCCGTCATAGCTTGTCACAGCTCGGTGTCGCAGCTTGTCACAGTAATTCATGTCCGGGCTCCTTTTCCGAGGATGTATCGTTTGGTGGGATCGGTTCGGCTGGTTCCGCTTTCGGACAATAGGTGATTGGCAATCAATACTTTAAGGTCACGCTGAAGGGTTCTGCGGTTGGTGCCGGGGCAGAGAGCCGTGTAATCCTGAATGGTCAAGTTGCCGTGCTCCATCACGTGGCCCAGCGCCTTGGTTTGGCGTTCAGACAGGCCATGCTCTTTGGCCAGGATGTCCCGCCGGATGACTTGCTCACCGCGTTGGCGGACCTCGCCAAGCTGCGTCGCCAGCCCCTCAACAAAGTATTCCAGCCAACCCGTCAGGTCCATCCCCACATCGCGCACGCCCTGGATTGCCGCGTAGAACGCCGCCCGATCCCGGTCGTAATACTCGCTGATGGTAAACAGCCGCTTGAAGTCGTAACCGGCCCGATACAGGCACAGCGTGGACAACAGCCGCGACGTTCGACCATTGCCGTCCAGGAACGGATGAATTTGCACGAGCTGGAACTGCGCCACGCCGCTGACCAGCACCGGATGCACCTCCCCCGGCCCGTTCAGCCACCTCACCATCTCCGCCATCAATGGTGGGACGTCGTGCGCGGGCGGCGGGGTGTAGACCGTCTCACCTGTGGCCGAGCTGACCACGTAATTCTGCATCTTGCGATATTGGCCCGGCAAGGCGCTTCCGCCGCGCACACCCTCGACCAGGCGTTTGTGAATTTCACGGATCAGCCCTTCGGTGATCGGCGAGCCGGTGCCTGCTCCTCCCTCCGTCCCGGCAGATGGGTCGAGATACTCCGAGACAAACCCGAAGGCCCGGCGATAGTTCAGCAATTCCCGCGCATCGTCCGGATCGGCTTCGGGCACCGACTCACCCCTCATGAGTCGCTCGGCCTGGTCCAGCGTCAGTTGTGTGCCCTCGATGTGCGTCGTGTGATGCGCCTCAAGCACGAGCGCCCGCTCACCCATCGCCCGAACCCATTCCTCCGAAAGCGTCGCCGCCTCCAGAAACCCACGGGCACGCTCGATCCGCGTCAGCGCCGCCGTGATGGCGTTGGTGATGGTGAACTTGGGATTCATGGGATCAGGAAGTCATGCCACGGGGATGAAGAGGCCGAGGCCGAAGTGGGAGGAGTGGCCGAGGGCGATGGGGCCGGGGACGGGTTTGGGGAAGGTGAGGCGGAAAAAGCCGCTCTGGCGGCGGCCGCCGTCGTCATTTCGCTTTTGGCGAAAACGTCGGAATTGGATGGGACGTGGGCCGGTGGGCTGGCCTTCGCGATTAGGAGCCCGGAAGTTGCCGATTTCATCGACAAACGGGGTGATTTCAATTCTTCCAGGATCGATGTCCTGCCCGGTCAATGCGATCCAGCGGTCGACTTCCATTCGTAACTGGGCCGAAAGAAAAAGCGCGGGATTGGCCAGGTGTTCGTCGGGTTCTTTGTTTTTTCCGCGCGTCTTCGGGTGGCGGGGCGAAATAAAGGGCGTGACAGAGAGCC
>REEB01000190.1 GCA_007695295.1 Puniceicoccaceae bacterium
AAGCGCGCGAGATCTGGTACCTGTGCCGCCAATACAAAGCGCAGCAGGCCCTGGAAATGGGGCTGGTCAATGCGGTCGTGCCGGTGGAGGAGCTGGAAGCGGAGGGCGTCCGCTGGGCCGGGGAAGTGCTGGAGAAAAGCCCGCTCGCGATCCGCTGCCTCAAGTCTGCTTTTAATGCCGAGATGGACGGCATGGCCGGCATCCAGGAGTTGGCCGGCAACGCGACCCTCCTCTACTACATGAGCGAGGAAGGGGCGGAGGGCAAAAAGGCGTTTTTGGAAAAGCGCAAGCCACGGTTTCGCAACTACCCCTGGCTGCCCTGAGGGCGGCCCGCGGAGGGCGCGCAGTCAACGATCGAGGTCGTCGACGGCTTCGCGGAGAATCCCTTCCTCGGTGCAGAAGCGGTCGAGCAGGCCATCGATGCGGCGCTTGAGGCTGAGCTTGAGCCAGCGCAGGAGGAGTCGCTCCTGTTCGGCCGCCGGGAGGCGCCAGTCCCGCATCTCCGAGCGCAGCCGGCGGGTTAAATCATAGAGGACAATGGCGACGGTGACGGAGACGTTGAAACTCTGGGTGAACCCGTATCCGGGCAGCACCACCCGGCGGTCGGCCTCGCCGAGGAGCCGGTTGCTCAGCCCGGTCAGCTCCGTTCCGAAGCAGAGCGCGAGCGGTTCATCCAGCGGGAGCTCTTCCAGCCGGGTGGCGGCGGGATCGGGCGTGGTGGCGACGATGGTGTAGCCCTCGCCGCGCAGATTGGCAACGCAGGCGCCGACGGGGTCGAAAGTGGCCTGGGGCCGGTTGTTGGGCGCCCGGTACATCCGGAGTTCGAGCCATTTGTGGGCTCCCATGGCGACCGTCCGGGAGGGCTTGAAGCGTCTTGCCCGCTCCACGACATGGACAACGGGGATGCCGAAGCAATCGCAGGAGCGCAGGCAGGCGGCGGCATTGTGGGGCTGGTAAAGGTCCTCGAGTACAACCGTCAGCCGGCGAGTGCGTTCCGCCGCCACCGTCTGCATCCGCTCCCAGCGCCGGGCCGTGAGCTGCGGGGCGAGAAAAGCCAGCAGCTGGTGGCGGAGCATTTCGGACCGTGATGGAGCAGGTTGGATATCCATGAGATGGGGCCAGTCACCATTGCCGGTTTCGCACCTATTGAAAAGCGGAAGCGGGGCGGATGGGGTGTTGCGGAAACGCGGAGCGGTTTCGGGGGGGGACGAAACGACTCCGTCGTTCCCTTGAGTTTGGACAGCTTTCAACACCAAAGGTGCGGCAGTTCCACAGCCCAGCCCAACGGGCTGGGAATCCGGATGGGAAGGAGTCTGCGGCCTGAAAGGACGCGATGCGGGCGGGTGGTGCGTTGCGAATGGAATCGCGGACTTTCAGCCCGCATGTTCCTTGGCGGCAAACCCGGCCCTTCGGACCGGGCTATGGAATTTCGGCCCTTTGGGCCGGGTGCGACACCATGCTCATGATGTGTTTGCTGGTCAGGCCGTTGGCCTGGGCTCTTGGATTTTTACGCCATTGGCGCATTTGAAATGTCCAAACTCCAGGAAACGACTCCGTCGTTCCGCCACGACGGGGCTGAGGTGTCGTCCGTTCACATCCTCCCCGGCCCGTTGGGCGGGGGTTGTGTTGGTGGTCCCCCCGGTCCCGCGGGACCGCCGGGCAACAAAAAAGCCGATCCCCTGTGGGATCGGCTTGAAGATTGGGTGCAAGTGCAGGGCTCCCGCGGCCTAGAGGCCGCGCAGCGTTGAGCGGGCCCAGTCCGTCAGCATCGACTTTTCATACACAAAGGAGTCGCTCCGGAAGCCGGGGTGCAGGCGGTTCAGGAAGTTCATGTCCACGAGGACCACTTCGTCTTCCTTGACGACCGCTCCAGCCCCATCCGTCACCACGAAGGAGAAATTCATCTTCGGGCGATAGATGCTGCGGATGATGCGGACGTCATGAAACCGATGTCCGCGCCACGGCTCATAGTCCCCGGCCAGATCCACATCCGTGAAACGAACTTCCAGGGAGTAGCCTTCCGGCAGGAAGCGCTCCACCTCGCGCTCCAGATGCTTTTCCAGCTCGGAGGTGATGAAGGCGCGGCCCTTGGCATCATTGGAGCCGTACATTTTGAAGTCGGTGAATCGCTCGGGCTCGACCCACTCCACAGTGAGCCGGGCGGACGCCGCAGGTGCCAAGAGCAGGCCCGCGATGCCGATGAGGGTAATGGCTTTTAATGCTTTCATGGTTCTCATTCCTTTCTGATCTAAAGATAGCAAGAGGGGTCTTACGGTCAATGGGATGCGGTGGGTGTTTCACTTATTCCCGGCTTCCAGCGGGAACCTTGGGTGGCGTGGGCCTGACCAAGGGCAGATCCTTCACCATCCCATGGCTATGAACCCACTTCGCCGCCCCGTGTTCCGCGCCGCCGCTCCCGCGGCAGCGCTTTTTTTCGCCTTTTTTGTCGTCTCGGCCCCGTCCCTGCGGGCCGACTCAGCGCCGACCCCCGGCAATGGGCCATCCGTCCTCACCATCTCCGGCAAAGGCGAGGTGTCCATCCCCTCGACCCATGTTCGGCTGGATCTTGCGGTCGAGCACCGGGCGCCGACCTCGGCGGAGGCCCAGGCGGAAGTCTCCCGGCGGGCCAATGCGGTCACAGCCCTGCTCCGGGAGGCGGAAGTCTCGGAGTTGAAGACGACCGGCCTGCAACTCTTTCCCATCTACGAGCGTCAGCAGCCGCGTCCGGGCGGGGCCGGGGATGCCGGGGATGCGCAGCGCATTGCCGCCTACCAAGCCTCGACCTCGGTCAGCTTCCTCGTGCCGGTGGAAAAAGCCGGTGAACTCGCCGATCAGGCCATCCGGGCCGGTGCCAACCGAATCAACCGTTTCCAGCTCACGGCCACACCCCAGGCAATCCGGCGGGCCGAGGACGAAGCGGTCCGCCGGGCGGCGCGCGATGCCCTCGACCGGGCCGATCTCCTGCTCGGGGCGGTCGCGATGAAGCGTGATGCCGTCCTTCGGCTGAACCTTTCCGAGGCGCCGGTCTTTCCGATGCACCGCGGGATGGAGATGCGGGCGATGGCTGCGGCCGACGCCATCCAGATCGAAGGCGGCGAAGAGACCGTCACCGCAGTGGTGACCGCCGAGGTGAGCTTCCGGCCGGCGAAAGACTGAGCATCCGGGATCGGGCTTGCGGAGACGGCGGCGAGGCAGCCAGTTTGGCTCCCTTCCCGTGCCGCCCCGATGAGCCAGATCGTTGTCGAATCACTGACCAAGGTTTTCCGCATCGCGGAGCGCCGGGCCGGCTTGCGTGGTGCACTGGCGGGGTTGGTGCGGCGGCGGAACCGCGAAGTCCGTGCCCTCGACGGCGTCTGCTTCCAAGTTGGCCGGGGGGAACTGGTGGGTTACATCGGTCCCAACGGGGCCGGGAAAAGCACGACGGTGAAGGTGCTCTCCGGCATCCTCGTGCCGACCTCCGGCACCTGCGAAGTCGACGGCCGGATCCCATGGCGCGACCGCCGGGCCCACGTGCGCAATCTCGGGGTCGTGTTCGGCCAACGCACCCAGCTCTGGTGGGACTTGCCCGTGGTGGAGTCGTTCGAACTGCTCCGCGACCTCTATGCCATTCCCGCGGACCGCTTCCGCGCGGTCGGCGACGAACTGACCCGGCGCCTGGACCTGGGCGGGCTGCTCAACGTGCCGGTGCGCCAGCTCAGCCTGGGCCAGCGCATGCGCTGCGATCTGGCCGCGGCCCTCCTGCACGAGCCCGGAGTGCTCTTTCTTGACGAGCCGACCATCGGTCTCGATGCGGCCAGCAAACTCGCCATGCGGGAAGTCGTCCGCACGATCAACCGCGAGCAAGGTGTGACGGTCATCCTCACCACCCACGACATGGACGACATCGAGTCCCTCTGCCAGCGGGTGCTGGTGGTGGCGGAGGGCAAAATCCTCTGCGACGGCTCCCTCGCCTCCTTGCGCCGGACGGTTTCCAGCGAGCGCCACCTGATCGTTGATTTGGCCGAAGGAATTTCCTGGAACGGCTTGGACGGCCTGCCGGCCCGGGAAGTCGAGGTCGCGGGCGGCCGGGTGCGGCTGGGATTCGATCCGGAGAACGTGGCCGCGGCGGAATTGATCGGCCGGCTTACCGCCCGCTATCCGGTGCGCGATCTGCTGGTGGAAAACCCGCCGATCGAGGAAGTGATCGCCAAGCTTTACGCCGGAGGCAAAGCATGAGACCGGCCACCGCCTGGGCGGTGGTTTCGCTGCGGTTTCGGGAAGTGCTGCAGTACCGGGCGGCGGCTTGGGCGGGAGTGTTCACCCAGGTGATCTTCGGGTTTATCATCCTGATGAGCCTGCGGGCCTTTGCGGCCTCCGGCACCGCGGATTCGCCGCTCTCGCCGGAGCAGCTGACCGCCTACGTGTGGCTGGGGCAGTGCTTGTTCACCCTCATGCCCTGGAATGCCGACCGCAGTGTGGTGGCGATGGTGAGGACCGGATCGGTGGCCTATGAACTGGTCCGGCCCGTGGATACCTACGCGCTCTGGTATTGCCGGACGCTGGGCTGGCGGACGTCCATGGTGTGCACCCGGGCCCTGCCGCTGCTGGTGCTGGTGGGAGTGGTGTTTCCGCTCGCCGGGCTCGATGGTTGGGCCCTGCCGGCACCGGCCTCGGCGGGAGCGCTGGCCTGCTTTCTGGTCGCGCTGGCGGTGGGGGTGTTGCTGGCCACCGCCCTCGGCATGCTCATGCATGTCACCATTTTATGGACCCTTGATCCGGAAGGAGTGACACGCCTCGCCCCGGCCTTTGTCATGCTGCTTTCCGGGATGATCATCCCGTTGCCCCTGTTTCCGGATGCGGTCCAGCCACTGCTGGCGGCCCTGCCCTTCCGGGGGTTGATCGACGTGCCCCTGCGGCTCTACGGCGGCCATATCCCGGTTGCGGCCGCCCTCGGCCCGATCGCGCTCTCGGCAGCCTGGACCGCCGCCCTGATTGTGCTGGGCCGGTGGATGATGGCCCGCGGCCTGCGGCAGATCGTGATTCAGGGAGGCTGAACGGATGAACGAAGCGCGCCTCTATATCCGTCTTTTGGAGACATCGATCCGATCCCAGCTCCAGTACCGGGCCAGCTTTCTGACCGGGGTGGCGGGGCAGTTTCTCGTCACCGCGATGGAGATGATCGGCATCCTGGCCCTCTTTCACCGTTTCGGCACCCTGCAGGGCTGGACGCTCGGGCAGGTGGCCCTGTTTTACGGGACCATCAGCGTGGCCTTTGCGATCGGCGATGCCTTGGGGACGGGCTTCGACCGGATGGCGGCACTGGTGCGGGGCGGCGACTTCGACCGGATTCTCCTGCGGCCGCGCACCAGCGTGGTGCAGATCCTGGGCCAGGAACTAGCGCTGCGTCGGATCGGCCGGCTGGCGCAGGGCCTGATCGTGCTGGGGGCGGCGGTCTGGATTTTGGAGCCAGCCTGGGGACCGGCGGAAATCGCCCTGCTGGTGCTGACAGTGGCCGGCGGCGCGGCGCTCTTTCTCGGCCTCTTTGTCGTCCAGGGGGCACTGACCTTCTGGACCACAGAGTCGCTGGAGGCGGTCAATGCCTTCAGCTATGGCGGGGTGACGGCCGGCCAATATCCGATCACCATCTACGAGGACTGGTTTCGGCGCTTCTTCACCTTCGTGGTGCCGCTGGCGTGCGTGAGCTACCTGCCGCTCACTCTCGTCCTCGGTGTGGAGGATGTGCTGGGTCTGCCGGCCTGGATGCGGGCCTCGGCGCCGCTGGCGGGGCCCGCTTTCCTGGCGGCGGCGCTGGGCTTCTGGAGCCTCGGCGTGCGCCACTACCAATCGACCGGAAGCTGAGCCCGGGCGGCGTTCGCGGACCTCAGCTCCAGATGGCTCCGCGCATGTCCCCGGTGGCGAGGAACTGCTGGTGCATCTTGAAAGCGTTGGCGAGGGTCTGGGGGGTGTGGCCGTCGCGCGTCATCTCGAAGTAGCCGAGCAGCTCGTCGCGGAAGTCCGGGTGGGCGCAGTTGTTGACGATGAGCCGGGCGCGCTCGTTGGGGGATTTGCCCCGGAGGTCGGCGATGCCCTGCTCGGTGATGATGGCCTGCACGGAGTGCTCGCTGTGGTCGAGGTGGGAGACGAGCGGCACGAGGGTGCTGATCTTGCCGCCCTTGGCGACGGATGGGCAGGTGAAGATGGAAATGTAGGCGTTGCGGGTGAAATCGCCGGAGCCGCCGATGCCGTTCATCAGGCTCTTGCCCATCACGTGGGTGGAGTTGACGTTGCCGAAGAGGTCGACCTCGATCGCCGTATTCACCGAAACGATTCCGAGGCGGCGGACGATTTCCGGATTGTTGGTGATCTCCTGCGGTCGGAGCATGATGCGCGGCCGGAAGAAGGGCAGATTGCCGTAGACCTGCTGGAGTGATTCGGCGCTGAGGGTGAGCGAGGTGGCGGTGGCGAAGGTGATTTTCTCAGTTTCCATCAGCCCGATGACGGAGTCCTGGATGACCTCGCTGTACATCTGGAAAGGCGGGATGTCCGGGTGGTCGCCGAGGGCGCCGAGAACAGCATTGGCGATGTTGCCGACGCCGGACTGGATGGGGAGAAACTCGGACGGGATGCGGCCCGCCTTCAGCTCGGCGGCAAGAAAAGAAGCGACGTTGAGGCCGATGGTGCGGGTGGTGTCGTCGGCTGGTTCGAAGCCGCCGGACTCGTCGGCCTGGTTGTTGTCGATGATGCCGGCGATTTTGGAGGGGTCGACCTTGACCACGGTGGAGCCGATCCGGTCGTCGGGCCGGTAGATGGGAATCTCGCGGCGGCGGGGCGGATCGGCCGGTTCGTAGATATCGTGCAGGCCGCGGAGGTCGCGGGGGTGGAAGCGGTTCAGCTCGATGAGGATTTTGTCGGCCACGCGGCAGAAGGTGGGGGTGGCGCCGACCGAAGTGGTGAGCAGGATCTCGCCGGCGGCGGTGACATCGGCGGCCTCGACGATGGCCCAGCGGAACGGCCCGAGAAATCCATAGCGGACATTCTGCGGGAGCTGGGAGAGGTGCATGTCAAAGAAGCGCGTCTTGCCGGCGTTGATGCTCTGGCGCAGGTATTTGTTTGATTGATACGGAGTGCGCCAGGAGATGGCGTCGGCCTGGGCGAGGGCGCCATCGAGCGAATCGCCGGTGGAGGCGCCGGTCACGACCGCGACCTTGAAGGGTCGGCCGGCTTCGTGCTCGGCCCGGGCGCGGGCGGCGAGGGCCTTCGGGATGACCTTGGCGGCGCCGGCGGGCGTGAAGCCGCTGAAGCCGATGGTGTCGCCGTCGTTGATGAGGGCGGCGGCCTCTTCGGCGGAGAGGGTGGGAAACGAGGTGAGCAGGGCGGACATGATAGCGGGCGGTTGCGAATCGGCCGGCGGCCCGGAGCGGGTCCGGGAGGGCCGGATTCGGTCGGTTTCAGTTGGCGAGCGTGGCGATGAAATAGCCGGCGATGACGGCCGTGCCGATGACGCCGGCGACATTGGGCCCCATGGCGTGCATGAGGAGGAAGTTGTTGGGATCGGCGCGCTGGCCTTCGAGGTGGGAGACGCGCGCGGCCATCGGGACGGCGGACACCCCGGCGGAGCCGATGAGCGGGTTGACCGGGTTGTTGCGCCAGATGACATTCATGAGCTTGGCGACGAGCACGCCGCTGGCGGTGGCGGCTCCGAAAGCGACCACGCCGAGGAGGATGATCTTGATCGTCTCGATGGCCAGGAAGGCGTCGCCCCGCATGGTCAGGCCGACGCTGACGCCGAGAAAGATGGTGATGACATTGATAATCTCGTTTTGGGCGGACTGCACCAGCCGTTGGGTGACACCGCACTCCCGCAGGAAGTTGCCCAGCATGAGCATGGCGATGAGCGGGGAGGCATCGGGCACGAGCATGATGCAGACGACGGTGACGAGGAGGGCGAAGCAGAGTTTCTCCAGTTTTGAGACCTGGCGGAGCGACTTCATGCGGATCTTCCGCTCCGCCTTGGTCGTGAGCGCCCGCATGATGGGCGGTTGCAGCAGCGGCACGAGGGCCATGTAGCTGTAGGCGGCGACGGCGATGGCGCCAAGCAGTTCGGGGGCGAGCTTGTTGCTGAGAAAGATCGCGGTCGGTCCGTCGGCGCCTCCGATGATGGCGATGCTGGCGGCCTGGCTGGAGGTGAAGGCGAGGAAAACCGCTCCGATGAAGGTGAAAGTGACGCCGAGCTGCGCGGCCGCGCCGAGCAGCAGCATGCGCGGGTTGGCGATGAGCGGCCCGAAGTCGGTCAAAGCGCCAACCCCGAGGAAAATCAGCGGCGGAAAAATCTCCAGCTTGATGCCTTGGGCGAGGAAGTCGAAAAGGCCGCCCTCCATCTTCCGGACCTTGGTGGTCTGGCTTATGGGCAGGCCGTCGGGTCCGAATTCGGTGTGGAGGATCTCACTCTCCACTTCGAACTTAGGGGTGGCTTGGATGGTTTGGGTGGCGGGGTCGAACTCGGTGGAGAGGATCCCCCGGGTGGGGAGGTTGGCGATGAGGGCGCCGAAGGCGATCGGGACGAGCAGCAGCGGTTCGAAGCCCTTGGCGATGGCGAGGTAGAAAAGCACGGCGACAACGGCCCACATGACCAGCATCTGCCAGGTCACTTGGGTGAAGCCGGTTTCTTGAAAAAACAGCAGGAAGTCCTGGAGCATGGCGGGTCGTCTCCGGTCAGCCGAGGCTCAGGAGGCCTTGGCCTTCCTCCACGGAGTCGCCGGGTTTGACGTGGATGGCGGTGACTTTGCCGGACTGGTTGGCCTGGACATGGGTGTTCATCTTCATGGCCTCGAGGACGACGAGGGTGTCGCCCTCCTTGACCGCATCGCCGACCTTGGCGGCGATCGAAACGACCTTGCCGGCCAGCGGACTGACGACATCGCCGGCGGCGGCGGCCGAGGCGGCTTGGGGGGAAGCGGATGCGGGGGCCTCGACCGTGCTGGTGCGGAGTGCGCCCCCGGGCTTGGCGGGGCTCCCGGGGAGGGCGGAAGAGGAAGACCCTTCCTCGAGCACTTCGACGGTGACGTCGTAAACTTTGCCGGAGACGGTGATGCGGAGTTTTTTCATGGCTTAAAAGATGGGCGGGTTCAGCGCACTTTATGGGAGCTGTAGATTTGGCGGCGGCCTTCGACCGACCAGGCGGTTTGCTGGACGGAGGGGAGGGAGGAGGGTTGGTCGGGGGCGAGGGTGACGGAAAGGATTCGGTGGGGATCGCGCACCACGACATCGACGGCGGCGGCGATGGCGGCGACGACCTGAGGTTCGAGCGGGTCGGGGCGGGCGGCGGCGTCGGCCGCGGCCGCCTCTGCGGCGGCCGCTTTCCTTGCGGCCGCGGCCCGGAAGAGCCGCCCCAGGACTTCGAGGGTCAGCCAGATGCTGATCAGGGTCAGCAGGACAATGAAGAAGCCGACCAGTTGATACTGGATGTCCTCGAGCAGGGTGGGGTGCTCGCTGAGGGCGAGCACCGGCGGGGGCAATGGCGGAAGCAGGGGAAGAGTCATTTCAGAGCGGGATGTTGCCGTGCTTTTTTGGCGGACGGGTTTCCCGTTTGGAAAGACTATTACGCAGGGCGAGCGAAACAATCGAGCGGGTTTGGGCGGGCTCGATGACGTCGTTGATCATGGCGCCGGCGGCGGCTTCGTAGGGCGAGGCGAATTTCTCGCGGTACTCCTGGGCGAGCTTGGCTTCGGCGGCGACGGGATCCTCGGCGGCGGTGATTTCCCTCTTGTAGAGGATCTTGACCGCGCCCTCGGCTCCCATGACCGCGATCTCGGCGGTCGGCCAGGCGAAAACCATGTCCGCCCCCATGTCGCGGCTGCACATGGCGAGGTAGGCCCCGCCGTAGGCCTTGCGCAGGATGACGGTGATCTTCGGCACGGTGGCGGCCGCATAAGCGAAGAGCATTTTGGCCCCGTGGCGGATGATGCCGCCGCGCTCCTGGGCGATGCCGGGGAGAAATCCGGGGACATCGACAAGGGTGACGAGGGGGATGTTGAAGATATTGCAGAAGCGGATGAAGCGGGAGGCTTTGTCGGAGGCGTCGATGTCGATGGTGCCTGCCTTGAAGGTCGACTGGTTGCCGACCAGCCCCACCACGATGCCCTGGATGCGGGCGAAGCCGATGATCATGTTTTTCGCCCAGTCCCGCTGCACTTCCAGAAAATCGCCGTCGTCGACGAGCCGGGCGATGACCTGGTGCAGGTCCATGGGGGCCTTGGCGTCCTCGGGGACAATTTCGTTCATCACCGGATCCAGCCGCAAATCGATCTCGTTGGGGATGCGGTGGGGGGGATCCATGATGTTGTTGGAGGGCAGGAAGGAGAGCAGTTTGCCGGCGATCTCGAGGGCGTGGGCGTCGTCTTCGGCCACGAAGTGGATGTTGCCGCTGACGGTGGCGTGGGCGGCCGCACTGCCGATTTCCTGCATGGTGGCGACCTGGCCGGTGGCGGCCTTGATGACCTCGGGACCGCAGATGAACATGTTGGCGTTCTTCTGCGTCATGATGATGAAGTCGGTCAGCGCGGGCGAATAAGCCGCCCCGCCGGCGCAGGGCCCGGCGATGATCGAGATCTGCGGCACCACGCCGGAAAGGAGCACGTTTTTGAAGAAGACCTGGCCGTAGCCGGAGAGGGAGTCGTCACCCTCCTGGATGCGCGCCCCGCCGGAGTCGTTGATGCCGATGACCGGCATGCCGGCTTCCATGGCGTACTCCATCAGGTCGCAGATCTTTTTCGAGTGGATGCGCCCGAGGGCGCCGCCGCCGACGGTGAAGTCTTGGCTGAAAGCGGCCACCGGGCGGCCTTCGATAAAGCCGGTGCCGGTGACAACACCATCCCCGGGCATGGACTTCTTGGCCATGCCGAAGTTGTGGCAGCCGTGGTCGGCGAGGAGCCCGCTTTCGACGAAAGTGCCGGGCTGGAAGAGGTTGAGGAGGCGCTCGCGGGCACCCATGAGGCCTTTTTCATGGCGGGCCTTGAGCTTGTCCTCACCGCCGCCGGCAAGGGCGATGCGGCGCTTTTCATGGAGCTGGTCGAGGAGGTGTTTGGCGATGGGCATGGCAGTAGGGAAAGGAGGTCAGTGAGTGGTGGCGGAGTCGGCGGGAGCACAGAATTCGGTCAGGACGCCGTGGGTGGACTTCGGGTGGAGGAAGGCGACCAGCTTGTTGCCGGCACCTTGGATGGGCACCTCATGGATCAGCCGGGCGCCGGCATCGGCGGCTTGGCGGAGCTGGCCCGGCAGGTTGTCGGTGGCGAAGGCGACATGGTGAATGCCCTCGCCGTTTTTCTCCAGAAACTTGGCGATCGGGCTTTCCGGGGAGGTCGGCTCGAGCAGCTCAACATGGGTCTCGCCGACGCTGAAAAACGCCGTCCGGACATGCTGGGAGGGGACCTCCTCCACATGCTCGCAGGTCAGGCCGAGAACAGTCTCGTAGTAGGCGCGGGATTCTTCCAGAGAGCGGACCGCAATGCCGAGATGGTCGATTTTTGTTATCATAAAAACTTATTTAATGATTTTCCTGAAATCAGATTGACTAATCTTAAAGTGCAACCAAAAAAGTCGCCGATGCAAAAAAAGTTTTCCGGAACACCGGCCCATGGGCCGGGATTGATCCGCTTCCAAAGGTGTGGTAGCAAAAGCGGTGATGTGCTGCATGACCCGGCCGTTATAGCGCGAAAGGGTGGGGCGTGGCTGCGCGGCGATTGTTTTTCATTCCGCAACGATTTCTAAGCAACCTTTATCTGAACCCGACCATGAGCCATTCGTCCGACACCACCACACCAGGCCCGGAGGGGCTTGATCTGAAGCGCTGGTTTCCGCCGCCCGAGCCGGAGGCTTGGCGGCGCGCCGCCGAGGAGGCGCTTGCCGGAGCGCCGTTTGAGAAGCGCTTGGTCACGCCCACGCCGGAAGGGATCGCTTTGCAGCCGATTTACAACCGGGAAGCGCTTGCCGGCCTCGGCTTCACCGCCGCCGCGCCCGGCGCCGGCCTGCCCGTGCGGGGCGGCACCGCCACCGGTTACCTGACCCGGCCCTGGCGGATTTCCCAGGAGTTGCCCTACAGCACTCCGGAGGAGTTCAACCGCGCCGCCCGCCTCGATGTGGAGCGCGGGCAGACGGAGCTGAACATCCTCCTCGACCTCGCGACCCAGGACGGTCGCGATGCCGACCATGCCGAGCCGACCGAAGTCGGCGCCTGCGGACTCTCGGTCTGCACGGTGGGCGATCTCGAGCGGGCTTTCGATGGCATCGACCTGGCCCGGGTTTCGCTGTATCTGCGGACGGCGGCTTCCGGGCTGCCGATGGCGGCCCTGCTGCTGGCTTGGGCGGAAAAACGGGGTCTGGAAGCCACCGCGCTCACCGGCTGCATCGAAAGCGATCCCCTCGGCACCTTGGCCTGGCGGGGACGGCTGACCTGTCCGCTCACGGCCGCCTATGCGGAGATGGCTGAGCTGACACGGTTTGCCTCCGCGCATGCGCCGAACCTCCAGACCATCGTGGTTCAGGGGCATCCCTACCACGACGGCGGCGCCAGCGCTTCCCAGGAGCTGGCTTTTGTTCTCGCCACCGGGGTGGAGTACCTTCGCCGGTTGCTCGATGCGGGGCTCAGCCTGGAGCAGATCGCTCCCCGGGTCCGGCTGGCCTTCTCGATCGGCTCGAATTTCTTCATGGAAGCAGCCAAACTCCGGGTTGGCCGCATGCTTTGGGCGCGGGTGCTGGAAGCCTACGGTGCTCCCGCCGAGCTGCGCCGGGCCCACCTGCACGCCCGCACCTCGCTTTGGAACAAGACCCGGCTGGACCCGTTTGTGAATGTGCTCCGCGGCACCACCGAGGCCTTCTCCGCGGTCGTCGGCGGGTGCGACAGCCTCCACGTTGGACCGTTCGACGAGGTCAGCCGCCTGCCCGATGACTTTTCCCGCCGGCTCGCCCGCAATACCCAGATCATCCTCCAGGAAGAGTGCCAGCTCACCGGCGTGGTCGATCCCGCGGGTGGCTCCTGGTACTTGGAGAAACTCACCGACGAACTGGCCGACAAGGCCTGGGCGGCGTTCCAGGAAATCGAGTCCGGCGGCGGCATCGCCCGCGCCCTGGAAGCCGGTCGTATCCAGGAATCCGTGACAGCCTTGGCGGCGAAGCGGCGGGCCGCCCTCGCCGCCCGCCGGGAAGTCCAGGTCGGCGTCAACAACTGGCCCAACGCCCGCGAACTGCCCCTCGAGCCGCGCCTGCCCGACTATGTTGCGATTCATCGCCGCCGCGCCCGCCAGGTCGCGGATTTCCGCGTCGCCGCCGGAGCCGAGGCCGGAGCCGGAGTGCTGGCCGCCCTGCAGGCGTTGCTCGATGCGCCCGCCGACGAAAAACCCGCCGCCGCCATCGCGGCCGCCAAGGCCGGCGCCTCGCTCGGGGAGATCACCCGCTCCCTCCGCGGTGACCAGCCCGAGGCGGTCGCCTTCGCACCCATCCCCGCCGGGCGGGGCTCCGAGGGCTTCGAAATCCTGCGCCGCGCCGCCTGGAAACATGCCGATGCCGCCGGATCCGCGCCGAAGCTCTTCCAAGCCAACCTCCAACCCTCGCGCCTCTACCGGCTGCGGGCCGACTGGACGTCCTCCTTCTTCCAAGTCGGTGGTTTCGAGGTCCTGGCCGACCAGGACTTCGCCACCGTCGAGGAAGCCGCCCCCGCTTTCATTGAGTCCGGCGCCCGCATCGCCGTCATCGTTTCCAGTGACGAAACCTATCCCGCCTCCGTGCCCGCGCTCGCCCGCCTCATCAAGGCCCGCGATCCCGAGTGCTGCCTGCTGGTGGCCGGCGCCCCCGGCGACCAGGAAGCCGCTTTCCGCGAGGCGGGGGTGGATGATTTCGTCCACGTCCGCGTCAACGCCCACGACCTTCTCAGCCGCCTGCTCACCCAGATAGGAGCCCTTTCATGATCCGCCATCCCGATTTCACCACCTTGTCCCGCCATTCGGAGGACGCCTCCGGATCCTCCTCCGACTGGGAGCGCCGCGCCCGTGAGGAGGCCGGCCGCGATCCCGCCGCTCTCGCCTGGGAGACGTTGGAAAGGATCCCGGTCAAGCCGCTCTACACGGCGGCGGACCTCGAGGGCATGGAGCACCTCGACTACACCGCCGGCATCGCCCCGTATTTGCGCGGCCCCTACGCCACGATGTACGTCAACCGCCCCTGGACGATCCGGCAGTACGCCGGGTTTTCCACCGCCGAGGAGTCCAATGCCTTCTACCGGCGCAACCTCGCGGCGGGCCAGAAGGGTCTCTCGGTCGCCTTCGACCTCGCCACCCATCGCGGCTACGACTCCGACCACCCCCGCGTCATCGGCGATGTCGGCAAGGCCGGCGTGGCGGTCGACTCCATCCTCGACATGGAGATTCTCTTCGACCGCATCCCGCTCAACAAAATCTCCGTCTCGATGACGATGAACGGGGCCGTCATCCCGGTGCTGGCCTTCTACATCGTGGCGGCGCTCGAGCAGGGCGCGAAGCTGGAGGAGCTCGCGGGCACGATCCAGAACGACATCCTCAAGGAGTACATGGTGCGCAACACCTACATCTATCCGCCCGCCCCCTCCATGCGCATCATTGCGGACATCTTCTCCTTCACCTCGCGGAAGATGCCCAAGTTCAACTCCATCTCCATTTCCGGCTACCACATGCAGGAGGCCGGCGCCACCGCCGACCTCGAGATGGCCTACACCCTCGCCGACGGCTGGGAGTACCTCCGCGCCGGCATCGCCGCCGGCATCCCCATCGATGCCTTCGCCCCCCGCCTCTCCTTCTTCTGGGCCCAGGGCAAAAACTACTTCATGGAAGTGGCCAAGATGCGGGCCGCGCGCCTTCTTTGGGCGCGGATCGTGCGCGGGTTCGAGCCCAAAAACCCCAAGTCGATGGCCCTGCGCACCCATTCGCAGACCTCCGGGTGGAGCCTCACCGAGCAGGATCCCTATAACAACATCGTCCGCACCTGCGTCGAGGCCATGGCCGCCGCCCTCGGCCACACCCAGAGCCTCCACACCAATGCCCTCGACGAGGCCATCGCCCTGCCGACGGACTTCTCCGCCCGCATCGCCCGCAACACCCAGCTCTACCTCCAGGAGGAAACCGGCATCTGCAAGGTCATCGACCCCTGGGGCGGCGCCTACTACCTCGAATACCTCACCGACGCCCTCCTCAAGCGCGGCTGGGAGCACATCACGGAAGTGGAAAAGCTCGGCGGCATGGCCAAGGCCATCGAAACCGGCCTGCCCAAGATGCGCATCGAGGAGGCCGCCGCCCGCCGCCAGGCCCGCATCGACAGCGGGACCGAAACCATCGTCGGCGTCAACCGCCACCGCCTCGAAAAGGAGGATCCGCTCGAGATTCTCGACATCGACAACACCGCCGTCTGCGAGGCCCAGCTCCGGCGCCTGAAAAAACTCCGCGCCGAACGCGACGAGACCGCCTGCCGCGCCTCTCTCGAGCGCATCACCCGCATCGCCGGCGGCGAGGAGGGCAACCTGCTCGAGGCCGCCATTGACGCCGCCTCCGCCCGGGCCAGCCTCGGGGAAATTTCCATGGCCATGGAAACCGTCTTCGGACGCCACCAGGCCGTCATCCGATCCATCTCCGGCGTGTACAGCAGCGAATACGGCAAACCCGACGACATCACCTCGGTCCGCGACCTCACCGACGCCTTTGCCGCCGAGGAGGGCCGCCGCCCCCGCATCCTCATTGCCAAAATGGGGCAGGACGGCCATGACCGCGGCGCCAAGGTCGTCGCCACCGCCTATGCCGACATGGGCTTCGATGTCGACATCGGCCCGCTCTTCCAGACCCCGGAGGAAACGGCCCGCCAAGCCGTGGAAAACGACGTTCACATCGTTGCCATGAGTTCTCTGGCCGCGGGTCACCGCACGCTGCTCCCGCAGCTTGCCGCCGAAATGAAAAAGCTCGGACGGGAGGACATCCTCCTCGTCTGCGGCGGCGTCATTCCGGCCCAGGACTACGACTATCTCCTGGAAAACGGCGCCTCGGCCATCTTCGGCCCGGGCACCGTCATCACGGATAGCGCCCGCAAACTCCTCGGCCTGCTCAACGACCGCCTTGCGGAGTAGGCTCCCGTTTTCGCCAAGACTGCCGCAGGGATCCCTTCCCGTGTCACCGCCGCTCAACTACAACGTGGCCTTGCCCGTGACTCGCCAAGGCCTTTCCGGGAGCTTCCCGAAGGCCACGCCGTAGTCCGAAGCGAAGCAAAAGACAAAGGCGGGAATGGGGCCGCGCTCTGGTGAGCGCGGAAGGGGCCGCGGCCACCAGCAACGATTACGACGACCTCGAGCTTCAATGGGGCCGCGCTCTGGTGAGCGCGGAAGGGGGTGGGCGGAAAGGGGGGTGGGG
>REEB01000017.1 GCA_007695295.1 Puniceicoccaceae bacterium
CCGCGACTGCGGCAAACCCCGCCGCGAAGCCGAATTCGATGTCGGGGATGCCGCCAACTGCTTCGAGTACTATGGCGGACTGGCCACGAAAATTCATGGACAGACCTTCAACACCCCGGACGGCTCTGTCTCCATGGTGGTCCGCGAACCCATCGGGGTCTGCGCCCAGATCGTCCCCTGGAACTATCCTCTGCTGATGGCCTCCTGGAAACTCGCCCCCGCACTCGCCGCAGGGAACTGCGTCATTCTCAAACCCTCCGAACTCACCCCGCTCTCCGCGCTCAAGCTGGGTGAACTTTTCACCGAAGCCGGCTTCCCGCCCGGTGTGGTCAACATCATCACCGGCCCCGGCGCGGGCGCGGGCGAGGAAATGACCCGCAACCCGCTGGTGGACAAAATCGCCTTCACCGGCGGCACCGTCACCGGGCGCAGGGTGATGCAAAACGCCACCGAAAATCTGCAGAACGTCACCCTCGAGCTGGGCGGAAAAAATCCGGTGCTGGTCTTCGAGGACTGCATCTTCGACTCCGCCGTGGACTGGACCCTCTTCGCCGCCTTTGCCAACCAGGGAGAGGTCTGCTCCGCCGGGTCGCGGCTGCTGGTTCAGAAATCCATTCACCGCAAGTTCGTCGACGAGCTGGTCCGCCGCATCCCCCGCATCAGGCTGGGTCACGGCCTCGGGGAGGGCGTGGTCATGGGCCCGCTGGTCTCCGCCGCCCACCGCGAAAAAGTTGAGGCCTTCATTCAGGCGGGAATCGAGGAGGGCGCCACGCTGCGCTGCGGCGGAAAACGCCCCGAAGGCGTGGCCTTCGCCAAGGGAAATTTCCTCGAACCCACCCTCTTCGATGATGTCTCCCCAAACATGCGCATTGCCCGCGAGGAAATCTTCGGGCCGGTGCTGTCGGTCATTCCCTTTGAAACCGAGGCGGAGGCCGTCGCCCTCGCCAACGACACCGCCTATGGCCTCGCCGCCGGCGTGTTCACCGGCAACATCACCCGCGGCCACCGCGTGGTGCGCCAGCTCCGCGCCGGCATCACCTGGATCAACAACTATCACCCCACCTACAACGAAATGCCCTGGGGCGGCTACAAACAGTCCGGCATCGGCCGCGAACTGGGCCTCTTCGGCATCGAAGCGTATCTGGAAACCAAACAAATCAACCTCTGGATGGACGATCAGCCGGCTGGCTGGTACTGATCCACTCCCTGCAATCATGAGCATCTCTCTCACCACCGCCATTCCCGGCCCCAAATCCATCGCCCTCATGGAGGCCCGAAACACCCATGTCGCCCGCGGACCGTTCCACAGCACACCCGTCTTTATCGAACGCGCCCGCGGCGCCCATGTCTGGGACGTGGACGGCAACCAGATGCTCGACTTCGCCTCCGGCATCGGGGTTATGAACATCGGCCACACCGCTCCCGAAGTGGTCCGCGCCATCGCCGGCCAGGCGGAACGCAACATTCATTCCTCCATCAATGTCCTCGCCTACGAAGGCTACGTGAAGCTGGCGGAAAAAATCAACGCCGCCGTTCCCGGGGACTTCCCCAAGAAATCCTTTCTCTGCAACAGCGGGGCCGAGGCGGTGGAAAACGCGGTGAAAATTGCGAGGGCTTTCACCAAACGCCAGGCGGTGATCTGTTTTGAGCATGCCTATCACGGCCGCACCTACATGGCCATGACCCTCACCGCCAAAGTCCACAACTACAAGCAGGGCTTTGCACCGTTCAACCCGGAAGTCTACCGCGCCCCCCTGCCCTATCCCTACCGCTGTCCGGCCGGTGGAGACGGCTGCGAAGAGACCTGCACCGGCTGCTTCTCCCAGTTCACCCAACTGGTCCACAGCCAGATTGGCGCCGAAAATGTCGCCGCCGTGATTGTGGAGCCGGTCCTGGGCGAAGGCGGCTTCCTGCCGGTCCCGGCCGCATACCTGCAGGCCCTGCGCAGCTTCTGCACGGAACACGGCATCCTCCTCATTTTCGATGAAATCCAGACCGGCTTCGGCCGTACCGGGAAGATGTTCGCCTCAGAGCACAGCGGCGTGGCGCCCGACCTCATCACTCTGGCCAAAGGCCTCGGCGGCGGCATGCCCATCGCCGCCGTGGCCGGACGCGCCGAGGTCATGGATGCCCCGCCGGTCGGCGGCATCGGCGGCACCTACTGCGGCAATCCGGTGGCCTGCGCCGCCGCCCTGGCCGTCTTCGACCTCTTCGAGGCCGACAACGGCAAGCTGCTCCGCGATGCCCAAAAGCTGGGCGATATCATTCAGGCCACCTTCACACGCTGGCGGGAGACCTATCCCATCATTGGCGACGTGCGCGGACTGGGCCCCATGCAGGCGCTGGAATTTGTAAAAGACCGGGAGCGTAAAACGCCCGACAAAGAAAACACTGCACGCATCGCCAAATTCTGCTACGAACATGGCGTCATCACCATTACCGCCGGCACCTTTGGCAATGTTCTGCGCCTGCTGGTCCCGCTGATCATTTCCGAGGCGGATCTCCAGGAAGGCCTGGCCGTCATCGAATCCGCCATTCAATCCGTCAGCCACCCTTAATTATGCGCATCTATAACACTCAGTCCGTTTACAATCCCTGGAACAAAAAAATCATTGCGGAAGTCGCACTCAGCGAACCTCAGGACATCGAGAAAGCCCTGGCCGACGGATTTGCCGCCGTCCGCCCCTTTGCCCGGACCAGCCGTTTTCTCCGGGCCGAACTCCTCAATGCCATGCTCAGGGGACTTCACGCCCAAAAAGACAGACTGGTTACGAGCATCTGTGAAGAGGCCGGCAAGCCAGTGGACCTCGCGGAAGGTGAATTCGCCCGCTGCACCAACACCTTCAAGGTGGCGCGCGACGAGGTTGGCCGCTTTGTCGGCGAGAGCTATGCGATGGATGTGGATGCTGGCGGGCTCGCATTTGACACGGCGACCACCGAATTTGTCCCCCGGGGGCTGATCTATGCCGTCACTCCCTTTAATTTTCCGCTCAACTTAGTGGCCCACAAAGTGGCGCCCGCCCTGGCGGTCGGGGCACCGGTCCTCCTGAAACCGGCCCCGCAGGCACCCGGTGCCGCCTTCATTTTGCTGGAGATTTTTCAGCAGGCCGCTGCGGAGGTGAATGCACGCCACGGCACCAAAACCGACCGTATTCCGGATGCAGCGTACCAGATCATTTTCTGCGACAACGAA
>REEB01000015.1 GCA_007695295.1 Puniceicoccaceae bacterium
GCCAACAGGGCGTCGATCCGAAAATCCCGTGGCTGTACGGCTTCCAGCTCGACTTCCGTTTCAAATGACTCCCCACTCTCCGACCTGTCCAATTAATTACCCCTTCGAAATCTCTGCTGCCGGGGCGCGTTCCAGGGGGCCACGATTCCGGTGGCTTGCGCCACCGGCTAATTTCCGCCGCGACTCCAGCGCGGTTACAGCCCACCCAATCAAGGCACGGCATCGGCGAAACCCCGGCCCTGCGCAAACCCTGGTAACAGGCTGTTCCTAATTCGTCGCACACTCCGGGCATTCCTCCGACACGATAATGAGCCTGTCCCTATCTCAGACCCGGAGCGACTAATAGCCTGTCCCCTTTCTCGCCCTTTCACCACCCCTTCAGCTCGCGCCCGCCTGCAACCCCGACCCCGCCAACGTGTGGCTCTCCGCCTTTCCTCGTTCTCCGGCTTGCCATCCGCCACTCCCCGCCGGGCCCGGGCTGACTGTCACCTTGATTTGCACCTCCCTCACGGGAGTCCATCCTTGGCAAGGGACCGGCGGCGCGTAATCATTCCGTCTCGTCGCCCCTTTCCCCGCCCATGCCGAGCACCGCCACCACCCCGGACACCGAAACCATCATCGAGGTCAATGACCTCAGCGTTACTTTCCGCACCGAGGAGGGCCTCCTGCCCGCAGTCGATGGCGTCAGCTTCAAGATCCGCCGCGGGCAGACCCTCGCCCTCGTCGGCGAGAGCGGCTGCGGAAAGAGCGTCACCGCCCAGGCCATCCTCCGCCTCATCCGCCCCCCCGGCCGCATCGCCCGCGGCTCAATGCGATTCTTCCCCGGCGACAACACCTCCCCGGTTGACATCGCCGCCCTCGCCGACTCCGACGAACGCCTCTACACGGTCCGCGGTGACTGGATCAGCATGATCTTCCAAGAGCCGATGACCGCCCTCAGCCCGGTCCACACCGTCGGCAACCAGCTCTGCGAGGCTGTCCTCCTCCACCAAAGTGTTACCAAAAAGGAAGCTGAGCGCCTCGCCATCGAAATGCTCGGCAAAGTCGGGCTTCCAGGTCCCGAGAAGCGCATGCGCCAGTACCCCTTCGAGCTGAGCGGCGGCATGCGCCAGCGCGTCGTCATCGCCATGGCCCTCGTCTGCCGCCCCCGCCTGCTCATCGCCGACGAGCCCACCACCGCGCTCGACGTCACCATTCAGGCCCAAATCCTCGGCCTCATCCGCGATCTCCAGCAAGAGATGAACACCGCCGTTCTCTTCATCACCCACGACCTCGGGGTGGTCGCCCAGATGGCCGATGAAGTCGCCGTCATGTACCTCGGCCGTGTCATCGAGACCGGTGCCGTCAGAGGTCTGCTGAAAAATCCGCTCCACCCTTACACAGCTTCGCTGCTGCGCTCACTGCCCTCCCTCCACGGCGGCACCAGCCGCCTCCCCGCCATTCCTGGTTCTGTCCCATCCCTCAACGCCATTCCGCCCGGCTGCCCCTTCCACCCCCGCTGCCCCCACTTCAAAACCGGCGTCTGCGATATCGGCGGCCGCCCCGATCCGGTCGAATTCAAACCCAACCGCCACGTCGCCTGCGTCCGCCTCGACGACATTCACGCCCCCTCATCGTGACCACGCCCGACCCCAGCCCCCTTCTCGAAGTCGAAAAGCTCTGCAAGCACTTCACCATCTTCTCTCAGGGCCTGATGCGCAAACCCGTCGGCCTGGTCCGGGCGGTTGACGACGTTTCCTTCACCCTCCGCCGCGGCGAGACCCTCGGTCTGGTCGGCGAAAGCGGCTCCGGCAAAACCACCGCCGTGCGCGCCATCCTCCGCGCCATCACCCCGACCTCCGGCAGCGTCCGCTTCAACATCGACGGCAAATCCATCGACCTCGCCAAGCTCCCCGACAAGCAGCTCAAGCCGCTCCGCACGCGGATGCAGATGATCTTCCAGGATCCTTTCGCCTCCCTGAACCCGCGGATGACCGTCGGGGAAATCGTCTCCGAGCCCCTCCTCATCCACCGCCAAGCCAAGGGGAAGGAGATGACCGACCGCGTCGCCGAGATTCTCCTCAAGGTCGGTCTCAAGCCGGAGCACCGCCACCGCTACCCCCACGCCTTCAGCGGCGGCCAGCGCCAGCGCATCGGCATCGCCCGCGCCCTCATCATGCGCCCCGAGCTGGTCGTGGCCGATGAAGCCGTCTCCGCCCTCGATGTTTCGGTCCAGGCCCAAGTCATCAACCTGCTCAAGGATCTGCAGGCGGAATTCGGCCTCACCTACATCTTTGTCGCCCACGACCTCAGTGTGGTGCGCCACCTTTGTGACCGCGTCGCCGTAATGTATGGCGGCCGGGTGGTGGAAATCGGCGACACCGAGCCGCTCTTCACCACCCCCGAACACCCCTACACCCGCGCCCTGCTCTCGGCCATCCCCTCCATCGACCCCGACGAGCGGATGAACTTCGGCCTTCACGGCGAGGTCGCCGATCCCGCCCACCTGCCCCCCGGCTGCGCCTTCCACCCCCGCTGCCCGGAGTGCTTTCATCCCTGCAAGTCCGAACGCCCCGAGCTGCTGGATCGGCCCGAAGACCGCCGCGTCGCCTGCCACCTCTACACCCATTCCCCCGAGTCCGCCGCAACCGCCCGGAGCTAGATCACCCGCACCTGCCAACCCGCGCCAAGCCGGGCGCTGCCTCCGGCCGGCCGCCCCTCGCCCCCTAACCCGGCCCGCAAACGCGGGGTCTTCCCGCCTCCGGTCGGCAAACGACCATCGACACCGCCGGAATTTGCGTTCATACCTCGGGCCTTTTCCCATCCACCGGTGGTCCGCAAATCACTTTTTGCGCCGTTGGCCGGGAAGCTGCCCATCGCGCAATCCATGAACCCAGCCACCAACGACCAACCGGATGACCCCGGTTCCGGCGGTACCGGCAACTGGCCCGAGCTGAAAAATCAGCCTTTTTCAGACCTCCCCCCGGCCGACCACCCCGATTGGCTGACCGTCGATCTCTCCCCGGCCGCCAATCACAGTTTCGCCCACGGCGACGCCTGGCCCGATGGCTTTCCATTCCCTTTCCTGCCCCGGGGCCGCGAGGTGCTGCAGGGCGTTCCTTTCGCACTCCCGGCCGAGGAGGCCCCCCCGGCCCGAACCGATAACCAACTCCACCCCCACCAAAAACAAAACCAACCCCAACCCCAGCGC
>REEB01000014.1 GCA_007695295.1 Puniceicoccaceae bacterium
GTGTCGCTGCGCTCAACCACCGGCTACACGCTGGCATCCCTCCGGGATGCTGGAGGCGGACGGGGCTACGGAGGGGGGCTGCGGGGAGGAGTTAGCTGATGTATTTTTGGACGATGGGGATGCGGCGGCCGACGCCGAAGGCGAGGGGGGTGGTTTTGAGGCCGGGGGCGGCTTGTTTGCGTTTGTACTCGTTGAGGTCGACTTTGCGGATGATGTCGCGCACGACCCCGGGGTCGAAGCCGCGGTCGATGAGGTCGCGGGAGGAGAGGCCTTCTTCGACATAGCCCTCGAGAATGGCGTCGAGCACGAGGTAGGGCGGGAGACTGTCTTCGTCTTTCTGGTCGGGGCGGAGTTCGGCGGAAGGGGGTTTGTCGATGGTGGAACGGGGGATGCGGGGGGCGTCGCGGTTGAGGTGCTCGGCGAGGGCGAAGACCTGGGTTTTGGGGACATCGGAGATGACGGCGAGGCCGCCGCACATGTCGCCGTAAAGGGTGCAATAACCGACGGCGAGTTCGCTTTTGTTGCCGGTGGTGAGGAGGAGGGCGCCGGATTTGTTGGAGAGGGCCATGAGGAGGAGACCGCGGGCGCGGGCCTGGATGTTTTCCTCGGTGACATCGCGGGGGCGGTTTTCGAAGACCGGCTCGAGGGTGGATTCGGCGGCGGCCACGACCCCGGCGATGGGCAGGGTGTGGAAACGGATGCCGAGGTTGCGGGCGAGCTCGGCGGCATCGGTGCGGCTGTGTTCGCTGGAGATGGCGGAGGGGAGGCTGACGCCGGTGACATTTTCCGGGCCGAGGGCATCGGCGGCGAGGGCGGCGGTGACGGCGGAGTCGATGCCGCCGCTGAGGCCGACGAGGGCGGAGCGGAAGCCGCTTTTGTGGGCGTAGTCGCGGAGGCCGAGGACGAGGGCGCGGTGCAGATCCTCCATGTCGGTGCAGGGGGAGGGGGCTGACTCGGGTTGGCGGGCATCGAGGTCGACAATCCGGGCCGCGGTGGAGAAGGCGGGCAGCTCGGCGAGGAGGTGGCCGGTGGCGTCGAAGGCGAGGCTGCGGCCGTCGAAGATGAGTTCGTCATTGCCGCCGACGGCGTTGCAGTAGGCGAGGGGGGCGCCGGAGTGGGTGGCGGCGGCGCTGATGAGGCGGCGGCGGTGCTGGCATTTGCCGCGGTGCCAGGGGCTGGCGGAGAGGTTGAGGTGGAGGTCGATGGACTGGCCGGCGAGCCAGGTGACGGGGTCGAAGTCGTAGCGGCGGCGGAGGTCGGGGCCGTCCATGGTCCAGATATCCTCGCAGATGGTGATGCCGATGCGGCGTCCCCGGAAATCCAATACGAGGGGTTGGTCGGCGGGTTCGAAGTAGCGGTCTTCGTCAAAAACGTCGTAGGTCGGGAGGAGGCATTTGCGGCCGATGGCTAGGACCTCGCCGCGGTGGCAGAAGGCGGCGGCGTTGAAGAACGGCCGGCCATCGGGGTGGGGATTGGTTTCGACAAAGCCGACGACCGCGGGCACGTCGCCGACGGCGGCGGCAATTTTGAGGAGGGAGTCCTCGCCATCGGAGACGAAGCGGCGTTTGAAGAGGAGGTCCCGGGGCGGGTAGCCGCAGACGGCCAGTTCCGGGAAGAGCACGAGGGAGGCTCCTTGGTCCACGAGGCCGTGGTAGGCGTCGAGGATGAGGCGGCGGTTGCCGTCGAGGTCGCCGACGGTGGGATTGATCTGGGCGAGGCCGATGCGCATGGGAAGGGGTGATTCAATGCAGGAGCGGGGGGGTGGGAAAGCTGAAAACTGAAAGCTGTTCCGAGGAGCGTTAGCGACGACAAGACCGGGCGCGAAGCGAACCGGACCAACGCTGAAATGATGGACACGATGGACCCTGCGGTCGCGGGGCGAGTGGGTAAGGGGTGAGGGGTCCGCCTCCGCCGCAAGCGGACTACGGCGTGACAGTCCTCGCGCTCCGCTGCACTACGCGCGAGGACTGGTGGGGGTTGCTGGCACCCCTCCGGGGTGCGTTGATGGGGGGCGTGATTCCGGTGGTGTCGCTTCGCTCAACCACCGGCTACACGCTGGCATCCCTCCGGGATGCGGGGGCCAGCGGGGGGGCGATGGAGGACTGCCGTCTTACGACGTCAGCTACGGAAGGGGCGATGGGGACTGCCGTCTTACGACGTCAGCTACGGGGAGGGGCGTTTGGGGAACTGCCGTATTACGACGTCAGCTACGGGGAGGGGCGTTTGAGGGATGCGGGAGTCGGACCTTGCCGGGGTGCGGGCGGGCTACCAGTTGGTGAAGGAGCCGTCGGGCCGGTGGAAGCGGGGGCAGGAGCCGTCGCGAAAGGGGTGGGAGGCGAGGGCGGCGTCATCCAGCTCCACGCCGAGGCCGGGGGCGTCCGGGGCGGGCCAGGCGGCGGGGGGAAACGCCGGGCGGGTGGGAAAGAGATCGCGCAGAAAGGCATCGTCGGTGCGGCCGGCTTCCACGAGGCAGACATTTTCGGTGGCGATGGCGAAGTGCAGGCAGGCCGCGGAAGAAATCGGGCTGAGGGGATTGTGGGGGACGATGCGCTGCTGGTGGAGTTCGGCCCAGCCGGCGATTTTGGCGGCTTCGGTGAGGCCGCCGACGTTGCAGAGGTCGAGGCGAAGAAAGTCGACCAAGTCCTCCTCGACGAGGGATCGGAACGCCCATTTGGTGGCATATTGTTCGCCGGCGGCGAGCGGGACGCCGAGTTGCCGGCGGAGCCCACGGTAGCCCTCGGGGTATTCGCTGCGGAGGGGGTCTTCGAGAAACGCGAGGCGGACCGGCTCGAGGGTGCGGCCGAGGCGCACGGCGTCCGGAGGTTCGAGGCGCGTGTGCGCATCGAGGATCAGCTCGATGTCGGGACCGACGGCCTGGCGCACGGCGCGGAGAAGCTCGATGGTGCGGTCGACCTCGAGACGGGCATCGAAGCGGCCGCCGGGGGCTTCCGTGACCGAGAATCGGAGGTAGCGCCAGCCCTCCCGGATGCGCTCGAGGGAGCGGCGGATGATGGAGTCTTGGTCGCCTCCGCCGACGTGTACATAGACCTCAACGCGGTCGCGGACCTTGCCTCCGAGAAGGCGCCAGACGGGTTGGCCGAGGGCTTTGCCCTTGAGATCCCAGAGGGCGAGATCGATGGCGCTGATGGCGGCGGC
>REEB01000013.1 GCA_007695295.1 Puniceicoccaceae bacterium
CCACCGCCTGCCAATGCCCCCGCGGCAGGTCCGCGCCGATGCCATGGGTCGAAAGCGCGTCATGGCCCCAGGAGCGGATTTTTTCCGCCTGCGATCCGAGGAGAATGTCCACGATGTGGTTGAGGCCGGTCCGCGCCACCCGACTCTGGCCCACTCGGTACACACAGGAGAGAAACTTCAATGTCTCGATGGTACCGTCGTACGTGTCGCGGGGTTCGAGGCAGTTGTCGCAGGCATCGCACCGCGGTTCCTCCCGGAGTTCCCCGAAATAGGCCAGCAGTGACGTCCGCCGGCACTCGCCGCTCTCGGCGTAGGCGATCATTTGCCGGAGCTGCGCCCGCGCCACTTCCTGCTCCCGGGCGCTGGAAATTTCCTCGATGAACTGCCGCTGCTTGACCGCGTCGGCCGGGCTGAACAGCAGCAAGCACTCCGAAGGCAGACCGTCGCGCCCGGCCCGGCCCGTCTCCTGGTAATAACCTTCGATGTTTTTCGGCAGGTCGTAGTGGATGACGAAGCGCACGTTGGGTTTGTTCACCCCCATGCCGAAGGCGATCGTCGCGCAGATGATGCGGATTTCGTCCCGCAGAAACCGTTCCTGGTTCTGCTCGCGGACTTTCGGGGTCAGCCCCGCGTGGTAGGGCGCGGCCGCGAAACCACGGGTGGAGAGCCGCTCCGCACAAGACTCCGCCGCCCGCCGGCTCGCAAAGTAAATGATGCCGCTCTCGCGGGAGCGCTTCCTCAAAAACGCCACCACCTGCTCCAGCGGCCGGTCCTTCGGCACGACGCGGTAGGTGAGGTTGGGCCGGTTGAAGCTGGCGACAAAAAAGCGAGCATCCCTCAGGCGCAGTCCGCCGATGATGTCCGCCCGCACCCGCTCGGTCGCGGTCGCGGTCAGGGCCAGCACGGGCGCTTCCGGCAGCAGCCGGCGCAGGCGCGAGAGCCGCCGGTACTCGGGCCGGAAATCATGCCCCCATTCGGAAATGCAGTGGGCTTCGTCGATGGCGATGAGGCGAATGTCCCACTTCCCGAGGTTATCCGCCCAGTTCTCCAAAAGCAGCCGCTCCGGCGCCGCATAGAGCAGCCGGTACTCCCCGCGGTGCAGGCCCGCCAATCGCTTGCGCGCCTCTTTCTCACCGAGGGTGGAGTTGAGAAAGGTCGCCGCCACCCCGGCCGCCTGCAGCGCATCGACCTGGTCTTTCATCAGTGCGATCAAAGGCGAAACCACCAGGGTGAGGCCGTCCCGTAGCAGCGCCGGGAGCTGGTAGCAGAGCGACTTGCCGCCGCCGGTCGGCAGCAGGGCGAAGGCATCCCGCCCCGCCAGCACCTCCCGCATGATCTCAAGCTGCAGCGGCCGGAAGCCGTCGAAACCGAAGGTCCGCCGCAACGCCTGCAAGAGCCGGGCATCCTCCGCCTCCGCCCCAGCCCTTGCCGCCGTCCCGCTGCCGCCTGCCTCCGCCATCGCAGCTCACTCCAGCAGGCCGAGCGGCCGGCCCACCGACCGCACGTGGGCCGCGGCCGCGTCGTAGTCACTTTCCGATGACAGGTGCTCCAGCATCAGGGGCACTTCGTCGAGCCGGGCCAGCTCGGCGAGAAAAACGCCGTAGTCGAGCACCCCCAGGCCAGGCCGCACTTCATCGAGATGCACGGTTAGGTTCTCCCGCAGCAGGATGTCCTTGCCGTGGCAGTTCTTGATCCAAGGACCCAGCTTCTCGAAGCATTCAAGAATGAAGGCCCCGTTGTTATAATAGCGGTCCACGCTGTTGATCATGTTCACCGGGTCGAGGTGGACGGCAAATTCCCGGCGGTCGATCGCCCGGATCAGCGCCAAGTAGCTGTCGGGCGAATGCGGCGGGCACCATGGCATGGTCTCGAGGGTGAAAAAACTCCGCTTCGGCTTGACCGCGTCAATGATGGCGCGGGTCGTTTCCACGATCAGCTCGAAGGTTTCCGGGGTGAAATTCTCCGCCGAGGGTCCGTCCCACTTTTCGCCCCGCGAACCGGCGATGTTGACCGCGCAGCCCGCACCGATCCGGTCGGCCAGGGCGAGCGCATCGATGCATTTCTGCACCGCCGCTTTGCGGGTCGCGTCATCGGGGCTGATCGGGTTGCTCCAAGCGCCGACCTCGGAGATCCGCAGGCCGGCCCGCTCCGCGGCTTCCCGGAAGGCCCGGATCCGGTCCTCCGGGGCGTCCAGCGGCAGCGGACAATAAGCGGCCCGGTAGCCCTTGGCCCGGTGAGCCGCGACCCACTCGTCCGGATCTTTCGGCACCGGAAACACCGGCGCCCCGAGGGGAATGGTTCGTTTCTGACTCATGATCGGCGCATCTGGCCGCAAGGCATACCCGCTCCGCCCCACTCACCGCAACCTTTACGACCCGCCGTCATCGCCAATCGACTCCTCCATGCCTTCTCTCCAGAAATCCGAGCGACAACGATTTTTCTTGCCAAGAGGGGCGGAAAATCTGTTTTGGACATTTTTCGACAAGTTTTCCTGTGTCCACTTCTCCGTCAGATTCCATCGGCGCGATCCTGCGGCGCCAGCGCATGAAGGACAGACTGAAACTCCGTGAGGTCGCTCCAGTCGCCGACATGGATGCAGCCCTGCTCAGCAAAGTGGAAAAGGGGATCCGCCTTCCCACCCGCGAGCAATTGCAGAAGCTGGCCGCGTTTTACAGCACGGACGTCTCGGAGTGGGAAGCCAAACGCCTGGCCGAGAAATACTGGCGAGACCATGCGGACAATCCTGCCGCAACTGCGGCCGCCTCCCTCATCCTCGAGTCCGCCGGCATCTACGCTGTGAATAAGTCCGGGGGAATTCTGGGGATAACTTCGGCTTCCAAGACCCCCGCCCGCCCCGCAGACTCCGCCCCATCCTGACCATGCCCACCCTCCACTTCAAAGGTAAGGCCTTCGTCCAGAACCACCACTTGGCGGTTCCCTACCACGAGTTGACCCCGGTCAAATCGCGCGGGCTCAGCAAAACCGCCAGCCTGCACGACAACCTGATCGTCGAGGGCGACAACCTCCACGCCTAGAAGGCGCTCCTGCCGACCTACCACTGCAAGGTGAAGTGTATTTACATCGACCCGCCCTACAACACCGGCAACGAG
>REEB01000074.1 GCA_007695295.1 Puniceicoccaceae bacterium
TGGCCGGCCGGGTCCAAGGCGTGCCGCGGCGCGAGAAGGCGTCGTGGGCCTTGATGGTGGGGGGATGGACGGGATACCAGGCGAAGTGCCGGAGGAGCTGGAGGAAATGGGGCAGCGGGCTGGCGAGGGTGAGGACGAGGGTATGGTCGTCGGGCGCGGCCACCCCGACGCGGGCGAAGTCGTCGGTTTCTCCGCGGTGGAAGGATTCGGCATGGGAAAGTGGATACAGCATTTCCGCGTAGGAGGACCCGAGGTCGGGGTGGAGAATACGGTGGAAGGCGTAGCGGAAGTGATCGGCGGTGAGGGGGTCGCCATTCGACCAGCGGGCATCCGGGCGGAGGTGGAAAGTGTAGGCGAGGCCGTCCGCGGAGACCTCCCAGGAGTGGGCGGCGCCGGGGGCGATGGCGCCGTCGGTCTCGGGGTGGTCGATGACGAGACCTTCGAAGACGGCGGCGAGGACCTGGGCTTCGCCGATGCCGGTGGCGGTGTGGGGATCGAGGGCGCGGGGCTCGGCGCTGATGGCGACGTGGAGGACGCCCTCGCGGAGGCCGCGCTCGACCACGGATTCGCGGGGGCCGCAGGCGGAAAGCAGGAGCAGGGCCGGCAGCGCCGGCAGAACGGCGGAGAGACGGCGCAGGAAGGATCGGGCCATGGAAAAGGATTTAAACGCTTTTCGGAGAGGATCAACCGGTGAATGGCGAAGGGATGCGGCCAGCGCGAATAACCGGTTGCCAAACCCGGAGCCGGGCGGCACGGTGAGCCCTTCGTTTGCCCACGATGCCAACACCTGCATGACGATATGACCAAAGGCAGCCTCACCGTCCGCATTCTCATCGGCATGGCCCTCGGGGCCGTTGTCGGCCTGATCCTCAACGGCATCGGGATCGAAGGTTTGATCGAAGACTACCTGGTGGAGGGACTTTTCCACGTCCTCGGCCAAGTCTTTCTGGCCTTCCTGCAACTTTTGGTGGTGCCGCTGGTGCTGGTGTCCCTGGTCTGCGGCACGGCGGCGCTCGGGGATCTCGCCAAGCTCGGCCGGATCGGGGTGAAGACGGTCGGTTTTTATCTCTTCACGACCGCGGCGGCGATCACGCTCGCCTTGGTCGCGGCGCTGGTGGTGCGCCCGGGTGTGGGGTTTGACCTTGAGATGGACGCGACCTTCGAGGCGGCGGTCGCCCCGCCGCTGAGCGAGGTGATCATCGGGATCTTTCCGACCAATCCCTTCCAGTCCATGGCCGAGGGCAACATGCTGCAAGTGATCGTCTTCGCGGTGCTCTTTGGCATTGCGGTGATTTTGGCGGGCCGGCCCGGGGAGCGGGTTTTGGCGGTGTTTCAGGATCTCAACGAAATCATCATGAAGCTGGTCGGCTTGGTCATGCAGGTGGCGCCCTTCGGGGTCTTTGCACTGGTGGCGCGGACCTTTTCGATGCTCGGTTTCGAGGCCTTCGAAAACCTCCTCTGGTATTTCTTCCTCGTGCTGGCGGTGTTGATCGTGCACGGCTCGGTGGTCTACTCGCTCCTGCTGCGGGTGTTCACCGGGCTCAATCCGATCACCTTCCTTCGCAACATCCGCACCGCCCAAGCCTTCGCCTTCAGCACCGCCTCCAGCAACGCCACCATTCCCATCACCCTCAACGTGGTGGAAAACAAGATGGGCGTGCACAAGTCGATCGGCTCCTTCACCGTGCCCCTGGGCGCGACCATCAACATGGACGGCACCGCCATCATGCAGGGGGTGGCGACGGTCTTCATCGCCCAGGCCTACGGGATCGACCTCGGGGTCACGCAGTTGCTCATGGTCATCCTCACCGCCACGCTCGCCTCGATCGGCACCGCCGGGGTGCCGGGGGTCGGCCTGATCATGCTCGCCATGGTGCTCAACCAAGTCGGCCTGCCGGTGGAAGCCATCGGCATGATTCTCGGCGTCGACCGCCTGCTGGACATGGTGCGGACGGCGGTCAACATCACCGGGGACGCGACCGTGAGCTGCATCGTGGGCAAAGGCGAAGGGCAGCTTGACGAAGAAGTCTTCAACACCCGCGAGTAGCGCCATGGGTCTTTTCAGACTCGCCGCCGACTACCAGCCGACCGGCGACCAGCCGGAGGCGATCGAACGGATCGTGGACTCGATCCGGGCGGGCCACCGCGACCAGACGCTCCTCGGGGTGACCGGCTCGGGCAAGACCTTCACCATGGCCAACATCATCGCCCGGCTCGACCGCCCGGTCTTGATCATCTCCCACAACAAGACCCTGGCCGCGCAGTTGTATTCGGAATTCAAATCCTTTTTCCCGGAAAACGCGGTCGAGTATTTCGTCAGCTACTACGACTATTACCAGCCCGAGGCCTACATCCCGCAGTCGGACACCTTCATCGAGAAGGACTCCTCGATCAACGACGAGATCGACCGTCTGCGGATCTCGGCGAGCAGCTCGCTGATCAGCCGGCGGGATGTGATCGTGGTGGCGAGTGTCTCGTGCATCTACGGCCTCGGCTCGCCGGAGGATTTCAAGCAACTGATGATCCCGCTGCGGGTGGGGGAGCCGATCGGCCGTGAAACCCTCCTCAACCGCCTCGTGGAGATCCTCTACGAGCGCAACGACGTGCAGCTGGCCCGCGGCCGTTTCCGGGTGCGCGGCGATGTCATCGACCTGATGCCGGCCTACCTGGAGAGCGGGTTGCGGATCGAATTCTGGGGCGACGAGATCGAGCGCATCTCCGAGCTGGATCCATTGACGGGCGAGACCGGGGAGCGGCTGGAGTCGTTTCAATTGTATCCGGCCAATCAATTCATCACCACCCAGGGCAAACGGGAGGGCGCCCTCGGGTCGATCAAGCGCGAGCTGGAGCAGCGGCTGGCGTGGTTCGAGTCCAAAGGCATGCTCCTGGAGGCGCAGCGGCTGAGCATGCGGACCAACTACGACCTCGAAATGCTGGCCGAGGTCGGCTTCTGCAACGGCATCGAAAACTACTCCCGTCATTTCTCGGGCCGCCGCCCGGGTGACCGCCCCTTCTGCCTGCTGGATTTTTTCCCGAAGGATTTTCTGCTCTTCATCGACGAAAGCCATGTCACCGTGCCGCAGATCGGCGGCATGTTTGCGGGCGACCGCTCGCGAAAAACCACCTTGGTCGACTTCGGCTTCCGGCTGCCGTCGGCCTTGGACAACCGCCCGCTGAATTTCGACGAGTTTCGCGAGGTCACCGGGCAGACCGTCTTTGTCTCCGCGACACCGTCGGCCTTCGAGCTGGAGCGGTCCTCGGTGGTGGCGCAGCAGGTGATCCGGCCGACTGGCCTGCTCGATCCGGAAATCGTGGTCCGGCCGATCAAAGGCCAGGTTGAAAGCCTCATCGGGGAAGTGCGGGCCGCGGCCGAGGCGGGGGAACGGATCTTGGTGACGACATTGACCAAGCGCTTGGCCGAGGACCTGACCACCTTCCTGCGCGAGGCCGGCCTGCGGGTGGAATACCTGCACTCCGACATCGATGCGATCGAGCGGGTCGAAATCCTGCGCAACCTGCGGCGGGGCAAATTCGACGTTCTCATTGGCATCAACCTCCTGCGCGAAGGGCTCGACCTGCCCGAAGTGGCGCTGGTGGCGGTTCTCGATGCGGACAAAGAGGGCTTTCTGCGCAGCCACACCAGCCTCATCCAGACGGCCGGTCGGGCGGCGCGGCATGAGAAAGGCCGGGTGATTTTTTATGCCGACACCCTCACCGCATCGATCCGCAAAACCATTGAGGTGACCAACGAACGGCGGGAAAAGCAGATCGCCTACAACCGCGAGCATGGCATCACTCCGCGCAGCGTGCGGCGCGGCGATCAGGCGAGCCTGCACGATCCTTCCCGGGAGGAAGAGGCGTCGGAAGAAGCCATCCTGGCGGAGAGCGGAGACGAAGATGTGGCGGCGGTGCTGGAGGAGCTGCGGCTGGAAATGACGGCGGCGGCCCGCGAGCTGGAGTTCGAGCGGGCGGCGCTCCTGCGCGACCAGATCCGGCTGCTGGAATCTGGGGATTACAAAAAGGCCGGACCCCGCGGCCCGGGGCATCGTAAAGAGGCGGCGGCAGCTTATCCGAAATCCCGCGGCCGCGGGTCCCGCCGGCGCGGCCGGGCCTAATCCCCGGCGGGCTTTGGCATTGCCGTCACGGGCGGAGACCGGCAGCACTCATCTGCAACCCTGTTGCCATGGCCTTTGAAGACCGCCAGAACCCCATCCCGGAAAGCGAGATTGAGATTCGCGCCGTTCGCTCGCAGGGCGCGGGCGGCCAGAACGTGAACAAAGTCTCCACCGCGGTGCAGTTGTTTTTTGACATCCGGGCTTCCTCACTGCCCGAGGCGGTGAAGGAGCGGCTGCTCGCCCTCTCCGATCACCGGATCACCGCCGAAGGCCTGGTGGTGATCAAGTCCCAGGAGCACCGCACCCAGGAAAAAAACCGGGCCGCGGCCCTGGCCCGGCTGGAGGCGCTGGTGGCGACGGCGCGGCGGAAGCCGAAAAAGCGCCGGCCGACGAAACCCTCCGCCGGCGCCAAGGCCCGGCGCCTCGACGCGAAAACCAAGCGGGGCGAGGTCAAGGTCCTGCGGGGAAAAATCGACCACCCGGGCGGATGAAACGGCGGCACCCGGCCGGGCCGGCTATTTGCGGATCTCTGAGGCCGTCGAGTTGGTGCTTGCACCTGGCAGCGATCCGGTGAATAACTGCCAGCGTCACTAGTTACTGTTAGCTTCAAGGCAGGGGAATTGGTTGCGCGGGCTATGGAGCCCGGCAGCGATTTTAGACCCGACTCCCGGGAACCGTCAGCAAAGAGGCAGTCCACTTATTGACGCAGCCTATGAATACGAAAATGTATGTGGGAAATCTTTCCTACGATACCACCGAAGCCGATATCAGGGATCTTTTCTCCAAACATGGCCAGGTCGACGACGTCGCCCTGTTGACCGACCGGGAGACCGGACGACCCCGTGGATTCGGTTTTGTCACCATGGCCGACAAAGCCGGCATGGAGGCCGCCATCAAGGCCATCAACGGTCTCGAAGTCGATGGCCGACCCCTCAAGGTCAATGAAGCCCGTCCGCGCGACGAGCGCCCCTCTTTTGGCGGCGGCGGCGGCGGCGGCGGCGGCGGCGGTCGCGGCAATCGTGGCGGCCGTGGCGGTCGCTACTGATTGAGTCGGCCTCCCCTCAACCATCAAAATTCGGCGGAGCCTTTTACGGGTTCCGCTTTTTTTGTGTCATCCTGAGCCGCTGCCGGGCCTGGTGCCTGAGCCGCAGCGGGCCTGCTCCCAGCCGTCGTGTCAGAAGGCCGCCAGCAGGCGGTTCATATCGAGGTGATCGAGGATAAGCCGCTTGATGACCGGGATTTTGTCGCTGTCCTGCGGCTGGGTCTTGATCGTCATGGCATTGATCTTGGAGGCGATGTTGTAGCTGTCCTCACTGGCCGCGATGACCGGTATATTGGTCTGGGCGAGCAGCTCCATCAGTTTGGGGTGGGGGAGGATGTCGCGGGTGAGGATGATGCCGGAGATGACTTTTTTGCCGGAGATGCCGGCACTGGCGATGGCGGCGAGGATGATGTCGTCGCGGTCTCCGGGGGTGATGATGAGGACGCCGGGCAGGAGGTAATCGACAATGCCTTTGGCAGTCATGGCGCCGATCACAAAGCGGTAGATGCGTTCGGTTTCTCCTTGGGTTTTGGCGTTGATCCAGCGCCCGCCGATCTCCTCGACGACTTGGGAAAGGTTGGGAGCGGAGAGCATGCGCTGGGCGGGGAGAACTCCGAGCAGCGGGACGCCGAGTCGCTCCAGCCCGAGGGCGGCGTACTTGGCAACAACTGGGATTTTGTCCACTTGGACCTTGTTGAGGACGGCGCCGATGACCTCGACCCCCTCTTGGTCGAAGAGCGCCTTGTTGAGGGCGATTTCGTCGACGGGGCGGCCGATGCCGCCCTGGGAGACGATAATGACCTTGGCGCCAAGGATGCGGGCGACCCGGGCATTGGAGAGTTCGAAGACCGACCCGACGCCGGCATGGCCGGTGCCTTCGATGATGGTGAAGTCCTTTTCCCATGAGACCCGGTCAAAGGCGCGGCAGATTTTATCGATGAGGGCGTTGCGGGCGCGTTCGGGATTGTTGAGGTAGCGGCGGGTGAATGTGCCATCGACCGCGATCGGGCTCATGCTCTCGAGCGGGACTTGGACATCGTAAATCTTGTCGAGGAGAAAGGAGTCCTCGTCCACCAGGATGCCGTCGATTTCGATGAAACGCTGGCCGACCGGTTTGATGAACCCAATGCGTGAGGAAAGGGAGCGCATGGCCGCGAAGAGCCCGAGGCAAGTGGTGGTCTTGCCCTCGTTCATGCGGGTGGCGGCGACAAAGATCCGCCGGGTCTGGAGGTTGGTGGGGCGGTCGAGGAGGACGGGTTGCTCGGCCGGATGGGCGGTGCTGGGGAGGGTCCTGGGCGGCTCGCCGGAAGTGGGTTTCATGCTGAGGAAGTGCCGTAGAGGAGGCGGTGGTCGATGGCTTGGCAGCCGACGATGGCGGCGGCCCCGAGGATGTCGTGGGCACTGGCGCCCCGGCTGATCTCGGCGGCGGGCTTGCTCAGGCCGGTGATGATCTGGCCGAACATGTTCGCACCAGTGGTGATCTGGACGAACTTGGAGGCGATGTTGCCGGCGTTGAGGTCGGGAAAGACAAGCACATTGGCCCGGCCGGCGACGCTGCCGGAGGCGCCCTTGGTGGCGGCGGTGGCGGGATCGAGGGCGGCATCGACCTGCATCTCGCCGTCGATTTCGATCTCGAAATCGAGTTTGTCCGCCTTTTCGCGGGCCAGCTCGGTGGCGGCGCGCATGCGGACGACGGAAGCGTGGGTGGAAGTGCTGCGGGTGGAGTAGCTCAGCATGGCCACGCGGGGGGTGGCGTTGGTCAGGTGGCGGGCGAGGGTCGCGGTGGTCAGGGCGATGTCGGCGAGCTGCTCGGTGGTGGGCTCGGGGATGACACCGCAGTCGGCCATGAAGAGGGCGCCGTCGATGCCGATGGGTTTCTCCTCCAACTCGAGAACCATGAGCGAAGAGGCGGTTTTGACCCCTTCCTGGCGGGGGATGATCTGAAATATCGGCCGGAGGGCGCTGGAAGCGGTGGCGGTGGCGCCCGAGATGATGACGTCGGCCCGGGCCGTTGCCACCATCATGGTGGCGAAGTAGTTGTTGTTGCGGAGAGCCTGTTCGGCTTCGGCCCGGGCCAGGCCCTTGTAGCGGCGGAGATTTTCGAAGTGGACGATGAACTCGGCGAAATCCTCGCTGCGCTCGGGCTCGATCACGCGGATGCCGGTGAGGTTGAGATCGAGCCGGGCGGCCTTTTCTTTGATCACGGTGCGGTCGCCCAGCAGGATGGGGATGCCCATGCGGCGGCTGGCGATCTGGCGGGCGGCCTGGAGGATGCGGGGATCCGAGCCTTCGGGGAAAACGAAACGCTTGGGGTGGCGCTGGAGTTTGGCGATGAGGGTGGCGATGAGGGACATGGTGGGGCGTCTCCGGGGTGGGGCGCGTGAGGACTTAACCCGGCTGGCCGGGCGAGGGGAAGCCCGATTTTGCATCTGCCGGGGGCGGCTTCGGGCTTGCCGGGGGAGGGCGGGGTCGTGACAAAGAGCCGATGTCGAGTCGGCTCGAGCGGATCGGAGTGGTGGCGGTGGCGACGGTGCTGTCGCGCGTTCTTGGGCTGGTGCGGGACATGTTGGTGACGGGAGTGTTCGGGGCGGGCCTGTTGAACTCGGCGTTTGTTACTGCATTTACCCTGCCAAATCTTTTCCGGCGACTGCTGGGGGAGGGAGCGCTGACCGCGGCCGTTATTCCCAGCCTGGGGGAGGAACTGGAACGCGGAGGCCGGGCGGAGACCTTTCGTGTCTTCAATCAAGTCCTGACCTGGCTGGCGGCGGCGACGGTGCTGCTGACCGTACTGGCCTGGGGTGTTTTTTGGGGTCTGGAACGGGCACCGGTAGGCGAGCGCTGGCAGATGGCGGCACATTTGGGGAAGTGGTTGTTTCCGTACCTGATCTTCATCTGCCTGGCAGCGCTCTTCGCGGCCCTGCTTAACCTCCTGCACCGGTTTGGCATCCCGGCGCTGACGGCGGTGTGGTTGAATCTCGCCATCATCGGGATGCTGGCGGGGCCGGGGCTGTTGCTTGGCCGCACGGATCTGGAACGGATGTACTTTCTTTGTGGGGGAGTGTTGCTGGGGGGCCTGCTGCAGCTCTTGGTGCCGGCTTTGGCGCTGGCTCGGGAGGGCTGGCGACCCGGGTGGGATTTCGGCCTTGGATCGCGGCTGCGGGAAATCGGCTGGCTGATGGCGCCGGGGTTTTTCGGCGCGGCGATTTTCCAGATCAACATCATGGTCTCGCGCGGGTTGGCGCTCTCGCTGAACGAAGAAGCGGCGACGCTGCTCTACCTCGCCAACCGCCTCGTGGAGGTGCCGATCGGCATCTTCGCGGTGGCGGTGGCCACGGTGGCCTTTCCGCAACTGGCGAGCCTGGCGGCGCGGGGCGAGACGGCGGCTTTTGCGAAAACCTACCATGAAGGCGTGCGCCTGACCCTTGCCCTGATGCTGCCGGCGGCGATCGGGCTGCTCATGCTGCGTGCCCCGGTGGTCCGGGTGTTGTTCGAGCGAGGAGCCTTCGAGGCGGGGGACACCGCCCTGCTGGTGCCGGTGATTTTCATCTTCGCCCTCGGCCTGCCATTTTATGCCCATGTCTCGATGGTGACCCGGGCCTTTTACTCCCTCAAAGACACCGCCACCCCGGTCAAAGTGGCGGCGGGGGCTTTCGTGCTCAACCTCGTGCTTAGTCTTTGGCTGATGGCGCTTTACGGCACCAACGGTCTGGCCGTGGCCAGCAATCTCGCGACTGCGATCCAGACGGTTGTCCTCGGGTGGATCCTGGCGCGGCGCCGCTCGGAGCTTCGCTTTGCTCCGCAGCTGACGGGGCTTGCCAAAGTGCTTCTCGCCACCGCCGGGATGGCACTCTGGCTGGCCTTGGTGAAAGCGTGGGCGGGGGAGGCCTGGCGTGGCGGGCTGGTCATGGCGGTGGGCATTCCCAGCTCGGTCGCCGTCTACGGTGTGCTGCTTTGGGTGACTCGCTTCGAAGGTCGGGATGCTTTGGCGGCCCGCCTGCGGCGGCTGGTGGGTCGTCGGGGCCAACCCGGGCCCAAGCAGTAGGAGCGCAGGGTGGGAGAGGCGGGTTGACAAGCCGGAACCGGGTTCTTGATATCCGGGTCTTGCGACCATGCGTTTGACCTTTCTTTGTTTCCTAGGGGCGCTCCTGTTGGCCGGATGCCAAGGTGAGCGGCCGGACCGGACCGCCGAGCCTTCCACCCCCGCTGAACCCTCCACCGGCGAGTCGGCTCCGGCCGAGTCCTCCACGGTCGCCACCGCCACCAACGGTGCAACCGCTGTGGCAGTCGATGAGGAGGCGCCAATCCGCTTCCGCACCAGCGAGCCCGAGCCTCCCCAGATGGACGAGGCCAGCCGCGATGCCTTGGCCCGGGAGGCCGCCCCCAGCGATGACCAGCCCACCATCGAGCCGCCGGAGTTCGTGGAGTTTTACCTGCCCTTTTATCCGCTCAGCGCCCGCATGGAGGGGATCGAGGGGGAAGTGATCCTGGCTTTCACGATCAATGAAAATGGCCGGGTGGTGGAGCCCAGAATCCATAGCTCGACCGAGCCCCGCTTCAACGGCTTCGCCCTCGAGGCGGCCCGCGACTGGCGTTTCCGCCCGGTGCGCATCAACGGCGAGCCGGTCCCGATCGAGATCCAGTATCCTGTGTATTTTATTTCTGAATACGGAAGCGGTTGGCTGGAGGCGGACTCGCCGCTGGCGACGCTGGTCTTCCTGGACGGGCGCTACTACCGTGTCGGCGAGCGCCCGCGTTACCGGCTGGCGGAGGCGGAGGTCACCCCCATCCACCGGGAGATGCCTCGCTACCCGGATGCATTTGACGAAGAGCGCGTCGCCGGTCGGGTGGTGCTGGCATTCACCGTAACCGAGGAGGGCAAAGTCCGCGAACCGGAAGTGGTCGAGTCCTCCCACGCGGAGTTCGAGCAATCCGCCCTGACCGCGATCCGTTATTGGCAGTTCCTCCCCCGTATCCGTAACGGCGAGCCGCGGGTCAGCCGGGTGCAGATCCCTATCCTTTTCACCCCCGCCGAATGCTGATCCACGGCGGCGGGTGCTTCAACGCCGCCGCTCCGCCCGTTCCGGGACGACGTGCTCGTGGTTGCGCAGGTGATCCTCGCAATAGGCGTGGGTGCCGCCGCACTTCGAGCAGTAGCGGAACTCCAGCTCCGGGTGGCTGAGGTCGCTCCGACCGCAGGTGGTACAGCGGTGGCGGGGCTGCATGGCATCCGCTTCGCGTTCGGCCCGGCGGACCGACTGCCGGCGGCGGTTTCTCAGTTCCCGGGCCATTTCGCGGCCGAAGAAAAGCACCACATTGAAGCTGGCCGCCACCACCATGGCCTGCACGGCCGGCGGACCGAAGATCAACTGCAGCGCATAAATAGCGATCGTTAACCAGGCCAGCCATTTGACCTTGACCGGAAGGATCAGGAAGAGGGCGAGTTCGAAATTCGGATACAGCCAGGCAAAGGCCAGAAAAACCGAGCCAGCCAGGAAGGCGTTGGAGGCGGCGGTGGCCGGAGCGAGAAAGGAGGCCGCGATGGTCGCGGCCGCCCCGAGAAAGAGGAAGAGATTGTAGCGGGGAATGCCCCACTCGCTCTCCAGGGTCGAACCCATCAGGTAGAAAATATACCAGGCGAAGGCGAGGAAGACCGGGTGGACCGCCGGAGGCACAAAGAAGAAGGTCAGCAGGCGCCAGATTTCCCCCTCCAAGACGAGCAAGGGAACGAGCCGGAGTTGGTTCAAGTCGATGGCCTCGACCAAGGAAAGCCCCCACACGAGGACCTGCCCGAGCACCAGGATGAGGGTGAGGTGGGGCAGAGCGACGGGCCGGCAGAGGCGTTCGAGGCGGTCGAGCAAGCTCATGATTAACTATTGGGTTGAGGGAAAGAAGGGCGGCTCCGTCTGTAAACCCGAAAACCCCCTCAGGTCCGCTGTGGCCGCAGCTTCAGGTGATGGCGGCCGGGCTCGCGGATGGAGAGGTCGAGGTGCCAGGATTCACTCGGCAACCAGTCAGCCACGTGGTCCGGCCATTCCACCGCCAGGCAGCAGGGTGGGCGGAGAAAGTCCTCGATCAAAAGGTTCTCCACTTGGCCGGGTTGATCCAGCCGGTAGGCATCGAGGTGAACGAGGGTGCGCTCGCCGTGGAAAACATGGTAGAGATTGAAGGTCGGGCTGGTGATGACACCGTCGATTTTCCAAGCCCGGGCGAGGCCTTTGACAAAGGTGGTCTTGCCCGCGCCAAGGTCGCCGTGAAGTGCCAGGGTGATTTCGAGAGGCAGGACTTTTGCGAGGCCCTCCGCCAGGAGCAGGGTTTCTTCGGGCGAACCGGTGGTCCGGCCCATCCTCAGCTCATCCAAAATGGTCATATCCGTGCAAGGCCGACTCCAGTCCGTCCGTCTCTCCGGCGATGACGATTCTCGGGTCGCTCCGGCCGGCAGCTTCGATGCGGCCAATCCGGCTCAGGCGGGTGGTAAAGGCTTTCGCCCAAGCCGACTCCAGCCGGCGGGCGGCCGCTCCCGGGGCGACGGCAAAAAGCAGTTCGTAATCTTCTCCGTCGTTGACCGCATGGTCGAGCGGGGAACGGCGGTCTCGGGCGGCTTGGCGGTGGGCGGCAAGGGCCACTGGCAAGGCGGAGGCATCGACCACGGCACGGCACGCCGCAGGCAAGAGGGCGGGGAGATCCTTGCCGAGACCGTCGCTGACATCCAGCATCGCGTGCACCGAGCGACGGGCGGCCAGCCAAGCCCCTTCTTCGAGACGGGGTTTGAAGCTCAGGTGGTGGCCCCCGAGGCTGCCTCCGAGGTCACCGGTCACGTAAATCCAGTCGCCCTCGCGGGCGCCGCTTCGGGTCAGCAGCCGCCGGCCCGCGGGGCGGCCCGTCAACGTGAGAAAAGCACCGAGAAACCCATCGGTGCCGGAGAGATCGCCTCCGACCAGATCCACAGCCCAGCGCCGGCACTCCCGGCCCAGGGCCCGGTAAAACCCTTCCAGCCAGTCGAGGCGGAGTTGGGGCGGAGCGGCCAGGCTGACCAGCGCCGCTTCCGGCCGGGCGCCCATCGCGGCCAGGTCGCTGAGGTTGCGGCGCAGGAGTTTGGCGGCGGCCTGGGCCGGGGTCACGGAAGCGTCGAAATGCCGGCCATGGATGACGGGATCGGTGGTCAGCACCAATGAGCGCCGGTTTGCGGGAATGATGGCCGCATCGTCGCCGATGCCGTGGGGAGGCGGCGGGCAGGCGGCCCCCAGCCAGCGGCGAATTCGGCCCAGCAGGTCCGCTTCCGTGCAACCCGCGAGACAGGGCTCCGATCCCCCGGCAAACGGGTTCATGCCGGAGCCATGGTCAAGTCCGGGCCGAAGAGCAGAAAGACCAGCGAGTTGAGGTTGAAAATCATGTGGAGAAAAATGGGCGCTTTGAGAGTGCCTGTTTTCTGGTACAGCAGGCACAGCGCGATCCCCAGCAGCCACAGCGGCACGAAACTGAACCAGTTGCCGTGCATGAGTGCGAACAGGAAGGAGCTGACCAAGGCTGCCTCCCGGGAGGTCATCCGCGACTGCAGAAACCGGTAAAGCCCGGCTCGAAATATCAGCTCCTCGGCGATCGGAGCGAGGATGACCGCCAAGACACCCAGGCCCAGCAGGATCTCCGGACGGTCGATTTCGCCCAGCATCTGGACCAGTGCCTGGGGCACCAGCGGCCGGCCGGTCAAACGCAGGAGCCATTGCCAAAGCAGGCCGACGAAGCCGAGAAGCGGCAGGATGAGCAGAAACGCCGCCGCCGCCGCAGTCAGGGAGGGGCCGACGCCGGTGGGGGCGGCTCCACGGGGCGGCTGGCGCAAGGTGCGAAAGCTCAACCAGCCGCAGAGTGCCCCGAGGTGAAACCCCGATCCCACAAACAATGCTTCCACCGCTTCATCTGCATCGAGGTAGTCCGCCAGCCAATGCCCCGCTTGGGCAAACGAAAGGATGAAGACCGCGCTGACAAACACCAGCACGGCCAAGTCGTACAAAGAGCAGGGCCACGCCGGAAGCAGGTCCGGCATCCGCCAAGGCAACCGGCGGGCTGGAGCGAGCAGTATCCAGCCCCAGAGCAGGATTCCGCAGGTGAGAAACGCCACCTGCAGCGGCAGCAGCCAAAAAAAGCTCTGGTCGGTCACTTCCGGCAAGCGGGTTTGCACAGCGCGTCGCCGAGGGTCGGGACCGAGCGCCGCAGCCGGGATTTGAGACGAGTCGATGGGGCCGAAGGCTCCTGAAGTGCCATGGACTTTTTGGAAGCCATTTCTTTTCATTTGGCAACAGGTTCCGCCGGACAACCCTTCAGGCAGGGCCCGCAGTCCCGTCGAAGAGGATTGGCGCCGGTGGATGGCAGCAGGGGGCTCCTCGGGTGGGCCGCTCCGCCCGCTTGCCAGCACGGGGAAAGTAGGCTCCATTCTACGGCATGTCGCGACCCTCCTCCTCCGTGGCGGCCTTGGCTGCCGCTTTGTCCGTCACTGCCTTCCATGGCTTCGGCGGGCCGTCGACCATGCAGCCCGAGCCGGCCGCGCCTCCGCCGGCGCCACCCGTCATGGAAGCGCCCGGAGCAGGGTTTCCCGCCATTGCTTCCACCTTTTACAGCCACGGCGATCCGACCGACCTGGAGCAGTACTATCTTGAACTGATCAACCGCGCCCGTCTCAACCCCGGCGCCGAAGGGGATCGCCTGGCTCAGACGATGGCTCCCGAGGTTACGGCCGCCTATGCGTTCTTCGGGGTCGACCTCGGCCTCATGGAGGCGGAGTTCGCGGCCCTGCCGCCCGCGCCCCCGCTGGCCTTCAACGCCCAACTGCTCGAAGCCGCCCGCGGTCACTCCGCCTGGCTCTTCGCCAACGATACCCAGAGCCACTCCGGCGAAGGCGGCAGCACCGTCGGTGACCGGGTCATTCAGGCCGGCTATCCTTGGACGGCGGTGGCCGAAAACGTCTTCAGCTTTGCCGAGAATGTTTGGCACGGCCACGCCGGGTTTCAGGTCGACTGGGGCTTCGGCAACGGAGGGATGCAGGACCCCCGCAGCCATCGGACCGCCATTCACAACCCGGTCTTCCGGGAGATCGGGGTCGGAATCACGGAAGGGATCAATGATTTCGTCGGCCCTCAGGTGGTGGTGCAGAATTTCGCCAGCCGGGCCGGAGCGCCACCGATTCTCCTCGGCGTAGTGTATCATGATTTTGATGACAATGGCGTTTACAGCCCCGGCGAAGGCATCGGCGGGGTGACGGTGTCGGTGGATGGGTTTGCGACCTCCACCGTAACCTCCCCCTCCGGCGGCTTTGCCCTTCCCCTGCCCGGGGCGTCTGGCGCTTTGACGGTACGCTTTCTGGGTCCGGGCATCGACCGTGAGAAGACCTTCACGGTCACCGGATCGAACAACGTCAAGGTCGATCTCGAGCCGGGTTACACCGTCCCCGTGGTGACGGGGTCTGCCACTCTTTCGGCCGGCCAGCCCGGGGTTTACTCGCGGAGTGCGGCGGCGGGGGCGCAGGCGTATCGCTGGCGGGCCTATTGGCTGGTGGAGGCCTCCCCCGAGCTGGCCGAGTCGCTGGCGCGGGTAAGCGTTGACCAGCCCGGCAACTACCAAACGCTCAGCGCTTCGATCCGGCACAGCGGGCAATCGTCCTTCCGCTTTTCACATCCGCGGCCGCTGCCGCAGACCATTGCCCTTCGCCCTCGCTACCACGCCCAGGCGGGGGCGGCGTTGTCCTTCTGGTCGCGCATGGGCTGGGCGACGGAAAACCAGAAGGGGGTGCTGGAAGTTTCATCGGATCACGGGATCACCTGGGATCGGCTCTGGGAGCAGAAAGGGCGTGCTCCGGATGTGGTCGAGTCCGTTTTTACCCAGCAGACAATTGATCTCTCCGCCTATGCGGGTGAGGTGATCAAGTTCCGCTTTCGCTACCTCTATTCCGGCCAGGGGCCGATTTACTCCGGATCCACCAGCAGCGTGGGGTGGTTTGTCGACGAGATCCGCTTTGAGGGGCTCCGGGAGATGGCTCCGGTGCTCGAAACATTTGAAAACGGCGCCGGCGGCGGTGCCTTTACTTGGGTGCCTTCGGCGCCGGGGGACTATTTGCTGACGGTGTATCCGCTAAACGGAGCGAATGGTTGGCCTCCGGCCGAACCCCTTGCCGTTGAAGTCGGTGGATCAGCCGGATTCCCGACTTGGTCTGCAGCCCGCGAGGCGGCGCTGGGCCTCGGCGCCGGCTCCGTGCTCGCAGATCCCGCCGGCACATTCCGAGGGGGCCTCGCCCACCTGCAGGTCTACGGGATGGGCTTGCCGGTGACCACCAATTGGACGACTGCTGACGCCCTGCCCCGGCTTACCCCGCATCCCCAGGGGCGCGTTTTTTCTTTTACCCGAGCCGCCGCCGCCCCGGACCTCAGGGTTTCCATCCAGACCGCCCGGTTTCTCGGGCTCTGGCAAACGGTGTCTGTCTGGCAGGGCGGCCAGTGGCCGACCACTGCGGGGATAGAGGAAACGATCGAAGGTGCGCGCATCCGGGTGCGCTATACGCCGGCGGCCTCGAGTGACAACTGGCGCTTTTTCCGGGTCAAATTCGAGAGCATCCCCTGAGGACGGGCAGGGGGTGTGATTGAAACTGCGGGGAAAGCAGGCGAATTTACTTGAGACACGGTCTCA
>REEB01000192.1 GCA_007695295.1 Puniceicoccaceae bacterium
CCGCTCACCGAGCTTGTCGTCCTTTTCGGAAGCCATAAAGAAGGGGAACTTCATCGAGGTCGGGAAACAAGTGCGGCAGCGCCTGGGCATAACCCCAGACGTGGGTGCAGGTGCCATGGCAGCAGCCCTCCCGGTTGCCCGACCCCTCCCAGGCCCAGACCTTGCCGTCCTTCTGCCGCAAGACCGTCGGAGACTTGAGAATGGCGAGGTTGGCCGAGACGGCTTCAAGCACCTCGCCGGGCAGCGTGGAGGCGAAAAACGCGTCACGAAAGGCGGCGCTTTCCGCGCGCAGGTGGGCGGAGCGCGAAACCCAGAAGGCGGCCAACTTCTCCGCCGAGGCGAAGCGGCCGGCATAGTGCGGCTCATAGGTGGGCCAAGCCGGAGGCTCTTCGCCACAAGTGCCTTCCCCGCAGCCACCGTCCCCGCCGGCCGCCGCCCGACGGCGAAACTCCGACGGGATGTGATTGAGATCGCTGCGGGGCACATACCAGGCCAGCAACACCGTGAGGGTGCGACTCTCTCCGGGGCCGAGCGCAAAGGGCACATAGAGACTCCCGCCGAGGCTCGGATCCTCCGAACCCACCGGGGGATGGGCCGGCGTTTCGCCACGGCGGATCGACTCGAAGACCGCGGTCGGCGCGTCAAACCAGCCGCCGCGAAACCAGCGGTGATTCACCACGACCGCATCTTCTCCCGGGCAGGCCGCCATCAAGGCCCCGGCGCGGGCGGGATGATCCGCCGATGCCATCTCCCGCAGGAGGAATCCGCCGGGCAACGCCTCCACCCCGCCGCCCCGGGAATCACCGGTCCGGAGAACGTTTTCGGCATGCCAGGAGAAAACCGCCTCCAGCGGGTCCGCGCCGGTGTTTTCGAAGGTATACTCGAGCGCGGCGCAGGGCAGGCTGGAGTCGTCGGCATTGCCGGGGATAAACGGGCTCCAACCGGTCAGCCGCGTGCGCAGGTCCGGCAGGGCGGGATCCTCCAGCTCCAGCTCGGCAAAGGGAAATCGGGCGGTGAAAGTGCCGCGGGCGAACTTGGGAAACCCCTCCGGATGGGTGCCGCGGCGCCCGGGTTGGAGGACGGTGCGGGCATCCGGCGCCGCTTCCACGATGCGGATGACCGGGGCCCGGCCTTCGCCCCGCTTCACATGCAGGGCGGCGAAGACAAAGGGCTCGTTGTCGAGATCGGGGCGGTGGCGGAGCGACCAGTGCTTGAGGTTGCCGCGTCCGGTCAGGCAGACCATGCCGGCGCCGATGCCTCCCAAGGGGAAGGCGATCTCGGCGAGGTGCTCGCCGGTGTAGGTATCATTGGGGTTGTGCATGGGATCGGGGGTCAATCAGGATGGGAAGCCATCGTAATGGATCGGACGCACCCGCAAGGCAAGCACCTGCCGTGCCGGCAGCCGCTGCTTGTTGAGTCCGGCTTCCTTTGTTGATTGTATCCTGAAATCCCCTACGCCGACAACCGACTTCCCGGATCGCACCGCCGGAAAGTCCGAATCTTCGGCCAGATAGTCCATGAACTCCCGTGAACGCATCCTCGCCGCCCTTCACCACCAGCCCGTCGACCGCGTGCCGATCGACCTCGGCGGCACCCGCCAAAGCGGCATCGCCGCCCTCGCCTACGCCCCGCTCCGGAAACGGCTCGGGCTCGATACCAGCGCGCCCTTCAAAGTCTTCGACCTTTACCAGCAATTGGCGGACATCGAAGAGGCGGTGCTGGGCCGCTTCGGCTCCGACTGCGTGGCGCTGAACCGGGTCAAGGTCGCCTTCGGCCTCGCCAACCGCGATTGGAAACCATGGCGCCTCTGGGATGGCACGGAGGTCCTGGTGCCGGGAGGCTTTGAGCCTGAAGCCGAGCCGGATGGGGCGCTCGTGCTGCGGAAAAACGGCGAGGTCATCGCGCGCATGCCGCGGCACGGATTTTACTTCGACCGCTATGAGCCTTACCCCGGCGCCTCCCACCCCGACCTCTCGATCTGGCGTCCGCCCACGGTCGACGCGGCCGATCTCGAGCACCACCACCGGGCCTCGCTCGCCCTCCACGAAAACACCGACCGCGCCGTGGTGGCGGCGATGGGGCCGCCCTACGAACTCTTCAACGGCATCGGGCAAGGCGGCTTCGAAGATTGGATGATTACCTTCGCCAGCGAGGATGACTACGTGGAAGAGCTCTATGGCCTGCTCGTCGAGACTTGGCTCGAAAACCTGCGGGCCTTCCGCGAGGCGGTCGGCGACCGGGTCCATGTCATCCAGATCGCCGACGACCTCGGCACGCAGCGGGCGCCGTTTCTCTCCGTGGAGATGTTTCGCGAGAAAGTCATGCCGCACTACAAAAAAGGCCTCGACTGGATCCACCAGCACACGCCCTGGAAAGTCGTCATGCACTGCGACGGTGCGATCGTGCCACTCATTCCTTCCTTGATCGAAATGGGCGTGGACTTTCTCAACCCGGTCCAAGTCTCCGCCACCGGGATGGATCCCGCGAAGTTGAAAGCAGCGTTCGGCGACCGGCTCGGCTTTTGGGGCGGCTCCTGCGACAGCCAGGGCAGCCTCGGCAACGGTTCGCCGGAAGAAGTGGCGGAAGAGGTGCGGCGCAATCTCGACGCCTTCCGTCCACTCGAAGGCGGCTTCGTTTTCGCCAGCATCCACAACATTCAGGCCAACGTTCCCGCCGACAACATCGTCGCCCTCTTCGACACCGCCCTGGCGTATCGGGGTCCAGCGTAAGCCGGGTTACGGGACCGGCGAGCGGACGACATCAACATCCCCAGGCTTGGGCTGCCTCCAGGATGCAGAGGACGGTGAAGTCGCTGTCCACCTCACTTGAACCTATATTCCGCAGTTGAACCACCGATAGAAGCTGATGATGAGTAGCTTGCGGAAATTCACTACTTCACCCAATAAGTGAGCCCGCCCGAATCGCCAAATCTCCGATAATCAGTGTTCATCGGTGTGCATCAGTGGTTGTATTGACTTTTTTGGTTGAACGGACCTCGAGCCGCGTTTCGACGGGGTGACGTGGAATGGATCCAAGGGTGGTCGAAGAGACTCCCTCGCTCCGCTACGGATAGGCCGGGGCACGGATGACACGGAGACACTTACCCCCAAAGCTAAATGAAGCGAGAAGGCTTGTATTGGAGAATTGCCTACAGTCCGAGCGTTCCCTGGGCGTAACGGCGGCGGGCTTCTTCGAGGTGGGTCTTCATCTCCAGTTCGCCAAGGATGCGGAAGACTTGGCCGGGATCGGGGGGCGGGGTTTCCACGGGAGGCGTGCCGACCCCGAGATCGAGGGTGATGAGGCGAACATTGAGGAGCAGGTTCTCCCGGTGCTCGCTCAGGAGCGGGGCGAAACGGGGTGGTTTGACGGCGTCGGGATCCTCGAGCAGAGCGCGGAGCGAGCCGTGGGCGCGAAGCCATTTGGCGGCGGTTTTCGGGCCCACCCCGGGCAGGCCGGGAATGTTGTCGGAGGTGTCGCCGACCAGCGCGAGGTAGTCGACGATCTGATCCGGAGGCACGCCGAACTTCTCCTCCACCCCGGTCCGGTCGAGCGACCGCCAACCCAGCCGGGGGTTGGCGGTGGGCGGCGGCAGCAGGAGTTGAATGCGCTCATCCACGACTTGGGCGAAATCCTTGTCCGCGCTGACGATGCGGACGGTGTGGCCGGCCTTGGCCAGGCGGACCGCGCAGGCGGCGAGAAGATCGTCGGACTCGACGCCGCTTTCCTCAACCACGCCGTAGCCCATCGCGGCGGTGAGTTCCTTGATGAGAGGGATCTGGCGCTCGAGGGCCTCGGGCGTTTCGGCGCGCTGGGCCTTGTAAGAAGGGAGCAGGGCTTCGCGGGCGGCGGCCCCGCCGAGATCAAAGAAGACGACCCGGCCCTCGGGTTGCTCGGTGTCCTCCAGTTTCCAAAGCGAGCGGATCCAGCCGTAAAGGGCGTTGGTGGGGAAACCGTCGCTGCGGGTAAGGTCGGGTACCGCGTAGAAGGCCCGGAAGGCGAGGTTGAAGCCGTCGAGTAGGAGCCATTTGGCCATGACGGCACGGTGGCGGAAGGTGCGGGCCGGCACAAGACCGGAGCGAGGACGGGAAGCGATGGAGGAATGAACCTGCGGGACGGTGCGGGTAATCGAAACGACGTTGTCGTTCCGCTACGAAGGGGTTCGATCGGATACGTAGCGTAACGGTGGATACCGTTTCGAGTCTTGGGCCAGCGCTTTGGCTGCACGCGGTCCCAAAAAACAACGGCACCCCGGGAGGGGTGCCGTTGGAAAGGGTTGGAGCGTGTTCAGGTGGGATCAGTCCACCTCGAAGATCTCGACCCGGCCGATACCGGTCGTGCCGTTCTCGGAGAAGACGTGGGTGGTGTAGATGCCGGGTTCGAGCCAGACGAGCAGAGCGGCCTCGCGGTCGTCGGCGGGGGCGAACGGGGTGGCCGCAATGGCGTCGCGGTTCGGGCTGTCGACCCAGTTGTTGTTGGAGCCGATCATGGTGCTGTCGCGGTAGAGCCGGAGCGCGGGGTTCTGCAGCGCGTTGGGCACGCCCAGGGCGGTCAGGCTGGGCCCGGCGGCGCGGATGAGAACCTTTTTCGGCACTTCACCACTGATGACAAAGCCGCCGATCAGCACTTCGGGACCGGCGCCGACATGACCGCGGGTCGAGAGGTTGACCATTCGGGAGCCCATCTCGCCATCAAGGATACTGCTGATGTCGTATGCTTCCACGAGACCAATGCCGGGGGTGCCGTCACCGGTGGCGAGGTGGACCGTGTAGGCACCTGGATTCAGTTCCACAAGGAGGGCGGCTTCCTTCGGGTGCTTGGGGGCGAACGGAATCTCCTGGATGGCGCTGTAAGCCGGGCTGTTGACCCAGTCGTCGTTGCTCGTGAGGAGAGTGCTGCCGCTGTAGAGACGCAGGACGGGATCGCTGAGGCGGTTTTCCAGCGCGGAGGGAAGGGAAGGCCCGATGCCATTGAGCAGCACCCAGCGGGGACCGCTGCCCTGAATGACGAGGCCGGCGATCATGACCTCGGCTCCCGTTCCGACGCGGCCGCGGGTGGAAATATTGGCGAGAAACTCTTCGCCAACCCGGCCCTCGCGGACCATGAAGAACTCGCGCAGGGCCATCCCGATCCGCTCATAGGAGCCATCGATCGATCCATCCTCGCCATCGACGGTGCCGGTGAAGCGAGCACCGCGGAAGGAGACGGCATCAAAGGCCCCGGCATTGTTGATCTGGGTCACAACGGCGTCTTGATAGTCGCCATCGATCGTGAGGAGGAAGAGATTCCCCCTGGCATCGAGAGTCGCATAGACCTCCCCGGAGGCGTTTTGCAGGACCACTCCCTGGTAAAAACCGGAGAAGGATTCGCGAAGGCCGAAGGCAGGGCTGATACCGGCGAAAAACTCGACCATGCCGGGCTGGATGGTGCCGCCGACTTGGTTGGGGGAGAAAGACCCCTTTATTTGAGCACCATTATGGAGAGGGGTCTGGAAAGTGCCGTTGGAGCCGATTTCAAGGTTGAAGTCGAAGAGGGCTTGGCTGGTCTCGGTATCAAAACCAAGGAAGACGGCCGTATTGTTCTCGCGGGTGAAGACGGAGAAGGCGCCCGTCTCGGGATTGCGCCGCAGCACCCCGGTGAAAATTCCCGGCGGCACCGTGACCTGGAAGCGGTCGAGGTAGTTTGGCGAGGCGAAGATTCCCTCCATCCGGGCATCGAAGCTCGGCAGCGCCATCAGCTCGGCCAGTTCAGGCCGGGTCAACCGCTTGTCCGTCAGGAGGGTATAGAGAAGGATGGTCTCTACTTCGTCCGTGATGGAGACATTGGGCGGGTTGGAGACGAGTGGGGCGAGCGGGTTGGCGGGTGAGGGTTCGCCGCGGATGAAAAGGGCGGTGTACTCGACCTGCCCGACCGCATTCATGTGGGTGTTGGCTTCGTTGCGCTGCTGGGCATTCGGCTCGCGGCCGTCGAAGCGGTTGCGGAAGAGCGCGCGGAAGACTTGGTCGTTGGTCCGCTCCGTGAAGAGTCCGTACTTGAAGGTGTAGGTGTCGGTCAGGAACAGGTTCAGGGCGAGTTGCTCCATACCGTCCACGATGCCGTTTTCCCTCAGAATGGTGGCGCCGGCATCAAGTTGCACAGGAGTGGGCAGCTCATCGAGGATGAGTTTGTAAGCCCGGGTGGTGAGGAGCAGTTCGCGGGCTTCATCGCGGTCGAGGAGATCGCGGAGCAGCCCGGGGCGGGTCAACGCTCCCTCCCTCAGCTGTCCGAGGAAGGATTCCAGCTCGATCGGACTCGCAATGCGCCCGAAGAGGGAGCTGATGGAGTTGATGATGAACTGGCGGTCATCGCCGACGGGGGAGAAGTTGGTCAGGGTGATAGTGATGGGGTCGGAGATGATCCGGTTGCCGAAAGTGTCGACCACCATGACGTGGATGTCGCTATCCCCGCTACTGATACCGAAGAACTCTCCCGTGTAGGGTGCGGTGTCGTCTTCATCCACGAGAAAGCCGTTCCCGAAAAAGCCGACACTGACGATTCCCACATTACCAGGGATGGAGACGGAGGCGCTGATCGTGAAGGCGAGATCGAGCGGGAAGACACTTCCTGGCAGGGGATCGACGATTTTCACGGTCGGCAGATTGCCCACCGGCGGAGAGACAAAAAACTCCACCGGCTCGGAGAGAACTTCGTTGCCAAGATTGTCGACGGCCTGGGCGGTAAGGATGCGGTTGCCGCCGCGGGTGGGCGTCCAAACGACGTAAGGCGCATCGGGCTCGGTCTCGCCAACCAACGCGCCATCGGCGAAGAAGCGGATGAGAACGACTTCCCCATCGCCGGGGGCGGTCAACGCGGTCAGGAAAACCGAGGAGCGCAGCGGCATGGAATCGATGTCGGGACTGATTTCGAGGAAGACGAGCGGAGGATCGCCAATAACTGGAGGGGCTCCGGTGGACGGAGTGACGGTAACATCAAGAGGTGCGCTCGCGGCAGTGTTGCCGTTGCTGTCGCGGGCCACAGCCACGACTTCGTAAACCCCGACGCCAAACTCGGAGAAGTTGAACTGGATCTGCCAGCGGTTGGTGCCCTGGAGGCGCTCGGCCAAGCCGATGGATCCGCCCCGGATGAAGAACTCGACCGTATCGACGGTGCCATCGCTGTCGACGGCCTGGGCGACGAAGGTGATGTTGAGGTTGGCGGGGACGGTGGCTTCGTCCGCAGCGGGTTCAACGATCGTGACGACGGGCGCTGCCCCGATCTGCTCACGGATGACGACGCGGCGCTGGGCGGTGGCGAAGGATGAACCGGTATTGTCGGTGGCGGTGGCCGAAATATTAAACGATCCCGGCAGCGGCGGCACCCACTCAAAGCGATACCGATTGGTGCCCGGAATGCGCACCCCGGTGCCAATAACTTGGCCGTTGGCTTCAAAAACCAAGGACTCGATGAAAGTGTTCAAGGAGCCGGTCAGCGCCCGGGCCTCGAGGAAGAGCGGCTGGCCGACGGTGCCGGTGAGACTTTCGTCGGCAGGCCGCATCAATTCCACTTGGGGAATCGGATTCACGATGGTGAGTAGCAGCGGAGTCGAGGTCGTCCGGTTGCCATCGTCATCGATTGCCAATGCGACCACGGAAAATACCCCCGCTTCCAACTCATCCGCTTCCACCTCCAAACGGTAGAGGTCGGGATTTGTGGGATCCTGGACTGCGGAACCAACGAACCCTCCATTGGCAATGAGGTCGACCGACACGATCGTGCCATCGGCATCCGTCGCTTGAATGCTGAATTCAATGGTCTCAGTGGTTTCGGTTGTCACGCCGGCTTGGCCTGGGGGAGGCTGCGGGCTGATGAGGGAAACCGCGGGAGGCTGTCCAATAACGGGATTGATCGTGAGGTTGATGCGGGGCGTAGACTGCCCGGTGGTCCCCCGGGTATCCGTTGCTTCTGCATAGACCGCGCTGACACCCACATCCCCGGGGCCGGGGCTCCAACTCAGTCGGTAAACATTGGTGGTGCCAACCCGAGCGGCCGCGCCCAACGTTAAGGTCTCCGCTCCCCTTTGCGCCCTGATGGTGACCGTGGAAATAGAGGCGCCCGGACTGAGAGTGGAGGCAATGACTTCAAAGAAGACCGGCGAGCCAACCGTCGTGGTCAGGTCACTGTCAGGCTGGACCAAGGTAACGGTGGGACTGGGAGGCGGGGTGACCGTGACGGGGAATTCGCCGGAAACGACCTGATTACCGGTGTTGTCCGTGGCCATGGCCACGATGGAATAGGATCCGGGTGCGGACGGCGTGTAAAGGTATTCGTAAGGTGGATCCTCATCAACGTTCAGCAGGACGCCGTTGGAGAAAAATGAAACACTGACAATATCTCCATCCGGATCAGCGGCGGCGGCGGTGAGCAAGGTCGATTGACCGAGCTGGAAGGCGGTGGGAGAAGCCGCGACACTGACGATGGGTGGAAGACTCGTGGATGGGACCACGTCGACGAAGACCGTGTTGGAGAAGCCGCGATTGCCATTGGCATCGGTGGCGATGGCATAGAGGGCCACCCGCTGTGCGGTTCCAGGAGCGGTCCAAAGCGTATTAAGTGTCGCGGAAGTGGTGTTCGGATTGGACTGAGCCAGCGGAACACCGTTCGCGAAAATCTCCAGCAGAACAATGGTGCCGGGAACTTCACTGCCATCAGGTGCAATGTCGGTGGGATCAAAAGCATTGACCACAATCGGACGATTGGAGCCGAAAGTGGCATCGGCACCGCTGGTCGTAAGGGTCACGGAAGGCAGGCTGCCCAAGGGCGTGGGAATAAGGCCGCTGAACTTACGATCGACCAGAAAAACATCGCGCTTTTGGTTCGTATCGATCTCTCGAAGGTTTGATTTCCCTAGAACAATGCTGTCAAGCGCGTTGCCGTCGTGGACGAAGACAAAAAACCGTCCGTCGCCGCTCATTGCGATGGAACGGGACGAGGCGGCGAATTGCGACCGGACACCCGGATTGCGTGGCGTGGGATCGCGGTGCAGTGTCTCTTGGTTAAATGAATTTACACTGACGCGATCACTGTGCCGCCAGACCTCTGCGATCGCCGTCGCGCCGCTCCCACCGCCGCCACTGATTTCAACCGTGGGAGGCGTGGTGTAGCCAGATCCGGGATTGATAACATCTATCTGAACGAGTTCGCCGGTGCCGGTGTCAATGACCGCACGGGCGGTGGCCCCGCTGCCGCCGCCGCCAACGATCGTGACCTCAGGGGAACTGGTGTATCCCGAACCGGGTGAAGTGACCTCAATATTGGTAACTGCTCGGCCCATGTCGCGAATATAAACCTCGGAAAACGGTGACAACTGGGTGAACCCAACAATCGGGTGGCCTTGGACCACCCCTTCAGCATCAACCTCCGGAGGCTCTGTGGGGTGGAAACCCAAGCTCCCCACACGAAAGCGGGTGCCATCGGAGCGGGTAATGGTGTCCTGCTGTAAGTTCCATGCCAAGGTGCGGTAGCCGACAAAGCGCCCGTCTTCGCTGAGCATGGGATCAAGGCTGGTGTCAAAACCAGCCAGGGTGCCGTCAAAATTGACGGAAACCATTTCGATGAGGACGTTTCCGGGTTGGTCGAAGACGCCAAGGTTGTCGCGATCGCGATCAACCCGATAGACCTGCCGAACCCTGCCGGAATTATCCGGTGATGCCACCAGATTCGAAGACGCGGAGGCAAAGGCCAGAACCCTGCCATCGGCGCTGATGGAAGGCTGCATCGCATCCGAGTTGGCCACCGGAGATCCGGCTTGCCCGAAGCCACGGGATACCAAAGAGATCTCCCCCGTTACCAAGTCCTTCAAGAAAATCTGGGAAAGGCCATTGGAGAGGCCGGGAACCAGATTGGTGGCGGTGGAACGGAAAACAACGTAGCGACCGTTATCGCTGATAGCAGGCTCGAAAGCACCGGCGTTGCCACCAATGCCGTTTACGGAAGTGTTCACCCACTGGACGGCACCCGAAGCGGTGTTAACGGCGAAGAGGTTGACCGCACCGTTGGTGACCGCGGTGCCCGGGATAAGATTGGTGGCTCTTGATTCGAAAACAACAATATACTCCGGGTTCGCCTGAGTCCCTAGGTTCGCTGACGCCACCGGGCGAAAGCTGCCCGCATTGGCCTGCCGCAAGAGGATGTTCGGCTGATCCGGCTCCCTCAGGTTGACGCGACGAACCAAGGCCGTGTCGCGGTCATACATGAATATGTCGCTGAATTGATTGGTGTCGTTTAAAACCAGATTGTTGGCCGTGGACTCAAAAACCACCATGCGGCCGTCGGGGCTGACAAAAGGATGGCGACTGTGGTTGTTGCCGACGATGCCGGCCCGGGCGCTGATGACTTGTTGCGTACCCAACTGGAGGTCACGGAACAACACTTGCGAACGACCGAGTGGATTTTCATCGAGTGGATCCGCCCCGGGTGCCCCCATGGTACTGGATTCGGTGTGATAGGCCACAAAGCGGCCGTCCCGACTGATCGAGGGCGATTCACTCAGCTCATTGCCCTGGGTTTCGTCCAATCCTTCGCTGACTCTGGAAACGGTGATGCCCTCGGACGGTAGGATGCGGACGCGGGCGGTTCTTTGCAATGGGGCGTTGTTGGGGAGAAACGGATCATCGGGACCTCCGGTCCGCCGAATGATCGCCCGCAAGTAGTAAGTTCCGGTGAAATTTTCCGGCATGGCGACCGTGGCGTACCAAAGCCCCTTGGCATCGGGATCATCGTTCAATTCAAAAACTGGATTGTCATCTTCATCCGTGATCTCATTGCCCTCATCATCAACAGCGGGAAGCCAAGCACCCTCCTCGTCGAACGTAACACGAGCAGGGCGGTGGATGCCTCGGTCCGTGATCGTATCAAGGAGAAAATTATCCAAGTTCAAGGCATCATCACCGAGCAAATCGGTTTCATTGCCTGAGCCGATACGATTGTCGGTGGTGAGGTAGAGCTCGACTCGAAAGGGCTGATCGTCATTTTCGTTGTCGGGATCGCCGATACGCCCATAGGAGACGCGGATGGTGATCGGATCTCCGGGGAAAAAGCTGTAGACGGAGTCGTCCGCCTCATTGGGATTGGTGCCCAAAATCGTAACGCTGCGAACAAACAGATCCGGGACAAGATCCGGGACACCCTGTCCTGCGGCTGGCGTGGCCAGCCCCAAACACAGTAAGATGAAGAATCCGATCAGCGGCAACGGGCGGAGCAACCGCTGCTGAAAGGGTGGGCGGGAAAGGAGCGATGATTTCATGGTGAAATCGGGGAGTGCGTTAAGTGGGGGGAGGGGAACATGGAGGATCCGTTACCGGTTGGTGCGGGATTCGGCGCCGCCGGGGGTGACGATGGTCGGGTTTTGGAAGACCGAGGAGGGTGGGACGCCGGAGAGCTGCTGGTTTTTCGGTGAACCGCCGGGGCTGACGAGGTTGGCGGTCACGAAGATGAGGAGGTTGCGCTTCTGGGAGCCTTCACCCTTGGAGCGGAAGAAGCGGCCGAGGAGGGGGATGTCGCCCAGGACCGGAACCTTGTCGCTGGTGAGGCGGATTTCCTCCCGGGTGAGGCCGCCCATGACGACGGTGGCGCCGTCCCAGATGCTGACCCGGGTGGAGACCTCGCGGACCGAAAAGATCGGCTGGAAGAAGCCGGAGGGGACGGTCACGCTGCCGGTGCCGGTGAGGGCGACGCTGGGGCCTCCGTACTCGACGAAGCCCTCGAATTCGGTGACGCGCGGATTGAGGTCGAGACTGATGGTGTAGTCGTCTTCCTCGACCGTGGGGGTGACATCGAGTTCGACGCCGACGTTGCGGGTCTGGAAGTCCTGGGGCGTGCCGGCGGTGATGGTGACACCGGCGGAGCCGGCGGCCTGGCCGACACCGGCGGTGCCGACCTCGCTCTGGATGTCGCCGTATTGATCCGGGTAGCGCAGCTCCTGGGCGACGCGGATGCTGGCCTGGTTGCCGGAAAGGACGGTGACCTTGGGGGCGCTGAGCAGGTCAGTGCCGGCCCGCTGGGAGAGGGCGCGGATGACGACGCCGACATCGAAGCCGCTGATGACGCCGCTGATGGTGGCGAAGTCGGGAGCGCCGGAGCCAAGGACGACGGTGCCGGGGATGTTGGGGGCGCCGAAGGGGAAGGTGAAGGTGCCGGTCTGGTCGACGATGGTGATGGCGGAGGTGCCGGTCTGGCCGCCGGTGAATGCCTGGGCGAGGTTGCGGTTGGCGGACTGGAAATTCTGGCGGTAATTGAGGATCGGGTTGCCGGAGGAGTCGATCAGCGGCAGCCCGGTCGTCGGATCGAAGGCGGGCCGGCCGCCGCCGCGGAGGTTCCAGTTGAAGCCGAGTTCCTCGAGGGCTCCTTCGGAAACATCCATGAACTTGGCCTCGATCTCGACTTGGCGGATCTCGCTGTAGCGCAGGAGGATGTTGCGGATGCGCTGGATCTCGCGGGGGGTTTGGGTGACGATGATGGCGGAGCCGTCATAAACCATGCGGGTGCCGGGGATGTTGAAGTTGACCCCGGCCTGGGAGAGAAAGTTGCGGATCGCGTCGGACTGGGCGCCGGCGGAGGCGGGGGTGTCTTGGGCGGGGGCGGCAAAGGGATCGTCCTGGGCGGGAGCGGCGGCGGCGGCGGGGCCGACGCCGAGGGCGGTGAGGCGGCGGACGGTGGCCTGGGTCACGGGGAGAACCTCGGTGATGAGGCTGTCCTCGATGGAGCGGATTTCCACCGCGTCCGGCTGGAGGATGTATTCGTAGCCGGCCTGGTCGACGACGTATTCGATGATCCGGCGCAGGGACATGTTGCGGACGGAGAGGCTGATCGGCTGATCGGCGCGGGGACGGCCGACGAGCACAATGTTAACCCCGCGGGGTTCGATGCCGGTGGGGTCGAATTCCTCGGAAATGGCGCTGAGGGTATTGATGACGCGGTTAAGCTCGAGGCCGCTGAAGTTGATCGTGGGGATGATGATTTCGTCGAGCTTGCGTCGGATGTCCTCGAGGCCGTCATCGACTTCATCGATTTCGCGGTCGGCGTAGATGCCCGGGCGCTGCCAGGCGCGATTGACTTCCTCGAGCATCTGCTCGCGGGTCTTTTCCCGGTTGAGGAAGGCCATCGAGCCTCGTTCGCGGGCGATGCGGATGAGAAAAGCCTTGGCCTGGACATTGTCGGGGTCCATGGCTTCGACCTGCTTGAAAGTCTCCTCCGCACCGGTGATGTCGCCGCCGACATACTGGCTGCGGCCCTTGAGCAAGAGCTCGTTGACGCGGGCCTGGAGGGCGAGGTAGTTGGGGCTGGTCTCCTGGAGGGGGAGCAGGTTGGCCTCCCTTGCCGCCATCGCCTGGGCTTCGGCCGGATCCATGGGTTCTTCGCGAGCAAGGGATACGGCCGCCTGGGCGCGCTCGCGGTTGAGCTCGGAGATGAGGGACTGGGTGAGTCGGTTGGGCTCGAGGAGGGCGAGCGCTTGGTCGATGGTGCCAATGGCGGCCCGGTAGTTGCGCTGGCGGACTTGGCGGCGGGCCATTTCCTGCATCTCGCGGGCCGCGGCCATGTTGGCCTCGATGCGGTCCACCTCGATGGCGACGAGCGACTCGGCCTCAGCCATGAGACCGGCGTTGGGCGAGGGAGTGGAAGGAGCGGGAGCCGGCGGCGGGGCGGGCGTCGGCTGGGGTTGCGGAGCCGGCTGGGGGGCCGGCTGCTGGGGAGCGGGGCGGTCGGCCTCGCGGCGGGCCTGCTCGGCGCGGACGGCCTCGAGAAGGCGGCGCACGGAGGCATCGTCGGGGGCAAGCTCGACCAAGCGCTCAAGATTGGCCCGGGCGGTAACCAGGTCACCGGCATCGCGGGCCTGGAGGGCATCGGACATCAACCGGATCTTGAGGTCGGTGGTGTCGTCGGCGTGGAGCGTGGCAACCGGGGAGGGAATGCTGGAGATGAGGGCGATTCCCAGTCCTAGGAGCAGGATCTTAGTGGCACGAGTGGTATTCATCAGGGGACGAGCTCTAGGGCGTTTGGCAGAGAGGGGGTTGAGATGGATCAGGGGGAAGTTGGTGGTTGAGTCAGGTGGGTCAGCGTTCGTTGAGGCCGAGGGTGGCTTCGACGGGATCCCGGTCGGCATCCTCTTCGGTCAGGAAATGGCGGATGACCCGAACCCGTGGGTTTTCGGGATCGAGCAGGATTTGCTCGATGGTGTAACGGCTGCCGCGGTGAATGATGGATTCACCGTCGGAGACGCTTTCGGTGCGGGCGGTATCGAGGAGGCGGAAGACAGCCTGCCGCTCATCGGTGAGGAGGGTCTCGCCATCAGTCAGCTCGACGACCTCGTCGGTGCGATGGTCGCGGATGCGAGCCCGGGCGACAGTGATGTGGATGGCGGAACCGGTGCTTTCATCGAGGACCTCCTGCACGCTGATATCCTCGAGCGTGACCTCCATATCGGAGAGCGAACGGCCCGGCCGGGCAACACGCATGTCGCCGGTTTCGATATCCTGAAGGGTGGCGAGATAACCGCCTTCACGGCCGACATAGCCCATCATCTGGATCCGGTAGGGCCGGGGGCCGACCTCGACCAGAAGAATGTCGAAAGGATCGCGGGGCTCCACGACGACATCCGGGGTGACGGTGAAGGCATTGTTGGCCGTATTGTAGTAGATTTCCGGAGGGGTGAAGACGTCGTAAATCCAGTCTTCACCGGTCGTCTGGGGGCGGGGCTGGCTCCAAGTGGCTTCGGGGATTTCGGGAGCGGTCACGGGAGCGGGCTGGTGGGTCCTGGCCATGGCCATAAGCATCTGGTCGAACTCGATGGCCTCGATCTGCTGGACTTGGCGGAAGCTGAAGAAGCCAACCAAGAGGAAAACCAGGAGGGCGACGGCCACGGAAAGCTTGTCGAGGGGAAGTTTCATCGTGTTGGGCGGATCAGGTTCCGACCTGGGGCAACTGGCCGGCGAAGGTGACGAACTCGAGGGTTAGGGTGAAGCGGGAAAGATGGCGCGCCACGATGCGGACATTCTCCTCGGTGACGGCGGGCTGCTGGGCTTGGGCGGCGGCTCCGGTCCCCGGCCCCCCGACTCCCTGGGCCTCGACTTCGATGCCGCGGACCACAAACGGAAGTCTGGACTCGGCGATCTGGTTGAGGAAAGAGCGGAGCGTTTCGGAATTGCCGGTGAACGCGACCCGGAACGCCAGAGAATCGACCAAGTCCGGCACGCGCACACTGGCGGCGGCCGGGAGGGTGAAGAAGTCGCCCGCTCCAGCCTGGGCGGCGCCTCGCTGGGCGCCACGGCCGGTGGGTGCCTGGGGGCCGGGGCCGGCCTGGCCCGGCGGAGGTTCGCGCTGGATGAAGTGAATTTGCTGCGGGCGGACAGCGGCGAGTTGCTCCACCAAGTAGCCCACGAGCTTCTTTTGGCGGTGAATGCGGGGGATGAGACTTGGATCAGGTCCCTCGTTGACGTAGGCGCCGAAGGTGAAGCGGTAGTTTTCCGGAAAAACAATCTGCTGCTCCTCGAGAAAAGTCCTCTGTTCTTCAATGAAGGCGGCGATGTCGAAAAAAGCCTCGGTGCGGGTGGCGGGCGGGCGCCCGAAAAAGTCGCTGGTGTCCCGCTCGGTCAGGTTCAGATCCCGCAGCAGGTTGGTGAAGACGTTCTGCTTTTCACGGAGCTGGTCGCGCACAAGGATACGGTTTTGATCGGTGGGCGTGACCTCCTGCCGGGTGAGGCGCTCGAGCTGGTTGACTCGTTCTTCAAAGC
>REEB01000012.1 GCA_007695295.1 Puniceicoccaceae bacterium
CTCCGCTACGGGGGAGGCCGCGGAGGGGGGCGGCGGAGGGTCCGGCTCCGTCCGGTGCGAACGCCCGTTCGTCTCTTCAGAAGGGGCGGGTTTCGGACTCGAGGTTGAGCCAGGCGCACTCCTCGGGTGAGAGGGGGAGAATGTCGAGGGCGGGCATGGAAGTGCGGGTTTCCTCCAGCACCCGCGGGCCGATGAGGCAAAAACTGGGGAAGGGCTGGGAGAGGACGTAGGCGGCGGCGATGTTGATGGGGTTGACTTCCTTATGCGCGGCGAGGGTGATGGCCCGCTCGCGGCGCTTGAAGTTGTCTTCCGAATACCAGCAGCGGACGAGCTGGGGATCCGAGGTTTCGGCCGGGCCGGCGCGGTCGGTAAAGAAGCCGCGGGCTTGGCTGGACCAGGCGAAGTGCGGCATCTGCCGTTCCTTGAGCCAGGCAATGGAGTCGGGATCGGAGGCGGCGAGGCAGCCTCCCCAGACTGGGTCGACCATCCGGGCGAGACTGAAGTTGTTGCTCACGCAGGCGAAGCCCTGCAGGCCCTTGGCTTTGGCATAGGCGTTGGCCTCGGCGATGCGGGCGAGGGACCAGTTGGAGCCGCCGAAGCGGCGGATGCGGCCGGCTGAGACATGCTCGTTGAGCACATCGACAAACTCGCCCACGGGGATCTCCGGATTGTCCCGGTGCATCAAATACAAGTCGGCGTAGTCGGTCTGGAGACGCTCCAGGCTGATGAGGAGCTGTTCGCTGAGTTTTCCGGGATTGCAGTGGGGGGCGTGGGCGCCCTTGGCGATGATGAAGACGTGGTCCCGGAGACCCCGGCTGCGGCACCAGGCGCCGAGGAGTTTCTCCTGGAGGCCGCCCCCGTAAATGAAGGCGGTGTCGAAGGCATTGCCGCCGCGTTCGACGAAGTCATCGAACATGACGGCCGCATGGGGGAGGGACTGCTGGTTGTCCGCTCCCATGACGAAGCGGGAGACCGGCTTGTCCCAGCCTTCGGGGGTGAGGGTGGGCATGGTGCCGCGGGCGCCGGGCTTGAGGGGGCGGCGGTGGACGGTGGGCCAGGGGTTTTCGGGTTTTTCGTTCTCGTAGGTGAGGCCGATGGCGCGCCGCCAGCGGTCGAGGGTGCGCATGTTGCCGAGGGTGTCCTCGATGGTCATGCCGGGGTGGAGCGGTTCGCGGTGGGGCAGGCTGCGGGCGAAAAGATCGGCCTCGACGCCGTAGAGCGGGCGCTGCTCGGTGCCGGAGATGGTGCGCGGCTCCGGGCGGCCTTTTTCGAAGATCTGGAAGGACCAGATGCCGCCGTGGATGACGGGTTGCCAGGGCGAGGGCAGCACGATCCGCCCTTCGGTGCCGTAGATGCGGACGACGTTTTCCTGGTTGATGGAGACGCCGGTGGAAACCTGGGCGAGGAGGCCGCCTTCGAAGGCGAGGTCGGCGATGGCGACCTCGTCCACACCGGTTTCGGGATGGAGCCGGCCTTGGCCGGCAACTTCGAGCGGATCGGCGAAGGGCCGCCCGAGAGCGACGCCCGCAATCAGCCGGGCCATTGAGACCGGGTAGCAGCCGACATCGAGGATGCCGCCGCCGCCGAGGGCGTTGTTGTAGATGCGGCTCTCGGGATTAAAACCGGCGGCGAAGCTGAAAGCGGCCTGGATGAGCCGGATCTCCCCGATCGCGCCCTCGCGCAGCAGGCGGACAAGCTCGATGGTCTGCGGGTGGCAGCGGTACATGAAGGCTTCCATGTAAACGACGCCGGCCTCATGGACGGCTTCGGCCACGGCCATGGCGTCGGCATGGTTGAGGCAGGCGGGTTTTTCGCAGAGGATGTGTTTGCCGGCTTCGGCCGCCTTCACGGACCACTCGGCGTGCTGCGGGTGCGGGGTGGAAATATAGACCGCCTGGACCTCGGGATCGGCGAGGAGGGCTTCGTAGCTGCCGTGGCGGTTGGGGATGCCGAAATGGGCGCCCATTTCGTCGGCCTTGGCCTGGGAGCGGCTGGCAACGGCCTGGAGGCGGCCGGTTTCGGAACGTTGGACGCCCTCGGCGAAGGCGTGGGCGATGCGCCCTGTGGCAAGGATACCCCAGTGGAGTTTGTCGGTCATGGCAGGATGGATTGCAGGGAAAGCTGAGAACCTGAGGGGAGGGCGGCCTTGGTTCAATGCATTCCTGAGCAGGCGGTGGGAAAATCAGAACCCGGAGAGCTGGAGTTGGAGGGAGGCGGCTTGGCGGAGGAGGAATCTTCGCAACCTCCGGGCCGAGCCCCGGTGCGGGTTGAGGGGAGGTGGGGTTGCCGGGCAGGGCTTACAGCGGCAGCTCGGTCTGCGGACTTCCTCCATGGGCCATGCTGTCGGTGATGATCCGGCGGCAGAGGGACTCGAGGTTCCAGAAGCGGGCCTGGCAGGTCACGAGATCGAACTCGGAGAAACGGGCGCACCGCTTCGCGTACTGGTCGATGAAATCCTCCGGCTGGAAGAGGCGGGCCTCCAGCTCCAGCGCTTCCTTGCTCCCGCAGAGCGCCCCGGCGAGGCCCCAGGAGGCGGTGACGAAGGCAAGGGTGTTTTCCACATTGGCGAGCAGTTTGGGTACGGCTGATTCCGGATCCAGATCCGCGCGGACAAACCAAGCCACCTCGAGGGCCCAGCCCCGCAGGGCGGACTTCGGCTCATCGAGGTGTTGGGTGATGATGTTGATGCCGACGCTTTCGTGTCGTTCGCCGCGGAGGATATCGCCTGCGAGCTGCCAGGGCAGGCGATCCACCCAGTAGTAGAAGCGGTTGCCGCCGAGTTCGCGGCACTGCCCGATGGTCTCGTGGCAGGCCGGGGAAAGCCGGTGGGGGTGTTCATTGGCAAGGATCAGAGCGGCGAGGGCAAGCAGGTCGGTCTCCCGCTTAGGTGTCTCCATGGGCCCGAGCTTGCGGTAAGCGGCACTCCACCGCCGGGCGAGATCGAGAAAACAGGCTTCGACGGGGTTTGGAGGCGGGGACATGGGGTGGGGAGTTTTGGGTGGTGAGTGATGGGTGATGAGTGATGGGTAATGAGTG
>REEB01000131.1 GCA_007695295.1 Puniceicoccaceae bacterium
CCCAACCTTCATGGAAAACCAGCGCCCGGGCACCGGGCACTGGCGGTTGTCTTCCGTCAGCCTCGACGACGCCACCGGCCATGGCTTGCGCTCCGTCGCGATCGAGGGCTACGCCTCCAAAACAAGCCTCTATCCCGGCGAGTCGGTCGACTTCCACGTCAGCACCTCCCCGGCGGCCGACTTCACCATCGAGGTTTTCCGCACCGGCTACTACGGGGGCACAGGCGGCCGCCTCATGACCCGGCTGGGATCGTTTGCCGGCGAGGCGCAGCCCACCCCGCCTTCCGGCGAAGGCCGCGTCCGCGAATGCGCCTGGCCCGTGTCCGCGACCCTCGAGGTCCCCGGCGACTGGCCCAGCGGTGTCTACCTCGCCAAGCTGACCCGCGCCGACAATGGCTTCCAGTCCTACATCATTTTCGTCCTCAAGAGCAGGGAGCCCGCCGCCATCCTCTTTCAAGTCTCCGACCTCACCTGGCAGTCCTACAACAAATGGCCGGGCAAGGATTCGCTCTATGACGACGGAGGCGAACGCGATCGTTTCAACCAATACCTCTACACCGGGCCCGACACGCGGGTGAGTTTCGACCGCCCCTACGCGATGTACGCCCAACTCCAGCGCGTGGCCGAGTTTATCGGCTCGGGTTCCTTTCTGCTCACGGAATTCCCCCTCGCCTACTGGCTGGAGAAGGAGGGCTACCATATCGCCTACTGCTCAAACCTCGACACCCTCCTGGATCCCTCCGTCCTCGACCGGGCGAAGCTGTTTCTCTCCGTCGCGCACGACGAATACTGGGCCGAGGGTGCGTTCAAAAACGTCGCCGCCGCCCGCGACCGGGGCATGAGCATGGCTTTTCTCAGCGGCAACGCGCTCCTCTATGAGGTTCCTCTCCAGCCGAGCTCGGTCACCGGCCGGCCGGCGCGGGTCTTTGGCCGCGGTCCGCGCCTGCGCGAGGCCGGCCGCGGTCTCATGGGCGCGACCACCTATGGATCCGGCAATGGCGACTGGATCGTCCGCCGGGCCGACCATTGGATCTTCGAAGGCACGGGCCTGCGCAATGGCGACGCCTTTCCCAACCTCGTCGGCTGGGAGTATCACGGCCCCCCCTACGCGGATATCGAGGGCCTCGAGGTCATCGCCTCCGCTTCGCTCTTCGGCTATTGGGGCGGGAGAGAACGCCAACTGCAGTTCGGCTCGGTCGTCTTCCCGGGACCCCGCGACAGTTGGGTCTTCAACGCCGGCACCATCTGGTGGAGCCAGGCGTTGGCCGCCCCGCCGGGCCATGTCCGTGCCGCCTCCCACGAATCGCGGACCATCGGCGTCGACGATCGCGTCCGCCGGATCACCCGCAACTTCATCCAGCGGGCCCTCCGAGGCCCGGAGCAGACCGCCGCCCCACGGCCGGCGACCGAGTTGGATTCGGAGGAGTTTGCCCTCGTCCCCGCGGGATCCTTCATCATGGGATCGCCGCTCGATGAACCCGGCCGCCTCCCCGACGAATCCCAAGTCGCCGTCACCCTCGCCCGGCCATTCCACCTGGGCCGCACCGAGGTGCCGTGGTCGCTCTGGAACAAGGTCCGCGACTGGGCCCGGGTCAACGGCTATTCCGACATCTCCCCGGGCCGAAACGGTTTCAACGGCCCGGACGGCGAGGATCACCCGGTCGTTAAAGTGAGCTGGTGGGATGCCGTCCGCTGGTGCAATGCCCGCAGCGAAATGGAAGGACGTGAACCGGTCTACTACAGCCGCGCCGACTTCGACTCCGGCGCCGTCATCCGCACCGGCATGCCCCCCATCTTCGCCAACTGGCACGCCCGCGGCTACCGCCTCCCCACCGAAGCCGAGTGGGAATACGCCTGCCGCGCCGGCACCCAAACCGCCTTTTCCACCGGTCCAGCCGCCGGCCCCGTCGACGCCTGCCTCCCGGATGAAAATCTCGGTGCGGCGGGCTGGCATTGCGCCAACTCCGAAGGCAACACCCATCCGGCCCGCGGGCGAGCATCCAACGCCTTTGGCCTCTACGACATGCACGGCAATGCCGACGAGTGGTGCTGGGACTGGTTTGGCCCCTACGATGCCGCCCGGGTCCTGCTCGATCCCACCGGCCCCGCCACCGGCACCCAGCGCATCCTGCGCGGCGGCAATTGGATGAGCGTGCCGGCCGAAGCACGCTCCGCCCACCGGCACGCCCTCGCCCCGTCCACCCGCTTCTACTCGATCGGCTTCCGCCTCGCCGTCACCCACTGACCCCAACCCGACCCGACACCACCCGACCCGCGACCCCGGGATAACCCGCCACTCACCACCCATAACTCATTACCCCTCCCCCCACGCCGTAGCCGCCGTCGTCACATGGCGGAACCGTCCGGCCCGCCCCGCCGGGAGAAAGATGCTCCCGCAACTCCCTCATCCCGTCCCGCGGCCAGCGGGGTCGGTACTGTGTGCCTCGGAACAGCATTGGTCCGGTTCGTTCCGCGCCCGGCCTGCCCCGCGGCCGCGGGGTCGGCCCTCCGTTCCTCGGAACAGCTTTCCCTTTCAGTTTTCAGTGTTTCAGCCTTTCAGCTTTTCAGTCCGCCAGCGCCAGCCGCACCGCCGCCCGCTCGAAACCGCTCGCCTCAAAAAAGTGCCGCGGCTTGAACGACCCCAGCTTCGCCACCCACCCGTCCGGAATCGTCTCCAGCCGCGAGTTCCAGTATTCGATCATGGTGTTGTAATACTCCCGGGAGAGCGCGATCCGCTGCTCCGTCTCGCTCAGCGACCGCTGCAGCTCCCCAAAGAGCCGATCGCTCTGCAGCGCCGGATACCGCTCCGCCAACGCCCGCACCACCGGCAGCACCGCCGTTGGATCGGGACCCGCGCAGTCCGGCGGCGAGGCCTCCGTCTGGGTGCGTAGTTGCGCCACACTCTCCTGCGTCTGCCGCTCGTGTTCGCGGCTGGCCGTCACCACCGGCAGCAGCCGCGTGATCAGGTCGTGCCGCCGCTTCAGCTCCACTTCGATCAGCGAATCGGCCCGGCGCACGCGGTTGCGCAGCCCGAC
>REEB01000154.1 GCA_007695295.1 Puniceicoccaceae bacterium
TCAACGAGGTAGTTGAGCGCTTCAGCGCATTGCTGGATCGCCGGGTGGGAAGCTCGTGCCGACTGGCACTGGACCTTTGCCAAGAGCCCACGACGGTGCGGGCCGACTCCGGATTGCTGAACCAAGTCCTGATGAACCTCGCCGTCAATGCGAAGGACGCTATGCCAGAAGGCGGAGTGATCACCCTGACCACCCGGCACTGCAAGATTGATGAACAGACGGCACGGTCTTACCCGGATGCCCATGCCGGTCTCTATATCCGCCTCTCGGTCATGGACACCGGTATGGGAATCCCACTGGAGGACCAATCCCGAGTCTTCGAACCGCTTTTCACAACGAAGAAGGAAGGGGAAGGCACCGGGCTCGGACTGGCCACCGTGCACACCATCGTTCATCAACACCAGGGCTGGCTGGACTTGGATAGCATACCTGGTGGCGGGACCACCTTCCATATCAACCTCCCGGCGGCAATCAATCCGGCCTAGGCGCGTTCCGGTCTCCTGTTCTCAGCATTGCCGGATGAATCTACTGGTCTGGGACTTTGACGGAACGCTGGCCCACCGGAACGGCCGTTTTGCAGGCGTCCTCTTGGAAGTCCTGCACGAGAGAATACCGCACCATGGAGCATCCCGCGAAGCCCTCTCACAAGAGCTACAGAAAGGATTTCCCTGGCATACGCCAAATGTGTCGCATGAAGAGCTCCGCGGAGCCGATGCGTGGTGGCGCAGATGGAGCCTGTCTTCAAGCCTGCAATTGCCAGAGCCGGCGTGAAACCTGAGCTGGCGGCAGACCTTGCCGGGAGGGTGCGGCGACGATACTGCTCGCTTGATGGCTGGCGTCTCTATCCCGAGACCCTCCCGGAGGCCGCTGCCTTTCTGAGTCATGTCTCCGATCCCCCGGCGCCCCCGCTTCGTGAGCTCCAGCCACCACAACCCATTGTTAGCACATGCACATCCGACCTTACCAACGCTCCGACGAATCAGCGGTCCTGGCTCTTTGGCAAAGCTGCGACTTGCTGCGGCCCTGGAACAATCCTCAAAAAGACATCGAGCGCAAACTGGCGGTCCGGCCGGAATGGTTCCTGGTTGGTGAACTCGACGGTGGCATCGTGGCGTGCATCATGGCGGGCTATGAGGGACACCGGGGCTGGTTGAACTACTTGGCGGTTTCGCCGGAGCATCAGCACAAGGGTTTCGCCCGGGCCCTGGTTGCGGAGGCGGAACTGCGCCTGCGGGCCGAGGGCTGCCCCAAGATCAATCTGCAAGTGCGGAGCTGCAATCATGGCGTCATCGAATTCTACCGTAAGCTCGGGTATTCCATCGACGATGTGGTAAGCATGGGCAAGCGACTGGAACACGATGACCGTGCCGGCTAGACTGAACTTCATTCCCGAAAAAGGCGGCCGGGCCGGCCGGGGGTCAGGAGCGCAGTTTGAACTCGAAGCGGGCGGCGGCACGGGCCGTGCCGTTGACCTGAAGCTCGACCTTGTGAACACCGGGATAGAGCGCACGGATGGAGGTTGGCCGCATGGGATGGCGCTTGCGCAGTTCGCGGGTCTCGCCAGCCTCGAGGCGGAGGGTTTTCCACTTGAAAACCTTGGGGCCGGTCCGGCCGCGTTGGCGCACGAAATGGAGCCGGTAATCCACGACCAGGTCGAGGGGCGCGGGACCGTTGTTGGTGAAGACGGCATGGCACTCGAAGGACTCTCCCAGACAAACCACCGGCGGCGAAACCCGGAGGGTCGCGGCCAAGTCGGCGGACGGCCTGAAACCGAGGGCGGCCAGCGCGCCGGGATGGCCTGCCTTGACGAGACTGCGAAGGCCGTGGCGGACGATCCACCGGCGGCCGGGTGAGGCGCCCTTGAGCCAGCGGCGGCAACGGTCGACGACCGCCTCGGGGTGATCCTTGGAAATATCGTTAAGGTGATTGGCGACGGACTTCCGCACGTAGGGTTCGGGATCATCGCGCAGGGCTTCGAGCAGCGGCCAGGAGGGCGCAGGGTCCTCGATCAGCGCCTGAAGACGGCGGCCCCAGGGAAGCCGGGGGCGGGTCCCTTCCGAACACCAGCGGCGCACGTGCGGGCTGGGGTGGGTCGTCCAGCCAAGCAGGCGTTTGTAGGTTTCATCAGGATACGTCTCAAGGAACGGACGCACAGCGAACTCCGCCGAGAAACGCTGGGTGAGCGCGAGCATGGCCGCCATGGAGGGCTCGAAGTGAGGTACGCCATGGTCGGCGATGAAACGTCCGAGGGGCCATTGGAGCCAGCTGTCGGTGACGTCCTCCGCGCCGGGCAGGACCGGGGGCAGGCTGCTTACGAGAATATCGAGAGCGGCCGGCACCTCCTGCGGAAGGGTGGCGCGAAAGGCGTCGCTGAAGCGGCCGATGCGGTCGTGAAACTCGAGGCCGCCGAGGCCGGCGGTGGCGAGGCGGAGGAAGCGCCGCTGGTCGAAGCCAGGCCAGACCGCCGCCACCTGCGCCGCCAAGCGCTTCGCGGCCTCGCGGTCAAACCAGTCCTTGAAGGGTTTGCGTTCGGCCATGCCGGCGGCCACTCAATCGCGCCCGAGGCGGTCGGCCTCCATTTCCTCGATCCGGAACTCGGCGGCGGTGACTTCCTTCTGCTTGAGACCATCGGCGATCCAGACGACCCGCTCGGACTTGCGGATCATCTTGGGATCGTGGGTGGAGCAGACGATGGTGACGCCGTCCTCCTCGTTGAGGGACTTGAGGATGTCGATGATCTCCTGGCCGGTGGCGGTGTCGAGGTTGCCGGTGGGCTCGTCGGCGAGGACCACGCTGGGGCGGTTGACGAGGGCGCGGGCGATGGCGACGCGCTGCTGCTGGCCGCCGGAAAGCTCTCCGGGCTTGTGAGTGAGGCGGTGGCCGAGGCCGACCCGCTCGAGGATGGCGGTGGCGCGCCGGTTGGCCTCCTCGTGACCAACGCCCTCGAAGACGGCGGGGAGGGCCACATTCTGAAGCGCGGTCATGACGGTGATGAGATTGAAGGTTTGGAAAATGTATCCGATTTTGTGATTCCGAAACCAAGCCTGCTGGGGCTCGGTGAGGTCGAAGATGTTCTGGCCCTCGAAGAGGACCTGCCCCTCGGTGGGGACATCAAGGGCGCCGATCTGGTTGAAGAGGGTGGACTTGCCCGAGCCGGACGGACCCATGATGGAAATGAACTCGCCGCGGCGGATGAGCAGGTCGATGCCCTTGAGCGCCCAAAGCTCCTCCTCGCCCTGGAGGTAGAGCTTTTTCACCCCGCGGACTTCGATGAGGGAGTCGCTCATGGATTGGAGGCGGCGTTCCGCTGTTGGGCTGGATCGGGCCGGAGGCGGTGGCCAAGGTCGAGAAGGAGGAGTTTTCGCTCCATGAGGGCGGCGGTGTACTGGAGGATGCCGCCGCGGCAGGTGGGGCGGTCCCAGCCGAAGCGGCGGCTCATTTCCCGCTCGATCTGGCCGAGGGTGCGGCGGCCGTCGATGAGCAGCCAAAACGTTTTGCCGGTGGGATCGAGGTGGAACTTACGTGCCCGGCGGAAACGGAATTTGCGGCTGAACCACCGCTCCGACACCATGGACGGCTCGATGATGAAGCGGAGGTAGAGCTTGCCGGCCTTGTCCTCCTTCATCTCGACATTGGGGGCATGCCGGGGCACGGCCTGCCAGGCGTCTTCCGGGACCTGATCGGGCGGCGGAAGCGGCGGGCGGGCGGGTTTGCGTTTGAAAAACAGTGGCATGGCGGGAGGCGGGCTCAGTGGTCGAACTCCTTGGAGGAAAAGTCGACCTCGGAAGGCTTGGCGGCGCGGACGATGCGGCCGTCTTCAATCCAGAGGATGCGGTCGCTCTGCTGGAGCATCTTGAGATCGTGGGTGGCGGAGATGATGGTGACGCCCAGCTCATCCTTGAGGCGGGCGAGCAGCTCGATCATCTCCTGGCCGGTGTGCTGGTCGAGATTGGCGGTGGGCTCGTCGGCGAGGACGATCTCGGGCTCGTTGGCGAGGGCGCGGGCGATGGCGACGCGCTGCTGCTGGCCGCCGGAAAGCTCGGCCGGCTTGTGGAGGATGCGGTGGCCGAGGCCGACGAGCTTGAGGATGCGGATGCCGCGCTCGCGGGCGGCGTCGCCCTCGACCCCGGCGAAGGCCATCGGGAGGGTGACATTTTCCAGGCAGGTCATGACCTGGATGAGATTGTAGCTCTGGAAGATGTATCCAACTTTCCGGCACCGGAGCCAGGCGAGTTCATTGGTGTCGAGGTGGGCGATGTCGACCTGGTCGATGTACACCTTGCCCTCGCTGGGTTTGCCGAGGGCGCCGATCATGTTGAAGAGCGTGGATTTGCCCGAACCGGACGGGCCCATGATGGAAAGGTATTCGCGCTTGAAGATATCGAGGGTGGCGCCACGGAGGGCGTGGGTTTCGTGGGTCCCCTGCCGGTAGATCTTTTTCACATCGATGGCGTTGATGACCATGGCGGGCGGCTCACCGGCCGGGTAGGCCATGAGCGCATCGATATCGGCCTCGGTGAGCGGCCGGTCGGTGGGAACGGTGGTGGCGGCAACGACTTGGCGGTTGACCGCCTGGGAGGGGGATGGACCCGTGGGTTGGGAGGCGTCAGACATTGCTCCGGAGGGCGACCGCGGGAAGCATGCGGGCGGCGACGTTGGCGGGATAAATGGCCGCGATGATGGAGAGGACCAGCCCGATGACGACGGCGGCGGCGCCGGCGAAAGCGAGCAGGCCCAGGCCTTGGCCGAGCCCGGTGAAGACCAGGCCGGGGCTGTAGGTGACGAGGTAGGCGACGAGGGTGAAGAGAAAGCCGCCGAGGCTGCCGAGCAGCCCGCCGACGATACCCATGATGGCGGACTCGATGATAAACATGCGGCGCACGAAAGCGGAGAGGGCGCCGAGGCATTTCATGGTGCCGATCTCGCGGAAGCGTTCGGTGACACTCATGAGCATGGCGTTGGAGATGCCGATGACGGTGACGAGAATGGAAATGGCGATGATCCAGAGATCACGGAAACGATCCTTGCGGGCCTGCTCCTCGCGGGCGCGGATTTCCTCCGGCCGCAGCTCCCGGCTCAGCCGGATGACGGAAACGCCGGGAGCCGGGGCCGGCGGCGTGGCGCGCGGATTGGAGAGCGCGATGACCGGCTGACGGGCGCCCGTCATCACGGTTGTGATGTCGAGATCGAGATCGTCGGCCGCGGCCGACCCCATGAGGATGAGACCGCTGGCCTGTTCCATGAGGCGATCCGGCGGCAATGTGCGGAGACGGTCGGCCTGGGCCGGGGTGAGAAGACCGCGGGGATCATGGAGGCGGATCTCGGAAGCCTGGCTGCGCTTGAGCCGCTCGAGAAAACGCGCTTCCGGTGTTGAGAGCGGCCCCACCGGGATGACCGCGAAAGAGCGGTCGGCCACCAGTCCGGTTTCGGCTTCGAGAAAGTTCTGCATCCGCTGGATCTCCAGGCGCAGTTCGTCCTCCTCGGCGACGCCCTCCTTGAGCACGATGCCGGAGAGAATCGACATGAGAAACGCCACCCCCAGGATCACGCCTGAGATCGTAACCACCGAGCGACCGAAGCGGATGCGGATGCCCTGGAGAACGACGTCGAGGGCGACCTTGAAGGGGAGTTTGGTCTGATCGGGGATGGCGGCCATGGGCGACGGCTAGAAGGGCGAGCCACTGACGGCGTTTTGGATCAGGCGGGTGGCAATGGTGAGCATGCCGATGAGCCCCACCCCGGTCATGTAACCGGCGAGAAACGTCGGCGCGATGCGGAGAAAATACTTCGATCCGTATTTTCGTTTGAAATACCAACGGGCGACAATCGCGCCGAGCACCTCCGGGATCATCATGTGGGGAAAGTCGCCGAAGCCGCGGACGAAGCCGTAGACCAGCATGACGGGCAGCCCGAGAAAAGTCATGACTGAGAACAGCCCCACCACCACGCCGAACCCGCCGGCGATGATGCCCGGCTTGATGGCGCGCCCGAGGTCGGTGTTCTTCCATTCCGTGTCCTCAAGGGTGGAGCCCATGACCAGAACCTGCTGCTTGGCGGCGAGGTCCCAGCGGATCTCGGCCGCGGGAAAGAGCGGCCCCGGGACGGGATCACTGGCCCAGATGAAGGCCCAGAAACCAAGCGACAAAAAGAAAAGCAGCGGGAAAGCGACGGCGTCGGTCTTGATGAGTGACCAGAAAGTGACGCCGGTGAGTTCATTGACCCGGAAAGCCTGTGTCTGGTGGCCGTAGTTTTCGATCGGGATGGGCGCGAGCCAGATCTCGATGCCCTCGGCGCCGGAAAACATGAAGGCCATTTCCTTGGTGTACGGAATGTCGACGGTCTGCCCGGCGATGCCGAGCAGGCGGGCGTTGATGTAGGAGATCAGCGGGTTGTAGATGAAGCCGAAGAAGATGAGGAAAAAGGCGATGGTGTAGCTGAAGGGGATGAGGATCAGCGCGACCGCGATCATGATGGCGGAAGCGATGACGTAGAGCAGGATCGCGAAACGAAGCGGGTAGTCGCCGCGGTTTTTGCGCGGCAGCGTCCAAGGATCCTGGACCCGGTCGTGGGCATGGCGGGCCATCATTTCGCGCTTCTTTTTCCGCAGCCCGCGGAACGTGGCGTAGAGGGAAACCGCCGCGATACCGAGCGCGGCCCCGATCTCGAAACTGAGCCAGAAGTCGAGCCGGTTGGAAAACAGTGTATTCACTGTGTCCATACCCGGCTGCCATGTCGTGAGCACCCCCTCGGAGTGGAGGATGGGATTGAGGACGGTCGTCGCGATCACCGCCAAGGCCGAACCCATCACCGCCCAGAAGGGAAGGATGAAGCCAATGACAAACAATCCGAGATCAATGGCGATGCCGGTGGGGGTGGCGGGGAGGGCGCCCTCGGTGATGGTGGTGGTGTCCCAGAAGGGCTGCGGGATGAGGAAAAACGGGCGGGCGAGAAAGAGCGAGGTGATGGCGGGAATGCCGATCTGAAGGAAGCCGAAGCCGATCCCGATGTAGGCGCCGAGCGAAAAGATGCGCCAGCGCATGCCCTTCTTTTTAGTCGGATCCTGGTCGTCGGGCTCCTCCTCGGTAGCTGCCTCCAGCGGCGACGGAGGCTCGTCGGGGTCTTTTTTGACTTGTTCCTCGACCTCGGCCGGCGTGCTCTTGCGGGACTCAGTCTGCTCCTCGGCCTCGGCCAGAGCCATGGCGCCTTGGGCGCTGATGGGCGCCAATGGGAAAGGCAGGCCCTCGACATCGGAGGTGAGGCGGAAGAAGAAGTACCCGAGGGTGTAACGCTGCACCATGCCGATGATCATGATGAAAAGCATGAGCAGGATCGGAACGGTCCATTCGGGATGGAGGAGATTGCGGGCGAGGATGGCCTCGCTGTCGGCGGCGGGTGAAAACCAGGAGGGAAACCGGCCGAGGAGGCCCGCGTCGCGGACCGCATCGCTGCCCACGAGGTAACCGCGGAAGACCAGGTGGGACAAGGGTCCGCCGGGGAAAAGCGCGCTGCCCGCCATCATGACATGGGCGGCGTGCAGGAGAATGACCAGCTCCTGCTTGTTGAGCGGTTTCATGGAGCGGCGGGAAATCTCCATGAAAAGGATCACCGTCACCCAACTGGCGGCGTTGGCCATGCTGCCGCCGGTGATGAGGCCGAGGTAGATGGAGCCGGGGATCATGACCAGCCCGCAGAAGATCAGCCCGGCGATGGTCACCCAGCCGAAGCCCGTCTTGAACTCCTTCGGCGGCGGCAGGAGAGTGCGGAATTCCCGGATTTCGGCGTCTTCGGCGGTGTCCTTGTTCGGGCGCAGGCGTTGCCAGAAAGAAGCCATGGCTCAGCGGACCGCCTCCATCGGGAAACCGTGCTCGCGGTTGCTGCGGGTAAGATTTTCGCGGAGGAGCTGCCGGGTTTCTTCGAACATTTCGTCCCGGTCCGCTTCCGGGACCGCGCGCCAGTGGAGGAACTGGCGGCGAAGGGTGCGGATGAAAGCGCGGTTGAGGCGGATCCAGCTTTCCCGGGTGCCGGAAAGCCGCTCGATGCGGATGCGCCCTTTGTAGAGGCCGGTCACGGCGTCGATGGGCAGATCGATGGTGACCTGCTGGGAAACCCCGAGATCGAACGGCTTCAACCAAGTGGTGGCGGTGATGCAGGGAAGTTTGCCGCCGGGATGGCCGGGATCATTGGACAGGTAAACTTCGGGCATGCCGGCGAAAAACGCTCCCGCGCTGCCCTCGCCATGCTCCCGCAAAAAGCGATGGAAGAAGGCGACGATTGCAAAGCGGCCGCGATGGCGGAAATTGAACGGGAGGTCGAAGCTGAGTTCATCCTCCTCGGGATCGGGGATGCTCCAGCCCGCCTCCTCGGCGGGGGTGGCGATCTCCATGGCCTGGCGGGCCGGAAACCAAGTGGAAATGAAAACGGCCGCCATGATCGTCCAGGATGCGTAGATCGTGGTGATGGAGGTGTAGGTCATGTTCAGACCCCCGGTCAGGCCCAGCTCGGTGAGAATGCGGCCGGCGCCCTGGCTGAGCAGGTAGCCGAGCACGGAGCCGACGACCGCGTAGACGAAGGCCTCGGCGATGAACATGAAGAAGACATAACGCGGCGCGATGCCGACCGCATTGTAGACGAAGATCTCGTCCCGCCGCTCGTAAACGGAGCCCTTCATTGTATTCAAAACCGTGAGACCGGCGATGAGGAGCGGGATGATGAGATCAACCAGGCCCGCCATGGTGGCCTGACGGGCGATGAGACCGCGATAGGCGACCCCGTCGAGACCGTAATAGACGGGCACGCCCATCTGCATGAGAAAGGTCTCGATGGTCTGGCTGGCCTCGCGGAAGGGCACGCCGGGCATGGCGATGGCCACGCTGCTGATAATCTCGTTGGTGCCGAGAACCGTGAACTCGGTGGGGACGAACGGCAGGATGATGAGCCGGTCCGGAGGAATGCGCTCGGCGTTTTCCGGCACCATCACACCGGCCGGGGTGGAGGTCGGCGAGGGCACGAACTCAATGTCGTAGGGCAGGAGGTCGAGCCCGTTGAGATCGCGGGTTGCGAGCAGGCTCTCCGGATCGAAGATGCCTCTGACCGGGTGAAGGACGCCGCCGATTTCGACTGAAGCCACGCCGGCCGCGACATCCTCGGGAGCGATATTGAGGGCGAGGGCGATGCGCTGGGGGATCATGACCGGCGGCCGCGGCAGGCGAAGGTCCGCTTCAGTGAACCAAGACCCGCCGGGGAGCAGTCTGATCTGCTCGCGCAACGGCTCGGTCGGCTCGAACTTGAGGTAACTCCAGACGGAAGTCTGCCGGACCACTCCGTCGGCGCCGGTCGACGCGAGAAAGATTTCCGGCTTGTCCTGGGCGGTGCGCTGGTCGTCGGGCACGGCCACCAACATGCCGCGCCGGGCGACGTGATAACGATCACCGAACTCGCCCTGGAGGGCGAAGGCCTCCTGGGTGGACGTGGGGAGGAAATCGGCCTTGCGGATGAGCAGGCCTTGGTAACCCGCGCTGCCCAGGGCGACATTTTCCTCCACCAAGTCGTTTTCCACCGAGGTGAAGGAGATCATGACGAAGGTCAGCAGCACCAGGGTGGCGCAGGTGAGGCCGGTGCGCACCTTGCGCCGGTGCATATTGTTCAGTCCGAGCATGAAGGCCGAGCCCATGACGCCGAACTTGTTGACCTCGGCGGCCTCGACCTTGCCCGCCTTCTTGCGCAGCTCGGCGAGGTTTTCCTTGAACTTGCTCGAGAAGAGAAAAGTGATGCCGCCGGAGATGAGGATGATGATGAAGCCGAGCAAAATCATCAGCGAGGAGCGCACCATTTCGAAGGCGGGGTGCAGGAGGCGCAGGAGCGCGAAACAGACGAGGAAGATGGCGACTTGGGCGGCGACCTGCTTGCGGGTGTCGGCGTAGCAGAAGACCAGTTTCTCGAAGAAGAAGATGAACGGCACCATCAGGAAGAGGTACCAGAGGATGCCGAGGACAGCCTCGTTGATGTTCTGCTGGAGGACGGGGTGGTTGAGGGTGGAAAAGACCACGCTGCTGCGGGCGAGCTTGCGCGCTTCCTGATAGGGCTGGCCGGGCTCTTCCGCGGCCGCGGCCAATTCGAGGGCGCGCTCGTGGTAGAGGTTGAGGCGGTCGTCCGCCATCCGGAAGCGATTTTGTAGATCGAGCCGGAGGCCGTTGGCATGCAGCATGGAGCCGGCGATGCGCCAAGGCACCCGGTCGAGCACGGGACGGTCGGCCACGAGGTAGCCGAGGGCGCGGGTGGGATGAGTCAACTCCGCGGGGGGGGTTTCCTCCACGTTCATGGCAAAGGCCCGCGGCCGGTGCACATTTTCGTTTTCCGGAGTGCCGTCGAGGAAGAGGGCGAAGAAGCGGCGATCCGGTTCGAGGAAAAATTGATAGGCGCCCTGATCGTAGAAGACGATCTGCCGGGAGAATTCGGAGAGCCCTTCCGCGGTGACCATGCGCAGGCTGGCATAGTCGGCCATGGTCTGCGGGTTGTTGAGGTCGAAGATCGCGACCGGGGCGGCCCGGAACATGACGATGGTGACGTTGCGGAGGTTGTCCGACCAGGCGAGGTTGGTGGACTTGAAGAGGCGCTGGCCCTCCTCGCCCTCGTCCTTGATCCAGTCGATCAGACCCTCCTCGTTGAAGAGGGCGGCCACGGGGGCGTAGCCACGGGCGAAGATGCGCCAGGAGACTCCGAAGTCGGCCGCCGTCTCGATGTTCTCGAAGCGGCCATAAGGATCGGCGATGAGGAATGGATTGCGGTAGTAACCGGGGAAGGCATGGGTGTTGCCGCCTTCCATCGGGCGCCCGGCCACGACCGCGCCGCCCATCGGGTGGTTGGGGACCACAGACTGGCCGATCCCCGAGCCCATGACGCGGCCGGAAAAGGAGCGGATGCTGAACTCCTGGATCAGCTTGGGCTGAAAGGTGCTGGCGCCTTCGCCGAGGGTGAAGAGAAACTCGGCGAGAGTGGCAAACGTCCCGCCCAGTGCCTCGGGCCGGGTCATCCAATCATGAACCAGAGGATCCGCCCGGCGCTGGAAGGCTTCATTGCCCCCGGTATTGATGAAGGCGTAGTATTCGTAGCCCTTGTAGTGCCACCAGTTGTTTTGGCCGGGATCGAGGGCATCCCCGAGCAGTGCGGAGGCGCGCGGCCAGGACTGGCGGTTGAGCGGATCGACGCGCACCGATCCTTCGGCGGCGCCGGAAAGGGCGACTTGGGTGAGCAGGGCATGCTTTTCCTGGGCGCCGGCGGCGATTTCGGACTGCGGCGGAGTGAGGATGACCGACTCGGATCCGGGGCCGTTTGGGGAAGCCGCAAAGTAAGGCCTGAGGACCAGAAACTGCCGGTAGCTTTCGAGCAGGCCGACGAGTGCGCGCTCTTGGGCAAAGCGGACCGCCTCCCGCTCATGGAAGGCATGCAGCTCGTCGAAACGCTCCCGCAGGCGGGCCGGGAAGTCGTGCTCCAGCAGCCGCGGCCAATGGGTGCGGAAGAGATTGAGCAGGGGCACGCCGGTGGCGGTGTTGAGGGCGTTGAAACGCTCGCGGGACTGCTGAAAATCCAGGTAGGCCGGGTGGCCGGCGTCGATCCGCTCCCCCAGGGCTTCCATCGCGATGCGCTTTTGCAGGGAGACCTCATTCAGCTCGATGGTGATGGTTTTGACGACGACATCGGTTTGTTCGTCGAGAAAGCCACGGCGGGCGGAGGAGAGCCCGCCGATGGCTTCGGCCGCGGCCGGCAGCTCATCAAAAAAGCCCGGCTCGCGGATGAGGTTGCGGATGGCGGTGACATCGGCGCTGCGGCGCTCGTTGCGGCGTTGGTTTTCCACCACCGGCAGCATCCGGTAGGAATCGGTTTCATCGGGTGGACGGCCCACCAGGTTCCCGTAGTTGAGCCGGGCGAGGCGGAGCAGGTGGTTGAGGCCTTCGGCGGCGTTGAAGGAACCACCGTAGGCAATCAGCACCACGTCGCGGTTGAGCGCTTCCCGGGAAGCACCGAACCCGCGGGCCAGGCGCGCGAAGTAGGCGGCCTGCATTGCCTCGCTGGCGCCGTAGGCCTTGTCGGGAAGCTGGCCCACGGCCTCATAGGGCGAGGTCAGAAAGATGGCTTCATTGGCCGGCTGGGGACTGCGCACGCGGCCGATGACGGTGCGGGCCGGCACGTTTGCCCAGGCCACTTTGACATCGAGACGGACTTCGCGCCCCACATGGTCAAATATGGCCGCGGTGGCGGCCACCCGCGGGAAATTCACGGGCAGGCTGCCGACAATGCCGCCTTGGACCGTGCCAACCCGGGTCCAGTTGATCGACTCGAAGCCCTCCGGACTGGCAATGATCAGGGCCCGGACACCGAGCTGCGCGTAGCGGGTCCAGTCAAAGCCGTATCCTTCGTCGTATGCGCCGGAGCGGGCGTCGATCAGGCCGATGACGTCGTCGAAGGACTCGCGCTCGCGCAGGGTCTGCTCGTCCAGCAAGACCAGTTCGCCAACCACGCCACCGCCGGGCGTGACGACCGGCTGAAGGTAGTTCGGCATGAAAGGAAAAACCTCCACCCCGGCCTCGCGGAACCCGCCGCCGGCCTCGCGGACGGCAAAGCCGCGCCGTTGGGTGACCGGCACGGCGGATCGGAAGTCGTGGGTAAAGACCTCCAGCCCGGCCTCTCGAAAGGCGTTTTCCAGCAATTCGGCGGTCTGGAGGGCGGCGGGCTGGCCGCTGAGCCGGGAACCGAGGCCGAGAATGTGCTGCTGCAACGCACCGACCTCGGCGGGATCCACGGCGGCGATGAGTTCGTCGATCAAAGGACTGTCGGAAAGCTCGGGCGGCTGGAAGTACGGCCGGAAAGGAAAGATGACCAAGTACAGCGCGGTCAGGCCGAGGGCGACCGCCAGCGCCAACCCCGCCAGCAGGGCACCCGCCACGGATCCGGACTGGCGATGATCGGAGTGGCCGAAGCCCTGCGGTTTTCTCGAGGTCACGGGATTAATAAGAGCTGAAGAAAGGTTCGAAGAGGTTGCTGCCGGGTGAAACGCTCCAGACGAAGGAGTTGGCCAGAATGGCCACTCCATAGCCGATGACGGTGCCCGCGATCAGGCCCACCGCGGCAGGCCGCAGCCGCTCGCGCACGCTGGCCGCACCCCCGAGGCGCAGCACCAGCAATCGCACCAGCCAAGCAAGAAAGAGGGAGCCCCAGACGTTGGCCAATGTCCCGGAGGCGCCGAGCAGAAAGCCGATGGGGTGAAACCAGAAACCGGCAAAGAGCTGGCGCAGCACCGTAAGGACCACCGCCACTCCCCCGCCGGCGAAAAACGCAATCTCCCGTGGCTGGATGCCGCTGTCGGGGATGTCCGCGACCATCGCGCTGGTGGCCTGGGAGACAGCCCGCTGCGTTTCGCCCACGTTGGTATGGGCCGGGTGGGTCATGGTGCTGTGTTTCCAGTTTTCCGAGCCGGTCGCGTAAGATCCGCCAAGCATGAACCAGCCTCCGATGAAAACGCCCCCGGCCAGGGCCACGGCGATTGCCCCGGGCACGTGCCAGCGGTTGATGCCGTAGCGGCGGGCCATTTCCAGAAATTCCAATTGGATGCCGGCCACGATCAGCAGCGAAAAGGCCGAGAGCATCCGCCCGAGTTCCGCATTGAGACCGAAGGCCAGAGGGCCGATCGCCCCGAGACCGCCCACCACCGGCACAAAGAGCAGGATGCGACCGCCAAACCAAGAGGTTCCGGGCACTCCGCACTCCGCCCTGAGCTTCATGTAGACGAGGGCCACGATCAACCCCAGCACGGTGAGGGAAAGCGAGCCCACCACCGTCGAGCCCAGCAGCATCGACCAAGTGAAAAGCCCGGCGGCGCAAAGCACCAGTCCGGCATAGGAAGTCCGGTAGCCGAAGGGCTCGGATGCGGGACGCTCGGAGCGGAAGGCCTGGCGGAGGCTGTTCCAGAGGTATTTGCGGGCGAGGACAAGAATCGTCAGGCCGTAGAAGAAAAAGGCCCCCAGACCCTGGCTGGTCGCATAGGGGTACTGCCCGTCGGTGTCCCAGCCCGTCTGGTGTCCCATCCAGAACTGAAGCCGGAAGAGCAGAAAGCCGAGGACCAGGCTGATGAGCACGTTCAACTCCATGAGCAGGCCGATACCGATGGCGAGGGGGAGGATGCGGAAATTGATGTCGACCCAGGTCCGACCCCATTCCGGACTATCCAGGTAGGTGCGGATGGGGATGGTGGTCGTGGGTCCGGCGATGCCGTCATTAAAGCCGGCGAGGAGGTCGAAGAGGCAGAACCCGGCCGCCAGGACCACCCCGCTCCAGAACCAACCGCTGCTGAAAATCGCCGGCAGCCGGCGGCCGGTGCCGGTTTCCTGCGGAGCGCCGACCAGCTCGACCACGGGAATGGTGAGCGGGAGCGGAAACCGTTCCCGATCGATCCACTGCCGCCGCAGGATCAACCCGATGCTGAAGGCCCCTCCGAAGAGCAGAAAGAGAAAAGCCAGCCACCAGCCCATCGGCCCGAGCCAAGGCCCCCAGAGAACCGTTCCGGTGAGAAGAAACTTCAGGCCGGCCGGCGAAAGGAGATTGTCGGGCCGGACCAGAACCCCTGCCCGGTAACTGGGAGGAAGCTCCTCGTAGGCGGAGCGGGTGATGACGGGCGCACCGCTCTGGGTGAGAATATAGGCCGTGATGTCGCGCAGTTCGAGGTCGGCGATCTCCATCCGCCCCACCCCGGTGAAAAAGAGCTCAATGGAGGCGGTTTCCTCCAATCCGGCCGGAAGTTGGAAGGAAAAATTGCCCAGCCGCATGAAGCCCTCGGGTTGAACGAAGGACGCCGAACTTTCACCCCGGCCCCGGACCAGCTCCAGCGATGGCGCCAGGGGACTGTCGGGCCTCAGGACCGCCCCCCACTGGGCGGCCGGATCCTCCGTGGTCACGCGGAAAAGACTGGTGAAGATGTAGTAGCTGTTATGATACAAGCCATCCTCAACCAAGCGGAGGGGGATGGTTGCGCGAACGGTGGGAGTCTCCTCCTGCGGCGTGGTGGTGGTGGAGAAAACCAGAGCGGGTCCGGAACGGCGCCCGCGGGCAAAGACGGCCTCGCCCACGGCGACGCTGCCGCCCTCCACGGTCCAGCGGTCCGGATCCGCCAAATGGTCCCTCACCAAATTCGGGCCATAGGGCCGAAACTGGGTCGGCAGAGTCTCGTAGGTTTGCCACTGGTCGCGGCTTGCGTGGGGCGCCACCAGGCTGACCACCGGGATCCAGAAGGCCTTGCCCGCCACCGGGGCCGCGATGAGCAGGATGTAGGCGATGGTGATCATCTCCTGCCGGGTGAAGGCCCAGCCCGGCAGCAGCCAGCGCGTCAAGGCCACCCAGGCCACCAGCAGCAGCAGGCAGATCATCGCCGGTGCGGCCAGCGGCTCGGTGCCGAAATTAAGCCCGTAACCCAGCGTGCCCATCGCCGTCGTCACCGTCCACCCGATCACGACCATGCCAAGCACGGCAGCGGCCAGAGACCGCGGCGTGAGA
>REEB01000078.1 GCA_007695295.1 Puniceicoccaceae bacterium
CCGGAGTGGTTCAACCATCCGAAAAAAGACTGGGACCGGCCCTTCGAACAACGGGTGGACGACGGCTACACCTACTTCGAGTGGTCGCATTCGCCCGGCCACCGCACACCCAACAACGCTTACTTCCAGTGGCTGCACCAGAAAGGGATGAAGCCGGAGCAGTGGGCCGAGAACCGTCCCAGCGGTCACTCAGATCATGTTTACCACGGCCCCGATTCGGAGCGGCACCAGGCCCGCTTCTGCGTGGACAAGGCGATCGAGTTCATTGAACTGCATGCGGCTTTCGGCACTGCGGAGCCGTGGGTTTTTTCCGTCAACCCCTTCGACCCCCATCCCTCCTATAACCCTCCCCGGGATTACCTCGAACGCTACTTGCCAATGGTCGACGAGATCCCCCTGCCGGCCTGGGAGGAGGGCGAGCTGGATCGAAAACCAGCGTATCAGAAAGAAAGATACGAATCCGGAAAAGCCCACTCCACGCTGGGTTGGAGCGACCGGGACAAGCGCCTGGTAAAGGCCGCCTACTGGGCGATGTGCGACCACCTCGATGCACAGGTCGGCCGGCTGCTGGAGGCGCTCGAACGCAGCGGCCAGCGGGAAAACACCCTGGTGATTTTCACTTCCGACCACGGCGACCTGCTCGGCGACCATGGCAAGACCGTCAAGGGGCCCTACCTGTATGAAGGGGCGCTCCGGGTGCCGCTGGTGCTGCATTTTCCGGGCGTGCTGCCGGCGGGCCGGCGAATTTCCGACCTCGTCGAGCTGACCGACCTGGCTCCGACCCTGCTCGATTATTGCGGCCTGCCGAAGGATCCGTCGATGCAGGGCCGCAGCCTGCGGCCTCTGATCGAAGGTCCCCATGATGGGCCCTGGCGCGAGGACGTCTACGCCGAGTATTACAACTCCAACCCCGACCACCCCCCCCTCTGGCGCGGCAGGGTACGGACCCGCGCTCACAAGTTAGTGGCGGTCCATGGCAGCGATGAAGGAGAGCTTTACGACCTCGGGGCCGATCCCGGCGAGTGCCGCAATCTTTGGGATGACCCTGCCCACCGCGACCTGAAGGAGCGCCTGTGCCGGCGCCTGGCGGCGCGCCAAGTCCATGCCGCGGCCGATCCGCTCCCGCCGCGGGTGGGGGTTTTTTAAGACCATTCAACCACCAAAGATGAACTCTGCGCGCCCCAACATTCTCCTCATCCACAGCGACCAACACCGCTTCGACTGCGTCGGTGCGAACCAGCCCTTCGTCCCGGAGGGCCCCGGCCGGCTGGTGCGGACACCTCACTTGGACCGGCTGGCGGCGGAGGGTCGCACGTATACCCACGCCTTCACCCCGAACCCGGTCTGCTCGCCCGCCCGGGCCTGCCTGCAGACCGGGGCTTGGTCAAGCACCCACAAGTGTATCACGATTGTGGGGACAGAAGCTTACCAGCCCTCTGATCCGAAGCTGCCCGTGCTGACGCAACTGCTGGCGGACGCCGGCTACCGGGTGGGGCATGTGGGCAAGTTTCACGGCGAAGTTGCGGGCGGACCGACGGATCACGGGGCGGAAGTTTACATCGGCAGCGGCGACTACCGGAAATGGCGGGCCGACCAAGGCCTGCCCCCGCGCCCGCGCACCCAAGGCTACTTCGGGGAGATCGATCCGGTGACGCCGGAGCAGACGGGGGTGGCGTGGTCGGCCCGGGAGGCCGAGCAACTGCTGGAGCGGTTTGCCGGCGGGGAGGCGCCTTTTTTCCTGCGTTGGGATCCCCCGGAGCCGCACCTGCCAAGCATCGTGCCGGCGGAGCTGGCCGAGTGGTTTCCACCGGAGACCCTCCCGCCCTGGCCGGGATTCGACGACCCGCTGGAGAACAAACCGGCGGTCCAGCGCCGGGCGCGCCGCCGCGGGGGGGTGGGTGGTTGGACTTGGGAAGAGTGGGCGCCAGTGGTGGGGCGGTATTTGGCGGATGTTGTTCTTCTGGATCTGCAGGTGGGTCGCCTGCTCGCCGCACTCGACCGCCTCGGCTTGGCCGAGAACACCCTCGTGGTCTACAGCACCGACCATGGCGACATGTGCGGAGGACACGGCATGATGGACAAGCACTATGTGATGTACGACGACATCATGCGGGTGCCGTTGCTGATGCGCTGGCCGGGGGTGATCAGGGCGGGAGAGACCGACGACCGTTTTGTCAGCCACGAGCTGGACCTGGCGCGGACCTTTCTCGCGGTGGCTGGGGTGGAGGCGCCGGCGAGCTTTGTGGGGCGCGATCTCGTTGCGGCGACCGCCGGCGAAGCCACGGAACCGGAGCGGGAGGACATCTTTGCCCAGTATCAGGGCACCCACCAGGGGCTTTACAGTCAGCGCATGCTGCGGGACCGGCGCTGGAAATACGTCTACAACCCGGTGGCCTTCGACGAGTTGTACGACTTGGAGGAAGATCCGGGAGAGATCCGCAACCGGGTCGACGATCCGGCGGCGGCGGCGGAGTTGGAGCGCCTGCGGGGGCGGATGGAGGTCTGGATGGCGGAAGTGCGAGATTCCCTGAGCGGGCCGCTCTGGGTCTGGAAGGGCAAGTAGGCGGGAGCGTGGAAGCGCGCCGCCGGGCGGCGAGGTGGATTTCCGCCGGCCGCGGCGGGCGGCGTCAAGCCGCGTTTGTTCGAGAAGGATCGCGATTCAGCCCGTTCGCCTCGCTGCCGGGGGCGGCTGGTCAGGCTTCCTCCTCGTCGATTTCGATGATGCGGGCGACGCCGATGAGTTTGTCGCTGGCCTTGAGGTTGATGAGGCGGACGCCCTGGGTGTTGCGGCCGCTGGTGCGGATGTCCTTGACCGGGCAGCGGACGGTCTGGCCGCTGTTGGTGAGGAGCATGATCTCGTCTTCATCGCGTACGCTGAGGGCGCCGGCGACGGCATCGGCCTTGATGGTGATGATGCCGCTGCCTCCGCGGCTCTGGAGGCGGTATTCGTCGAAGCTGGTGCGCTTGCCGATGCCGGTTTCGCTGGCCACGAGCAGGCTGGAGTTGGGGTCGACGACCTCGATGGTTTCGACGAAGTCACCCTTGTTCTTGAAGCGGATGCCGGTGACGCCGACGGTGGCGCGGCCCTGGTCGCGCATGTCGGTTTCCTTGAAGCGGATGGACATGCCCATGTGGGTGATGAGGACGAGTTCGTTGGATCCGTTGGTGAGGCGGACGCCGACGAGGCTGTCGCCTTCCTCGATTTTGATCGCGATGACGCCGCCCTTGCGGGGGTTCGAGTAGGCGCCGAGGTTGGTTTTTTTGACGATGCCGCGGCGGGTGGCCATGACGAGGTGGAAGTCCGGGCTGAACTCCTTGATGCACATCATGGTGGCGATGCGCTCCTCCTTGCCGAGCTGGAGGAAGTTCGCGATGGAGCGGCCCTTGGAGGTGCGGGTGCCCTCGGGGATCTCGTAGACCTTCTCGACGAAGACCCGGCCGTTGTTGGTGAAGAAGAGAATGTAGTCGTGGGTGCTGGCGGTGAAGAGGTGCTCGACGAAGTCCTCCTCATACGTATCCGTGCCGATGATGCCCTTGCCGCCGCGGCGCTGGGAGCGGTAGGAGCTGACGCCGGTGCGCTTGATGAAGCCCTGGTGGGAGACGGTGATGATGCAGCCCTGGTTGGCGATGACATCCTCCATGCGGAATTCGCCCTCGGCGTCGGCGATTTCGGTGCGGCGGGGGGAGTCGTATTTGGTTTTCAACTCCAGCAGCTCGGTGCGGATGAGGGAGAGGAGCTTGTGTTCGTTTTCGAGGATGGAGCGGAGTTCTTCGATGAGTTTGATGAGCTCGAGGTACTCCTTCTCGATTTTTTCGCGCTCGAGGCCGGTGAGCTGGTAGAGGCGGAGGTCGAGGATGGCGTTGGCCTGGCGGTCGGAGAGGGGGTATTTGGCCTGGAGTTTGAGGCGGGCTTCCTCGCGGTTGGAGGAGGCGCGGATGATGCGGACGAAGTCATCGAGGTTGTCGAGGGCGATTTTGTAGCCCTCGAGGATATGGGCGCGGTCCTCAGCCTGGCGGAGGCGGAAGGCGGTGCGGCGGTAGACCACTTCGCGGCGGTGGTCGAGGTAGCAGACGAGCATCTCCTTGAGGTTCATCTGCTTGGGCCGGCGGTTGTCGAGGGCGAGCAGGATGACGCCGAAGGAGCTTTCGAGCGGGGTGAGTTTGAAGAGGCGGTTGAGGACGACGCGGGGGACCTCGCCGCGCTTCAGCTCGATGACGATGCGGGTGTTTTCGTCGGACTCGTCGCGCAGGTCGCTGACGCCCTCGATCTGTTTGTCGGAGACGAGATTGGCGATTTTGGTGACAAGGGTGGCGCGGTTGAGGTTGTAGGGGATCTCGGTGATGACGATCTGCTCCTTGCCGTTTTTGAGTTCCTCGAGCTGGGCCTTGCCGCGCATGCGGACGATGCCGCGGCCGGTTTTCATGTAGTTGCGAATGCCCTCGCGGCCGGTGATGAGGCCGCCGGTGGGGAAGTCGGGACCGGGGATCAGGTCGATGAGTTCGTCGACGGAAAGGTTGGGGTTGTCGATGAGGGCGCAGACGCCGTCGATGAGTTCGCTGAGGTTGTGGGGCGGGATATTGGTGGCCATGCCGACGGCGATGCCGGTGGAGCCGTTCATGAGGAGGTTGGGCAGGCCGGCGGGCAGGACGGAGGGCTCGGTGGTGCTTTCCTTGTAGTTGGCGACGAAGTCGACGGTTTCCTCATCGATGTTGCGGATGAGTTCCTCGGCGATCTCGTTGAGGCGGGCCTCGGTGTAGCGGTAGGCGGCGGGGGGATCGCCATCGACGGAGCCGAAGTTGCCCTGGGGATCGATCAGCGGGTAGCGCATGACCCAGGACTGGGCCATGCGGACGAGGGTGTCGTAGACGGAGGTGTCCCCGTGGGGGTGGTAATTTTTGAGCACCTCGCCGACGACGCCGGCGCATTTGTCAAAGGGGCGGTTGTGGAGCAGGCCCTCGCGGAACATGGCGTAGAGGATGCGGCGCTGGACGGGTTTGAGACCGTCGCGCACATCCGGGAGGGCGCGGCTGATGATGACCGACATCGAGTAATCGATGTAGGCCGTCTGCATGATATCGGTGATATTGGCCGGGGAGATTTTTTCCGACTGGGTGTACATGGAACGAGAAAAGGAAGACGGGTGCGGGGGAGCGTGGGCGTGGTGGCCGGCTCAGATATCGAGGTAGGAGACGTTGAGGGCGTTGTCCTCGATGAAGGCCCGGCGGGGCGGGACCTCATCGCCCATGAGGATGGTGAAGAGCTCGTCGGCCTTGGCGGCGTCGGCCACGGTGACGCGCAGGAGGCGGCGTTTCTCGGGATCCATGGTGGTCTCGAAGAGCTGCTTGGGATTCATTTCCCCGAGGCCCTTGTAGCGCTGGATGGAGAGGCCGCGGCGGCCGAGGGCGCGGATCTCGGTGATGATCTGGAGGATGGAGTGGAGTTGGACGACGGTCTCGTTTTTCTGGCCGGCGTTTTCGGTGAGGGTGTAACGGGGCTCCTCGGTGGGGGAGAACCGGTTCACCTCAAGCCCGGCTTTGGCCATGGCCTTGAGAAGCTTGGACATCTCCGAAGACTCGAAAATCTCGTGGATGGTGATGCGGCGGGTGGTGGGAATGCCGTCGGTTTCGCTGGTGGAAATATGGGCGTCGGCCTGTTCGAAGAGGTCGGCGTCGAGGCCGTATTCGGCGTGGAAGGCGGAGCGGGCGGTGTCGTCGGCGAGGAAGATGTGGCGTTCCTGGTTGCCCTCGCGGATGCGGGCGATGTATTTGGGAAGTGAATACCCGTCACCGTTGTGCTGGTCGAGGTAGTCGTCGAGCCGGGCGCCGTAGCGGGCGACGCCGGCGCCGAGGCGTTCGAGCTGGGCGAGGGTTTCGACGATTTTGTCGACCTGGGCGGGGGTGAAGGCGTGGTCGTCGCGAAGGCGGCGGAGGATGACGTCTTCGGAGCCGAGCTCAAGGAGGATGCGGTTGAGCTCCTCCTCGTTTTCGACGTATTGCTCGCGGCGCTTGCGCTTGATTTTGAAGAGGGGGGGCTGGGCGATGTAGACAAAGCCCTTTTCGATGAGGCCGTACATCTGCCGGTAGAGGAAGGTGAGGAGGAGGGTGCGGATGTGGGAGCCATCCACATCGGCATCGGTCATGATGATGATCTTGTGGTAGCGGGCCTTGGCGGCATCGAAGGCGCCTTCGCCCTCGTGGGTGCCGATGCCGGTGCCGACGGCGGTGATCATGGTGCGGATTTCTTCGTTGGCGAGGACCTTGTCGATACGGGCCTTCTCGGAATTGATGAGCTTGCCGCGGAGGGGGAGGATGGCCTGGTAGCGGCGGTCGCGGCCCTGTTTGGCGGAGCCGCCGGCGGAGTCACCCTCGACGATGTAGAGCTCGGTGAGGGAGGGGTCGCGCTCGGAGCAGTCGGCCAGCTTGCCGGGGAGGCCGCCGCCGTAGAGGGCGCCCTTGCGGACGGTCTCGCGGGCTTTGCGGGCGGCTTCGCGGGCGCGGGCGGAGTTGAGGCACTTGTCGATGATGCGCTTGGCGACGGGGGGATTGGTCTCGAAGAAGTATTTCAGTTTTTCGCCGACAACCTTCTGGACGACCCCGTCGATCTCGGAGTTGGAGAGTTTGGTCTTGGTCTGGCCTTCAAAGCGGGGCTCGGGGACTTTGACGGAGATGACGCCGACGAGGCCCTCGCGGGTGTCTTCCCCGGTGATGGAGGGGTCCTTGTCCTTGAGGAGGTTGTTGGCCTTGGCGTAGTTGTTGACCACCCGGGTGAGGGCGGTGCGGAAGCCGGAGAGGTGGGTGCCGCCCTCGATGTTGAAGATGGAATTGGCGTAGGCGTAGATTTGCTCGTTGTAGCTGTCGTTGAACTGGAGGGCGACATCGACGACGGTGGGGGCGAGTCCGCTGCCCGGCTCGGCCTCCTGGGAGTCGGTGAAGTGGATGGGCTTGTCGTGGAGGACGTTTTTGCTCCGGTTGAGGAAACGGACAAACTCGGTGATGCCTTCCTTGAAGAGGAAGCGGTCGGACTTTTCGACGCGCTCATCGACGAGATTGACGACGATGCCGGGATTGAGGAAGGCGAGCTCGCGGAGGCGGCGGGCGAGGAGGTCGTACTGGAAGGAAGTGGTGGTCTGGAAGATCTCCGGGTCGGGTTTGAAGGAGATGGTGGTGCCCGTCTTTTTGGTTTCGCCGATGACGTTGAGCGGGGAGACGGTCTTGCCGCGCTCGAAGCGCATGTGGTGGGCCTTGCCGTCGCGCCGGACCTCGGCCTCGAACCATTCGGAGACGGCGTTGACGCATTTGGCGCCGACGCCGTGGAGGCCGCCGGAGACTTGGTAGGCGCCCTTGCCGAACTTGCCGCCGGCGTGGAGGTTGGTCAGGACCAGCTCGAGGGCGGGCATTTTGTAGACCGGGTGGGGATCGACCGGGATGCCGCGGCCGTCGTCCTCGATGGAGCAGGAGCCGTCGAGGTGGATGGCGACGGTGATCTGGGTGCAGTAGCCGGCGAGGGCTTCGTCGATGGAGTTGTCCACCACTTCGAAAACGCAGTGGTGGAGGCCGCGTTCATTGGTGTCGCCGATATACATGTCGGGGCGTTTGCGCACGCCCTCGAGGCCTTCGAGCTTGGTGATTTTTGAGGCGTCGTATTTTTCCGTTGTTGAGGCGGGTTTGGAAGGGTCGTTGGAAGGAGGCATGAAAGTGGATGTCAAAGGGTTGATTCTGCCCCGGCCGCGGGGTCTGAACAACCCTTTTTTCTCGGTAAAACGGGGTCGGCGTGATCATGGGGCGGCGGGAAATGCACACTCGGAGGTTGCGGCGGGGCGGGGGGGCGGCCACGGTGGGCGGGGTGAAACTGTCCGTGAAAGCCGAATATGCCTGCCGGGTGCTGGTGGCGCTGGCGGCCCGCCATCCTTCCGGGACGCTGGCCCACATCGAAGAACTGGCCGAGCAGGAGCAGGTGCCTTCGACTTATCTGGTCCAGATCCTCGGGGAGCTGCGCAATGGCGGCCTGATTTTGAGCCGGCGGGGCAAGCAGGGCGGCTATGCGCTGGCCCGGATGCCGGGGGAGATTTCGCTGTTGGACGTGGTCAATCTCCTTGAGGGAGGCGTGCTGAGCCTGAACGGGGCGCGGGAAGGCCAGTCTGCGGAGCGGGTGGGGATGATTTGGTCACAGGTGCGTTCCAGCCTGGAGGAGACGCTGCGGCAAATCAGCCTTGAAGACTTCCTCCATGCGGGGAAGCCGCAGATGTACTACATCTGAGTGGAGACGGGGCATTCCAAATGCGCCAAAGGCGCAATGATCCAAGAGCCCGGGTCAACGGCCTGCCGGGAATGCACGTTTTGAGCATGGTGTCGCCCCCGGCCCAAAGGGCCAAAAATTCCATAGACCGGTCCGAAGGGCCGGGTTTGCCGCCAAGGAACCTGCGGGCTGAAAGTCCGCGATTCCATTGGTAACGCACCATCTGGCCGCATCGCGTCCTTTCAGGCCGCAGACTCCTTCCAATCCGGATTCCCAGCCCTTCGGACTGGGCTGTGGAACTGCCGCTCCTTTGGTGGTGAAAGAAGTCCAACCTCCAGGCAGGACATCTGAGGCGGGCGGTCCGGAGTGGCCGGGAAGTCAGGCTTGGCCGCGGGCGCGGCGGTCGACGAGGTTGAAGAAATCGAGGAAAAGCGGATCGGCGTCGCTGGGGCCGGGCGCGGCCTCGGGGTGGTACTGGACGGAGAAGACCGGCAACTCCTTGTGGCGGAGGCCTTCGACGGTGTGGTCGTTGAGGTTGATCTCGGTGACGACGGCGCCGCGGGCTTCGAGTTGTTTGGGGTCGGAGGCGAATCCGTGGTTTTGGGCGGTGATGGAGACGCGGCCGGTTTCGAGGTTTTTGACCGGCTGATTGCCGCCGCGGTGGCCGAACTTGAGCTTGAAGGTGCCGGCGCCGAGGGCGTGGGTGATGACCTGGTGTCCGAGGCAAATGCCGAAGGTGGGCAGCTCTTGGATGAGGCGGGCGGTGGTTTGGTGGATCTGCTGGAGGGCGGCGGGATCGCCGGGGCCGTTGGAGAGGAAAAGGGCATCCGGCTTTTGCTCGAGGATGGCCTCGGCGGAGGTGCCGCCGGGGAAGACCATGACCTCGAAGCCATGGCGGGTGAGTTTGCGGAAGATGGAGAATTTGGCACCGTAGTCGAAAGCGGCGACACGGTAGAGGCGTTTCGGGCGGAGCGGCTCTGGGAGGGAGGTGCCGGTGGGGCGGTAATAGGCGATCCCGGTGTCGGCATCCCAGGCGTGGGGTTGTTCGCAGGTGACCTGCTGCACGAAATCAGCGCCGACGATGCCGGACCAGTCGCGGGCGCGGCGGACGGCCTCCTCCCGGGAGAGGCCCTCGGTGGAGAGGCAGGCCTTCATGGCGCCGTGGACGCGGAGGCGCTTGGTGAGGGCGCGGGTATCGACCTCCTGGAGGCCCGGGATGCCGTGGCCGGCGAGATAATCGGCGAGGTCGCCGGTGCTGCGCCAGTTGCTGCGCACGGGGCTGAGCTCGCGCACGACAAAGCCGGCGGCCTTGGGTGCATTCGACTCTTCGTCCTCCGGGGTGACGCCGTAATTGCCGATCTGGGGGGCGGTCATGGCGACGATCTGGCCGTAGTAGGACGGATCGGTGAGGATCTCCTGGTAGCCGGTCATGCTGGTGTTGAATACTGCTTCACCAGCCACGGTGGCGGCGGCGCCAAAGCCGAGACCTTCGAAAACGGTGCCGTCTTCGAGTGCGAGAATTCCGGGTAAAGAGTCAGCCATCAAAGGGCGGAGCAAAGCCGGGCGGCAGGCGGATGCAAATGAAAAACCGGGACGGAGGCGGGATTGGGCAAATCCTTCGTGAGGTTTGACAGGAATAAACACCTGCTCCTACGGTCTCCACTTCCACTTATCATGTTTATACCTCCGCGTCGCCACGAATGGTTCGAGGGGCAAGGTCTTTGGTCGGATGTGCCGGAGTCTTCCTGGAAAAGTTGGACCTGGCAGCTGCAGAACCGCCTCACGCGGACTGAGCAGCTCGAAAAGTATCTCACCCTCACGCCTGAAGAGCGGGCGGGGTGTCTGTTTGCCAACCGCAAGCTGGCGCTCGCCGTCACGCCGTATTTTTTCAATCTGATCGACCCATCTGACCCCGACTGTCCCATCCGCCGCCAAGTGGTGCCCCAGGGCGGGGAAATGACCGTCGCTCCTGAGGAGATGCTGGATCCAGTGGGCGAGGACGAGCATTCGCCGGTGCCGGGGATCGTGCACCGCTACCCGGACCGGGTGTTGTTCCTCGTCACCGACCGCTGTGCGGCCTACTGCCGCTACTGCACGCGGAGCCGGTTGGTGAGCAACGCCCAAGACTACAATTTTCACCCCGAGTATGAGCAGGGCCTGCGCTACATCGAGGAGCATCCCGAAGTGCGGGACGTGCTCCTGAGCGGTGGCGATCCGCTCCTTCTCTCCGACCGCAAGCTGGACCACCTGCTGGGTCGGTTGCGGGCGATTCCCCACGTGGAGTTCATCCGCATCGGCTCGCGCATCCCGGTGTTCCTGCCGCAGCGGATCACCCCGGCGCTCTGCGAGATATTCCGGCGGCACGGCCCCATTTGGATGAGCATTCACGTCAATCACCCGCGCGAGTGCACGGCGGAGCTGCGGGAGGCTTGTGCGCAGCTTTCCTTTGCCGGGGTGCCGCTGGGCAACCAGTCGGTGCTGCTGAAGGGTGTCAATGACGACCTCGAGACGATGAAAGCGCTGGTGCACAAGCTGCTGATGATGCGGGTGCGCCCCTACTATCTCTATCAGTGCGACCTGATTACGGGGAGCGCCCATCTGCGGGCGAACGTGCGCACGGGCTTGGAAATCATGAAAGGCCTCCGCGGCCATACGACCGGCTATGCGGTGCCTCAGTTTGTCATCGATGCTCCCGGCGGGGGTGGGAAAGTGCCGATCAACCCGGAGTATGTGGTCAAACTGGACGAAGAGGAGGTGCACTTCCGCAATTACGAGGGCAAGCTCTACCGCTACCCCTTGGCGTCGACTCCGATGCCTCAGGAAGCCGTTGCCGAAACGGCTCCGGTGGAGTGCGGCTGCTGCTGCAACGGCGACAAGGGGGACAAGCTCCTCCCCTGAAGCGGGCGTCGCGCGGCGGCGGATTTTCGGAAAATATCCCGCTTCCGGGGTGCACTCAGCGTCAGAAGTGATAGGCCTCGCAAAGACGTGGAAAGCTGCCGCCCAATCCTCGATCCGGCTTGCCAATTCTACTCTCCTGCCTTTGATTTTTCCAACGGCGAAGCCCCCTTCCGAGATGCCCCGCACCGATACTCTCAAGCCTGAACGCGCCACCGCTCCCCGCATCACCTTGGTCGAAGAGCGGGCCGCCCGGCAGGTGATCTGTGACTACCGGGGCAAACTTGCCTGGATGATGACCGTGCCCCAGTGGGAGGACCTCCTGGAGCGTGGCGTGGAGGTGCTGGAGTTGCCCGGAGCGCGCAAGGGCATTGGTCTGAAAGCGGCTCTCAACGCCCTTCTCATCGAGAACAAATATGCCTTGCTGCGCTGGACGGTGGAGCATTTCAACCGCCAGCTCGCCAGTGCCGTCGGCCTGAAGCTGGACCGGTTGTTTGGCCTCGACTTGCTCAGCGAGCAGGACTTGGACGGTTCGCTTTCCAACCAGCAGTGGACCCGGCTGCGGGAGCAGATTCTCTTCCGCCTCGGCCAAGAGCACCGCCGCTACAAGCGCGCCCAGCGGCTGCTCTACTGCGGCTACGAGCACCTCGTCGAGATCGCCGTCCACCAGATTGTTTTCCAACCCTCCCACCGGCCGGACTGCCTCCAGGAGGGTGCCATTGCTCTGCTCCACGCGATCGACAAGGTCAACGGGCAGGACAACCTCAAAGTTTATGCGCTGATCTGGATCAAGCGCAGCATCCGCAACTTTCTCATGGGTGAGCGCCTGCCCGTGCACGTGCCGGTGAACCTGATTTCCCGCTCCTCCGCAGCGGTCCGCGCCGAAGCCGCCCCGGTGCAGGAGAAAAACCTCGCCCTCATCCTCGAATGTCTGCGCCAGCCGAGCATCTCGCTCAATGAAACCCAGCGCGAGGAAGTCCACGGCCTGCTCGAGACCTTGGCGGACGACACCGCCGAGTGCCCGGCCCGCCGGGCCGACAAGCTGGATTTGGTCAACATGGTTCACCACCTTGTGGCGGAACTGACCGACAAGCAGCGGGAGGTGCTTCGGCGGCGTTTCGGTTTGGACGCATCCGGCTTCGGTCAGACCCTGGCCGAAATTGCCCGCAGCATCGGAATTTCCCACCAGCAGGTGAGCATGCGTGAAAAGCGTGCCCTGCAAAACCTGGAGGCCGGCCTGGCCCCCTTCCTCGGCGAACTGCATGGTCGCTGATCCGCGCGCCAACGGTTGCAGCCTATTCCTCCGCTTTCGTGGGTGTTTCTTTCCGCCCGCGGCCGGGTCGGTGGTATGACACTCAGCCGCAAGGGAATTTTCGGCGGCTCCTTCGATCCGGTCCATCTCGGTCATCTGATCCTTGCCCGGGATGCGGCCGAAGCTCTTGAACTGGACCGCATCGTTCTGATGCCGGCCGCCCAGGCACCTCTTCGTGATGGTGGCCCTGTGTTGACTGCACGGGATCGGTTCGAGTTGCTGCGGGCGGTGACCCAGGACGATCCGCTTTTTGAAGTTTCGGACCTGGAGATCCGGCGCGGCGGGGTGAGCTACAGCATAGAAACCGCCGAGGCCTTGATCGCGGCGGAGCCGGAGACGCGGTTTTTCTGGATCATCGGGGCCGACCAAGCGGAACAACTCGGGCAATGGAAAACGGCCGAACGCCTGGTGAAGCTGGTCGAGTTTGCCGTCCTTCGGCGGCCGGGCTCAGCCTGGCCTCCCCGGGGGCTGCCCGCCGGGACGCGGCTCCACTCCCTGCACTCACGACAACTCGACCTGAGCTCGAGCGAGATCCGAACCCGACTGGAGCAGCACCTGCCCATCCATCATCTCGTCCCTCCGCCGGTGGCCCGGCACTTTGCCGCCGGTGGGATTCCCGTCCACACCACCCATCATGATTGAAACCTCGCCTCTGCCTGAACACCTTCACAGCGCCCTCCGGGCCTGTTGCCGCGCCCTTGACGACAAAAAAGCCGAAGCACTCGCCATCATCGATGTGCGGGGAGTCTCCTCGGTGACGGATGTACTGGTGCTGGCCTCGGCGGGCTCGGAACCCCACCTGCGGGCGTTGAGAATCGAGGTCGAGCGGGCTTTTGACGAAGAGGGCTTCGGTACCGTGGGGGTGGACGGCGCCCCCGACAGCGGTTGGGTGGTGGTGGATGGATTCGATCTCATGGTCCATCTCTTCCTCCCGGCGATGAGGGAGCATTACCAGGTGGAGCGCCTTTGGAAAGATGCTGCCCCGCTGGACGCCGCGGACTTTTTGCCCGCGGTGGCGCCGCGCACGGCGCTGGGATAAGCCGGCGAGGTGTTGGTGGTGGTCGGTTCCCGCCGGTGGACGGCGCGATGGACGTGGTCCGGGCTCAGCCCGGGCTGCGGGCGGGGTCGATGGCGTCGAGCCGGATGCAGGCGGCGCGGTGGTTGTTACCCCGGTCATCGAGCGGGGGGATGCCTTGGGAGCAGGCCTCGACGGCCCAGGGGCAGCGGGGATGGAATGCGCAGCCGGCGGGAGGATTGAGCGGAGAGGGCGGATCGCCGCTGAGGACGATGCGGCGGCGATCCCGTTCCCGGATCGGATCGGGTAGTGGGATGGCGGATACGAGCGCACGGGTGTAGGGGTGGAGAGGGTTTTCCATCACCGCCACGGAAGGGCCGATTTCCACGATCCGGCCGAGATACATGACCGCGATTCGGTCCGAGATGTGCTTCACCACGGAGAGATCGTGGGCGATGAAAATCATGCTTAAGTTGCGCTCGCGGCAGAGGCGCTGGAGCAGATTGAGGATCTGGGCCTGGATGGAGACATCGAGGGCGGAGACCGGCTCATCGGCGATGATGAGGCCGGGGTCGAGGGCGAGGGCGCGGGCGATGGCGATGCGCTGGCGCTGGCCGCCGGAGAATTCATGCGGGTACTTGCGCATGTAGCGCGGGGAGAGGCCGACCGCCTCCATGAGGGCGCCGACCTCGCGGGCGACCTTGGAGCGGGTGGACTTGCCGTGGACGAGGAGAGGTTCCGCAAGGGCGTCAAAGACCGTCATGCGCGGGTTGAGGGAGGCGTAGGGATCCTGGAAGATCATTTGTGCCTGCCCGCGCATGCGGCGGAGTTCATCCCGGTTGGCTTGGCAGAGGTTACGGCCCTCGAGGAGGACGGCGCCCTCGGTGGCGGGGAGGAGCTGGAGGATGGTGCGGGCGAGGGTTGATTTGCCGCAGCCGGACTCGCCGACCAACCCCAGGACCTCGCCGCGGCCGACGCTGAGGGTGACCCCGTCGACGGCCTTTACGGTGCCGACCTGCCGCTTGAAAATGAGCCCTTCCTGAACGGGGAAGTGGGTTTTGATCTCCTGCAGTTCGAGAATGAAGTCGGGTGGCTGGCGGGTTTCGGCGGGCATGAAGCGGGAGCGTCAGTAGGTGAGTTCGCCCTTCTGGATGCGGAGGCAGGAGGTTTCGTGGTCTTCCTCGACGGTGGCGAGCCGGACGGGTGTTTCGCGGCAGGCCTCGACGACCTCGGGGCAGCGGGGTGCGAATGGGCACCCGCGAATGGGGCGGGAGAGATCCGGCGGCAGGCCCGGGATGGTGAAGAGATCGCGGCCCTTGGGCTGGAGAGCGGGGATGGAGCGCTGGAGGGCGTGGTTGTAGGGGTGTCGGGGTTGGCTGAACACCTTTTCCGTGGAGGCGCTTTCCACGATCCGCCCGGCGTACATGACGTGGACGCGGTCGCAGAGTCCGGCGACGACTCCGAGGTCGTGGGTGATGAAAATGACCGCCATGCCCAGCTCGCCTTGGAGGCGCCGGATGAGGTCCAGGATCTGGGCCTGGACGGTGACATCGAGAGCGGTGGTGGGCTCGTCGGCGATGAGCACCTCGGGCCGGGTGATCAGGGCCATGGCGATCATGACGCGCTGGCGCATGCCGCCGGAGAATTCATGGGGGTAGGCATGGACGCGTTTGGGGGCATCCTGGATACCGACCTCCTCGAGGGCTGCGATGGCCCGGTGGAGGGCCTTGCGGCGGTCCAGTCCTTCGTGGACGACCAGCGGCTCCATCAGCTGCCGGCTGATCCGGAGGTAGGGGTTGAGCGACGTCATCGGATCCTGGAAGATCATGCTGATGCGCTTGCCGCGGATCCGCCGGACGGTTTCGGCCGGGGCAGAGAGGAGGTCGATGCTGTCGAAGAGCGCCCGGCCCGACTCGATGCGCCCGGGGGGCTGGGGGATGAGCCCCATGAGGCTGTAGCAGGTAACTGATTTGCCCGATCCGGACTCGCCGACAATGCCGAGCGTTTCCCCGGATTCGAGGTGGAAGGAGACGCCGTCCACGGCGCGGACGATTCCATTGCGGGTATGAAACGAAGTGC
>REEB01000016.1 GCA_007695295.1 Puniceicoccaceae bacterium
GACGTAGCTGCCGAGGTGACGAGGCGGGGTCGGGGGAAGCGGCGTGCTCGGCGATCACGCCCTACCACAAGGGGGGCGGGAAACGGGAGGTGGGGGTCGGGAGACGGAGACGTAGCTGCCGAGGTGACGAGGCGGGGTCGGGGGACGCGGGGAGTCAGTTGGTGCGCCAAGGCAGAAGGTGGAGACCGGGGACGCGTTCGAAGTGTTTGAGATTGAGGGTTACGAGGGTGGCTTTGAGGTGAAGGGCATGGCCCGCGATCTGGGCGTCAAAGTCGCCGATGGATTGGCCGGACTGGGCCAGCAGGCCGAGGATCCGACCGGTTTCCCGGGCGCAGGCGGCATCGAAGTCGATGATGGCGACGGTTTCCAGGAGGAGTTGGAGCTTTCGTTCTTCATTGGGACCCCCGCGGTGAAAGACGCCACCCCAGAGCTCGGCAAGAACGATGGTGCTGACGGAGCAGCTCCGAGCCGCAATGCGGCGGGGAGGCGGGCGGCCGCGCAGGACTTCCACGCAGGCCGAGGTATCAAGCATGATGACGGGCTGCTCTTCCCGTGGGGATGCCATCCGTCAGGACCGGAGATCGACTCTGGCGCCGGAGCGGGTTTGTGGAAGGGGATCGGGAAAACGGCCGTCCAGGTTTTGGCACTCACGAGCGAGGTCCTGCAGAGTTCGCTTCCTGGGACGGATAATGATGGCGTCCCCGGTCCGCTCCATAACGACTTCACTGGCATCCCTGACCCAGGCCTTGGGGAGGCGTACCGCCATGGAGCCGCCGGTGCGAAAAAGTTTGGCGATTTTCATTAGTAGATACGTAAGTAGCTATATCGGGTGGGTCAAGCAATGGCGGGCAAGGGCTGGCGGGGGATTTGCTGGCACCCCTGCCGGGGTGCGTTTGTAGATGGGCGTGTATCCGGTGGTGTCGCTGCGCTCAACCACCGGCTACAGGCTGGCATCCCTCCGGGATGCTGGAGTCAGCGCGCGCGGGGCGGGCATAGTAGCGGGAACATCTTGCTCCCTTGCGGCGGAAAGGGAGAAGCGGCGTGCTCGGCGATCACGCCCTACCACAAGGGCGGTGCGAAGGGTGCATCCCGCCGTCTGACGACGGCAGCTACGGGGGGGCGGGAAGCGGGCATGCTGCCGCCCGTGGCCGTTTGCCGGGTGGAGCCGGCAAGACCGTCGGGATGAATCTTGATGCAATGGTTTCGCCCGACAGCAGGAGGCGTTCCGGATCAGCGGGCGGCGAGCGCGCCGGGGATGGCGCGGGGGGCCGGGGAACGGAGCTGGCGGGCGGGAAAGGAGACGGCCACTTCCTGGCCGAGGAAGTCGAGGAGGAGGCTGACCCGGTCGGCGGCACGGTCCCACCGGATGACCCGACCGCTGGAGCCGAGAAAGGCGCCGGAGATGACTTCGACCCAGTCCCCGGCTTGGAAGCCGGCGGGGGGGAGGGTGAGGGGATGCTCGCCGATGCGTTGGCGGAGGTCGGCGATGAGCGACGCGGGCAGCTCCGGGATGGAGAGGCCGAAGCGGACCACCCCGGTGACATCCTGGGAGGCGAGGACGAGCCGGAAGTGTTCGGCGAGGGAAAAGCGGGCGAAGAAGTAGCCGGGAAAGAGGGACTCGGTGAACGGGCGGGGACCGTGGACGGTGCGGCGCTCGAGGGTGATGCGGGGGCAATAGGTGGTGAGCCCGGCCCGGGAGTGGAGGCAGGATGCGGCCAAATGTTCACGGCGAACCTTGGCCCGAAGGCAGTACCAGCGGTGGTCCTCGGCGGTGGTTTCAGCCGTGCTCAAAGCGTTGACCGGCGGATCAGCCGGTCGATCGAATGCGTTCCCCATGCAACAGGATCAATCGGACCACAGGTGCGGGTCTTGATCAATTTTTTAATTGTGACGGGAAAAGGGGTCCGCCTACAGGGGTCCGCCTACGCCGCAAGCGGACTGCGGCGTGACAGCCTTCGCTCTCCGCGGAGCTCCGAGCGAAGGCTGGAGGACTGCCGTCTGACGACGTCAGCTACGGGGTGGGACGCGGGGTGTAGCTGCCGAGGTGACGAGGCAGGGCGTGGTCCGCCTTCGCCGCAAGCGGACTGCGGCGTGACAGCCCTCGCTCTCCGCGGTGCTCCGAGCGAGGGCTGGAGGACTGCCGTCTGACGACGTCAGCTACGGGGTGGGACGCGGGGTGTAGCTGCCGAGGTGACGAGGCAGGGCGTGGTCCGCCTTCGCCGCAAGCGGACTGCGGCGTGACAGCCCTCGCTCTCCGCGGTGCTCCGAGCGAGGGCTGGAGGACTGCCGTCTGACGACGTCAGCTACGGGGTGGGACGCGGGGTGTAGCTGCCGAGGTGACGAGGCAGGGCGTGGTCCGCCTTCGCCGCAAGCGGACTGCGGCGTGACAGCCCTCGCTCTCCGCGGTGCTCCGAGCGAGGGCTGGAGGACTGCCGTCTGACGACGTCAGCTACGGGGTGGGACGCGCCCTACCGAGACGGAGTCCCGTGTCAGTTGCGGAGTTGTTCGATTTGGAGCTGGACGGTGCGGTGGAGGCGTTGCTCGTCCGGGAAGAGGTTTTCGGGGCGGACGAGGCCGAGGTAGGCGCGGGCGTCTTCGGCGCGTTCGTTGGCGGCGAGAATGGCGGCGTAATAGAGGGCGCGATTGGGTTCGCGGAGTTGGTTGGTGGGGATGGCCTCGATGATTTCGAGGGCTTCACCGGCGCGGTTCTGGCGGAGGAGCGCGAAGGCGTAGGTGGTGCGGTAGTAGGGGTTGGCCCGGTCATGGCGGAAGGAGTCCTGGGCCAGAGTGAAAGCGCGGCCGAGGTTGAGGTTTTGGAGGAGGCTGAGCAGCGCGAGGTTGTTGCGGGCCTCGTAGTCGTCCCGCCGGGTGTCGACCCGCCGGGTGTAGAGGCGGACGAGGTTGGCGGAATCGCGCTCGCGGAGGAAGTGGGTGAGCAGTTCGGTGTAGCTTTCCTCGTCGTTGGGATCGACTTGGTAGAGGCGGTTGCGGATATCGAT
>REEB01000106.1 GCA_007695295.1 Puniceicoccaceae bacterium
GGACGGGATTGATGCCGCGGAGCATGACGATGGCCTTGGCCTCGGAGGGTTCCTCGATCTTGACGACCTGGAAGCGCCGGGTAAGGGCGGGATCCTTCTCGAAGTACTTCTTGTACTCTGCCCAGGTGGTGGCGGCGATGGTGCGCAACGTGCCGCGGGCGAGCGCAGGTTTGAGGAGATTGGCGGCATCGCCCTGGCCGGCCTGGCCCCCGGCGCCGATGAGGGTGTGGGCTTCGTCGATGAAAAGGATGACGGGCTTGGCGGAGGACTGGACTTCGTCGATGACCTGCCGAAGCCGGTTTTCGAACTCCCCCTTCATGCTCGCTCCGGCCTGGAGGAGCCCGAGATCTAGCGTGCGCAGGGTAACCTCCCTGAGCGGCGGAGGCACATCGCCGGAAGCGATCTTGAGGGCGAACCCTTCGACCACCGCGGTCTTCCCCACCCCGGCCTCGCCGGTGAGGATGGGGTTGTTCTGCCGGCGGCGCATGAGGATGTCGACGATCTGGCGGATTTCCTCGTCGCGCCCGAGCACCGGGTCGATCTTGCCGTCGCGGGCCTGCTGGGTGAGGTCGGTGGAGAATTTGTTCAGAGCCTCCTGTTTGCCCATCTGGGCGGGGGCCATCGCTCCGCTGGCCTCGCCCGGCGCGGCGGCCGTGTGGGAACCATCGGAAGCACCCTCGCGCTCCTCCGGGGAACCGGAAATGATCCCGGGCAGCTCGTCGGAAAGCTTCTCCGCCCCGATTTTGCCGAACTCCTTCGAAATACCCAGGAGCACGTTTTTGAGGCCGGGGGTTTTGAGCAGCCCGAAGAGCAGGTAGCCGGTTCGGACTTTGGTGTCACCAAAAAGCAAGGACGAAAAAACCCAGGCCCGCTCGACCGCTTCTTCAAGGTGCGGGGAAAGGTCGGATATGGAAGTTGCACCCCGGGGGAGCGCATCGAGCGCGGTGGTGAAGTCGGAGGCCAGGCGGGAGGGATCGAGGCCGTAGTGCCGGATGATGCGGTGGAGGTCGGAGTCCTGGAGCTGGATGAGCTGGTGGAGCCAGTGGACCAGCTCGACGTAGGGATTGCCGCGCAGCTTGCAGAAGACGGTGGCGCCCTCAACCGCTTTGTAGCAGATGGGGTTTAGTTTGCCGAAGAGGGTGGAGCGTTTGATTTCAGCCATGTTGGTTGGAGTTGAAGGGAGAGAGAAAGGGGGCTTCAGGCCGCGGGCGGATGGATGACGAGGTTGTCGAGCACGCCCGGGGAGCGGTCGGATCCCAGCCAAGTGGACCAGCCGAGGCGTCCGCTCCGGCCGAGCTGGATCGGGGGGACGGTTTCACGGCGCACGGTGATCTGCAGATCCCAAAGCAAGGAGCCTCCAGTGTAGAGGCGAACCCAGTCGCGGATCTGCGCGAAGGCCTTCCCCACCGGAATGAAGGCTTCCAGTTCATCCCCGTTGACCGGACCGACCCGGAGCCGGAACTTCAGCTGCGCATCCCAGACCTTGGCGCCCACGATAGTCGTACGGCCCAGTTCGCCAGTCGAAGGCGAGCCCAGGCGAAGGCGGTTTTCTTCCGGTAAATCGAGCCAATGGCCTTGAAAGCAAAGCACGCGCACCGGAACTTCGAGAAACTCGGCGAGGAGCGCTTCGAGACCGTCCGCACTTTTGGGCCCGGCGGCCAGGCGCCCGGCAAAGTAGAGCTTGGCTCCGTCGGAAATACTGTCGCGATGGCGGCTGCTTTCGAGACCGATCCCGGCAAAGGCGCCGACAAACCGGCCAAAGCGAAACTCCTCCCGGCTTTCGAAGTCGACGGCCTGGTTGTTCAAAGCCCAAGCCCGGAAAAAGAGTGAGATGAGACGGTGGTGAAAGAGATCAAGAAAGCGGACCAGAGTCGGATCATCGGCGTGGCGCCGGCGATCGAGGGCATGCTCGGCCAGGACCAGCGGCATGGGCGCGTTCGGCCCCAGCAATCCCATGAACCGCACCGTCACCACGATCAGTCGGCGGACTTCGTCCAGCTCCGAGCCGGCGATGGTTCCGGGAGCAAAAGCAAGGCGGGGCTCGCTGCGAAACCGCAGGTGTTCCTCCCGCAGGCGCCGTGCGGCGCCGACCGCGGGAGCGCGGGGAAAGGCGCGCTGCAAGCGCCGCACCGCCTCCAGAAAATCATCGGAAGGTCCGGGAAGGAGGTCTTCGCGCTCCTTCAAAGGATCGGTTTGCGTCCCGTTTGGAGTGGCCATCGTATCAATTCTCCGCGCTGCTGGGAGCGGATCACCGTTTCCGAAAATGAGTTGATCGAAACATACTGGGCGAAGAAACGCTCCAGAATCGATCCGAGGAAAAACACCCCCGAGCCTTCGTAGAGGCTTTCGTCGAATTCAACCGTCACCTCCTGGCCCCGGCCGAAGGCGATCGGGCCCGGAACATCCAGCCGCCGCACCACCGTCCGATTGCCCACCGAACGAATGCCCTGGACTTGGGCATCCGCTCCGGGAGAGTCCGACTTGAGGTAGAGCTGGATGAGTTCCCGCAGGGCGGCCACACCGGAGCCGTTTTCGGTGTCGGCCAGCGAGTAATGGTTGAGCGAGAGGTGGCTCACCAGCCGCCAGATGAATTCCCCTTCCACCGGCGAGGGCGCGGGCGTAGTCGGCCCGGAGATACAGCGGATCGCCTCGATGGGACCTCCCGAATCGAGGTAGAAATCGCTGCGCCCGGCGCCCACCGAGAGCGTGAGCGGAAGGTGGCGGTTGGTGCACAGTCCCGAAATCGAGAGCTGGCGAAGGTCGGTCTGCCCCGGTTTGCCATCGGGAGTAACCAAGCTCAGAAACACTTCCGAACCGGTGTAGCGGGAGACTTTGCCAAACCGTCGCTCCGACGCGGTCAGGAGCCGGGGACTTCGCCGCAGGGTATAATAGCTTTCGCCGTCATACTTGCGGGAGGAAAAGTAAAAGGGGCGGAAGTCCACCTCTTCATCGGTGCGCACCCCGATCCCGACCACCCTTTCGGGCCGGTAAACCTCGTAGTCCAGCGAGCGGGTTTTGTCGACCACGAGGTGGTACTCGGAGGCCTTGCGTTCCAGATTAATGCGGTCCATCCGCTTCGAAACCAAGTTGATCGCCGGCACGCAGAACAACTCCAGGATGGAGGCGTCCAACTGGCCTTCGAGCAGTGGATCGGCGGCGTCGGCGCAGAAGAAAAGATCGAGCGTGGTGCCCGGACAGGCTTTGATCAGCGGGGCCAGGTTCGCGATGCGGAAGAAGTGAAACTTGGCCGGAAAGGCAAAATACTCACGCAGAAGCCGAAAACCTTCGTGGGTCCGCGGGCAGTGCGGCAGTAGGGCCTCCTCGCTCGACAATCCGAGCCGGCGGATCGCTCCCCGAGGCAGGTCTGTCCCGCTCCCTTTGCGCTGCTCGCCGGGCCGGCCCACCACTCGGCGAGTGCGGGCAAAGAGCTGCTCGCCGATCCGGTTGGCCAGCGACTCCCCTCCCCGAATGTAGATGTCGAGGTGATCCAGCGAGAGGTCGGAAAACTTGAGCCCGGCGGTGGTCTGCAGCCGCAGTTGAATGATGGAACGGTGGCCCTGCGCCGCGGGCAGGTTGAGAGTGGCGGCATCGCGGGTCAGGTAGCGCACCTCCCCGATGCGCAGCGGCCACAAGGTCATGGCCTGACCGGTTCTGAACTCGCAGGCGGTGCGCTCGTCCTTGCCGATGTTGGACCTCAGGACCGTGCCGGCGGGGATGGGGAAGCCCTCCGCGAGGGCGCCCTCGCCGAGATCGGGCTCGAAGCGCAACACCGCCATGGAAGGCAGCGGCGCCAGGTACTGCGGCAGAAGGGTGTCAAAAAACGCCTGCGTGAACCGCGGGTACTCGGAATCGTATTTGAGCTGGATGCGGGCCGTGAGGAAAGCGAACCCCTCCAAGAGGCGCTCCACAAATGGATCGGGACAGATTTCCTTGCCGTCGGGATCAAGCGCGAGGCGACCGGCGATCTTGGGGAACTCCCGCGCAAACTCTCCGGCGTGCTCTCGGATGAACTGCAGTTCGTCCTGGTAAAACCGTAGGAAGCGCGGATCCATGATTCAAATCCTGAGATTGCATTCGCCCGTCTCCAGGTCGATCTCCGTTCGCGCCAGAAAGGTTTCCGGCAGCGGTTCGGCCCAGAGGTCCCCTTTGATTTCGAAATCCAGCCGGAGGGGATTGCCCTGGCTGCGACCGGCGGTCGAACCGAGATAGCTCACCTTCAGGCTGCGCGGAATAATGCGGGGCTCGAAACGCAGGATGGCCTCGCTGACAAGCCGCTCCAACGCCCCGGCATCGGCCTTTTCCAGCATCTGGCCGGCCAGATCGCGGATACCATAGTTGATGACCGAAGTCTTCAGCTCCGGATGTCGCTCCAGCTCCTCTTCATCCACCCCGGGATGCGAGGCGAGCAGCCAGCGCAGATCCCGCAACACCCCTTCCCGAAATCTTCGCAAGGAAACCACCCTCTGGGACCGGCTCTCCTGGCGGTTGCCGGGATCCTCGTCGGTCAGCCGATCCAGCAGACAGGGCTGGACGCGGTCCAAGGGGGTCAGCTCAGCCATTGGAGAAGGTGAGGGAGCGAAGCTCGAGCAAAGGCGTCTCGGCGGAATCGGTGGCGAAAAGCCGCTGGCCGAGGCCGAGGTAATAATTCGGGGCGGCCTCCTTCCACTCGGTCTTGCGGGCCAGCCGGATGGCGTCGTCTTCACTGGACTCGGACCCCGGATAGCGTACCGGGAGGTGGCCGCTCATCTGGCCCCCGGTGGCAAAGGTGAACTGCACCGGAAACCAGACCAGATCGCGCAGGTCGTGTGGCGGCTCGGCCGCGATCGCCCGGATCGCCGTCACCGGAATCCAGTAGTACTTGTTGTCAATATAGGCCTCCAGCACGGGCCCGAGGCGGCTGTCCATGTCCGCCAGCCAAGGAAAGGCGGCGCCGTTGAGGGTGCCCGCGACGGCGGGGGCTGCTTCGAGCGCTTTTTCGGTCTGCTTGGCGGCAGCATCGGCATGCCCGGTGGCATTGAGCCGGTTGGCTTCGACCAGCCAGGCCACCCATTCCGCCGGTTCACCGAAGACGAGCGGCGTCCTCCCTTCCGTGAACACCTTGAGCCGTAGTCGCTCAAGGTTGACGAGCGGGGCAAAGATCGCAGCCAGCATTTTGCCCTGCGAACCGAGGCCGTCGATGACTTGGAGCTGATTGGCGGCCCGGTCCCACTGGCCCAAGACCGAGAGCAGTTGAAACAGGAAGATCCGACGGGCGGCATCCCCTGGGTTTTTTCTGATTTCGTTCTGGAGGGATTCGAGGGCAGGGTCGAGTTGACCCGCTTTGACGAACTCTTCGGCGGAAAGTGACATGGAATAAAAACGGGGCACCAAGTTTTGGCTTGGTGCCCGGGGTTGCGGGCAAGGCCCGGATCAGTCGCTGGCGTTGGCCGCGATATCCCAAGTGAAGGCCACCGGGGGATGACCGCTTCCGTCCGGTTTCTGCTCCACGTAGTCCACCTGGACTTGGGCGAAATTAAGCGAGATGTTTTCAGTCAGACGGTCTTCGCCTCCCGATCCTCCGGTGCTGAGAGAAGTGACCAGAACCTTCTTCATGGTGATCTTGATATACTCGAGCGGATTCTTGCCGGCTTTTCGAACCGTCAGGACGGCTTGATCGAGGTGATCTCCGTTGGCGCAGTACAGGAGCAGTTTGGGGGTTGCTTTGTCGACATACTTGGTGACGGAAATGTCCTGAAAATTCGCTTTGCCGGCACCTCCGCCTCCGCCCACGTGGAAGGTGCCGGAGTTGGATGCTCCCCAGCTCCAGGCAAGGACATCGATCGTGCCCTTGTGCTTTTTGTCCATCGATTCGCCGGAAATTTCTTTCCCAAGATCAAGAAACATGTCTACTGCCATGATAAGTATCTCCTTTAAGGTGTAATGTGGTGGTTGGATTGGTGGGCCGCAGGCCCGTGATTGCCGGTATCAGATTGCTGATGGGTTTTCACCCGGCCCCGATTGAGAAGAAGCCGGAGAATGAAATTAATCTCAGCCTCCTTTGGCGGAGGGCAGCTTGGAGACAAGGCGGAGCGAGACCGTCAGGCCTTCCAGCTGGTAATGGGGCCGCAGATAGAATTTTGAAGTGTAGTAGCCGGGGTTGCCCTCGACTTCCTCGACCACGACTTCGGCATCGGCCAGCGGCCGCTGGGCTTTGACGGTTTCGCTGGCGCTGGAGCTGTCCACGCAGAACTGCTTGATCCAATCGTTGAGCCAGCGTTGCATGTCCGCACGCTCCTTGAAGCTGCCGATCTTGTCGCGCACGAGGCACTTCAGATAATGAGCGAAGCGGCAAGTGGCGAAGAGATAGGGCAGCCGCGCCCCGAGGTTGGCGTTGGCGGTGGCGTCGGGATCGTCGTAAACCGCCGGCTTGTGCAGGGATTGGGCGCCGACGAAAACAGCATAGTCGGTGTTTTTCCAGTGCGAGAGCGGCATCATGCCATTCTTGGCCAGCTCCGCCTCGCGGCGGTCGGTGATGGCAATCTCGGTCGGGCACTTCATGTCGACACCGCCATCATCGGTCGGGAAGGTGTGGCAGGGCAGTCCTTCCACCATGCCGCCGCTCTCCACGCCGCGGATGCGGGCGCACCAGCCGTAGAGTTTGAAGGCCCGGGTGATGTTGGTCGCCATGGCATAGGCGGCGTTGGCCCAAGTGTATTTGCTGTGATCGGCGCCTTCCGTGTCTTCTTCAAAGGCGAAGCCTTCCACCGGCAGGGTGTTGGCCCCATAGGGAAGGCGCGAAAGGAAGCGGGGCATCGCCATCCCGAGATACTTGGCATCCTCCGACTCGCGCAGTGAGTTCCAAGGAGCATACTCGGCGGTTTGGAAGATCTTGGTCAGATCGCGGGGATTGCTCAGCTCCTGCCAGGACTCCATGTTGAGCAGCCCGGGATCGGTGCCGGTGATGAAGGGGGCGTGGGCGGCGGCCGCGATTTGGGCCATGCCCTTGAGGATTTCCACATCCGGCGGGGAATGGTTGAAGTAGAAATCACCGACGAGGGCACCATAGGGAGAACCGCCGGGGGTGCCGAACTCGTCTTCGTAGATCTTGCGGAAGAGCGGGCTCTGGTCCCAGGCCGCCCCCTTGAACTTCTTCAGCGTTTTACCCAGCTCGTTTTTCGAGATGTTAAAGACACGGATCTTCAGCTTTTCATCGGTTTCGGTATTCGTGACGAGATGGTGCAGGCCGCGCCAGGAGCCTTCCAGCTTCTGGAAATCCTCGTGGTGGAGGATGTGGTTGATCTGCTCGGAGAGCTTGCGGTCGATCTCTGCAATGATCGCCTCGATTGTTTTGAGGGCGTCGTCGGAAACCAGGGCGGTGTCGGCCAAGGCTTGGGAAGCGAGGGTCTTGACGGCGTTGCCGACCGCCTCTTTCGCGGAGTCGGTCCGCGGTTTGAACTCCTTGTTAAGAAGTGACTCGAATTCAGAAACCTCAAGGGTTTCGGGTGCTGCACCGGCTTGTTGTTGGGGATTGGCGTCGGACATGGTTTATTCCTCTTTTTTCTCCTCCTCGGCGGGCTTGGCGGAGGCGGCGAGTGATTTGAGCAGTTCGGGATCCTTGAGCAGTTTGCCGATAAGCTCCTCGGCGCCGTCCTTTCCGTCCATGTAGGTCATGAGATTGGAGAGCTGGGTGCGGGCTTCGAGGAGCTTGCGCAGCGGCTCGACTTTGCGGGCGATGGCGTCGGGCGAAAAGTCGTCCATGCTCTCGAAGGTGACATCGACACTGAGGTTGCCTTCTCCGGTGAGGGTGTTGGGCACGGCGAAGGCCACTCTCGGTTTGTAGGCCTTCATCCGCTGGTCGAAGTTATCGATGTCGATTTCAAGAAATTTGCGCTCGGCGAGGCCGGGCTGCGGGACCTCGGATTTGCCGGACAGATCGGACATAACCCCCATGACAAAGGGGAGCTCCACCTTTTTTTCGGCACCGTACAATTCCACATCATACTCGATCTGGACACGGGGCGCCCGGTTGCGGGCGATGAATTTCTGACTGCTGCTACTGGCCATAAAGAACTGGATCAAAGGTTGTGGTTGGCGATACTGGGGCTGAGTCTACTCCTCGTCGCGAGGGGCATCAAGGATTTTGCTGAACTCGCTCTCATAATCGGGAGAGAGATTGCGGATGATGGAGAGGAAATCACTGGAAACGAGTTTGCGGCAGCGTTTGAGGAAAAAAGGCAGGGGGCTGCTGGGTTCGTTTTTCTCGTAATAGGCCACGATTTTATCGAGTGCACGAAGCACGTCTTCGCGGGACCGGATTTCACCGGGAGGGGCGGAGCGGGGAGCCGCTCCGGCAGCGGCGGCGGATTCCTCCCCGGCGTCCGTTTCTCCCGGAGCAGCCTCTGCGTCCCCTCCGGCAAAGTCGGCGAAGCAACGGTGAATAAACTTCAGCTCCGCCAGCAAGGGTCCGAAATTGGGAGCGTTGGACTCGCCACAGGCTTCGCCGAGACGGGCTTCCAAGTCGGTCGCCAAGGTGAGAACGGCGGCGGCGCTTTCCCGGTTGGCCGCAAGCTCCTCCGGTTCCGTATCCGAAAAAATGGCACGCACCTGGGCTTCGTCGAGGCCGGCCGGCTTCGCCGACTCCTCGTCCGAATCATCGGCCGGGGCGGAACCGCCGCTGCGAAGGCCGTGAATGGCGCCGGAGGTGACCACCCCGAGGGAACGGGACCGGGCCAGAGGCACCTTCCGAAGGCGGGCAATGAAGCGGATCGGGTCGCCGTAGCTGCCGACTTCGCGGGAGAGGTTCTCCAGCAGGTTGGTCCGCTCGATGAAACGGTCCGACTCGGGCTCATCGGGATCGAGTTTCGGCCAGCAGTCATCCCAGAAGTTGGTCACCAGGCCGGAGAGCAACTCGAATCCGGAACGCAGCCCGGGCAGACCTTCCTTCACCATCGCGGCGAGGCAGAGGATCAAGGCGACTTCCATGTTTTTGGAGCGCCCCATCAACTCCTCACCCAGCTCGAGCACCTTGTTCCAATTTGGCTCCTCGGCGGGGATGATTTGGCCGCCGACTTCGGATTCGGGCTTGCCGGCGGCCGCTGTACGCAACTCCGCCAGACGGGCATCGTACTCCAAATCCTCTCCACAAGGATTTTCTGCAGAAACAGGGTTGAGCAAGGTTTCAAATGCGGTGGCCACTGTGGAAAGCGTCGTTAGATCAAGGGTTTGTGCGTCGCCGGTCAACGCCGAAAAAAGTCGGGCGCGATTTTTCCGCTTCAGCCATAGCCAGGGAGGGCCGCCCGGCTTGGATGGTTTCGAGCAGCATGCGAGCCGTCAGTCCCGGAACCCGGATGGAGCGCAGCAGTTCATTCTGGGAGATTTCGATTTCCTTTGGCGTGAGCCCGATGAAGGCAATCCGGTCGAAGAGGAGCTGGAAGTCCCCGAGGATGCGGGCCGCCTCCGCCCGCACGCTGTCACCAGGGGCGGCCTCGACCCAGGCGCGAAAGGCGGCGGGATCAAACTCCGCCTCCTGATCCAGAAACGCTTCATGCGCATCCGCCAGGGCCTGGCTGACTTCATTAACCAGGCTGCGGCGCAGGGTGCCGTCGGCATCGCGCTCCCAAAACAAGCGGTAATAAACTTCCAGAGCGGAGCGGACGGCATCCTCGGCGATCCGACCTGCGGCGACGAGGTAGTCGCTGGGCCGCGCCTGCTCGCGGGTGATGATCTGCAGGAAGGTCACGTGCCCGAGCAGGCCTTGGAAAACTTCGTTGAACTCGTTGGGCCGGGCGTAGATGCCGATCCGGGCCAGCTCCTCACGGAGGGCTTCGGAGATGTCGGTCTGCACCGGCACCGCGATTTGGGTCGTGGGGGTGGCGGCCGCGATCGCTTCCGAAATGTTGTCGGGTGCGGCACCCTCCGCGATCAGGTCGAGGACAAACGTTCCGCCTCCGGGTCCGGCTACTTCCCAGTTGGCGGGGAAGGAAATCTGCGCCCGCAGGCTGATCCGGGGATCATTTCGGACCGTCTCGTTGGCAAGCGCACCATCGGTGCCAGCGAAGATAAACGACTGCGGCAGCGCGGCCAGATCAGGCGGATTGAAGAGGGTGATGGGCCGGTTCAAGATCAAATCGCGGGCGACAATGTCCGTGCCGCCGTCATCTTCACCCAGGGTGCCGTCGGCTTGGCGGACGGGCGCAGGCGGGCGGCCGATAAAGACGATCTCACTGCCCGCTTCGACCTCGATGCGGCCATGGGCATTGAGATCGCCGAAAACAGCGTCCGTCGCTGCTTCCACCCGCAGGCTGAGACCGTCCACCGCAGCCCCTCCAATACTGAGTTTTTCATTTCTGCCCATGACCACGTGGTTACCCCGCAGAAGGACCGCACGGGACGGGTCGAGGCTGAAGATCGTCGCCTCGAACGGGATGTCGAGGCTCCCGCGGAAGGGATTGTCACCGCGCGTGTCGAGGGCGTTGAAACGGAGATCGCCCCCGGTTGCGACCAAGGCTTCGGGCAGGGAAAGCCGGCCGGAAGCGCCAAAGAGGTAAGACTGATCGCCGGCGGTCTCAATGGTCCCCGAAAGATGGATACCATCGGCTTCCACATGCAGCGCTCCCCCGATGGTGGAAGTTGTGACCAAAGCCTGGGTGGCTGGATTGACCAGCCGCACGTCGCCCCCGGGACCGGAGGTGAAGAAGCCGGCGCCGCCGGTGGCGAGGAAATCCTCCAGATCGATCCCCGCGCCCGATGGAGTCGTCTCGATCCGGGAGGTTCCCTCAACCCGCACTGGAGCCGCATTCCCTACCCCGCCGTTCGCCGTCAGATCGAGGTTGCCGCCCACGGAAGAGGCGGCGAAAACAACCGGGCCATCGAAGACGAGCGTGGCGTGACCACCCGTGCCCCCAGTCTGGAGTGTCAGCTGGCCGCCGGAAGACGCATCGGCGAGGGTCACGGCGCCGCCCGTGCCCGAAGTGGTGAGGCGAAGATCGCCGCCCGCTTCCACCCGGCCGGGACCGACGATGCCACCGTTAACCGCTTCGATGGCCAGCACGCCGCCGGCTGAGAGTGTGTCCAGGGTGAGCGCCCCTTGGTGGAGGATGGAGAAGTCCGCTCCACTGAGCCCACCGAGTGATCCGCCCACCCCAAGGTGCTGCAGGTCCACCTGACCAGCCGCCGCCGGGGCTTCGAAAATCGCATCTCCGCTCACGGCAAGGGCGGCCACGGTGCTGATCGCGCCCGCGGTGGAGCGGACGAAGAGGTCGCCGCCAATATTGCCGGCGCCCAGGGCCACGGTATCCGGTCCGACAATACTGACGTGGCCGGACGGCCCTTGGGTGGACAGGCGGATCACCCCGCCGACGGTTGTATCGGTGATTTCGATGCCAAATCCGCCGCCCCGGGCTTCGAAATCAAGATCCCCGGCCACGGTCAAAGACCCGGTTGATTCCATGCCGCCGGTGCGCGCGAGAGCAGTCAGATCGCCACCGATCTGGCCGGGGCCGAAGACCAGTCGCTGGGCCGAGTCGATGGTGGCGTCGCCGCCGGCCGCGATGGTCAGATCGAGCCGGCCGGCCGACTCCAGCGTGGCGAGGTCGATCCCCGCACCGGCCGCGCCGGTGGTGAGAGCGAGGATGCCATCGACTTCGACCGGACCGCTGGAGGAAATCCCGTCGGCTGCCGTAATGTTGAAATCCCCGCCGGCCGAAATTTGCCCGAGATCAAGGGTGCCCGGGCTGTCGAGGATGCCCGTGAATCCGGGGCCGGAGGCGGCAAGGGAAAATGGCCCCGCGAGGTCGGCGGCGGTGAGATTCAAGGATGCGCCCGGAATCAAAAATTCGATCCGGGTCAGGCCCCCGACATGGAGGGCCGCCTGATTGGCCAGACTGGCGCCGCCGATTTCCAGCCGGAGAGCACCCCCGACGGTCGCGGCATCCAGCAGCAGGGAGCCGGGTGTGCGGATGCTGGCATCGCCGCCACCCCCGCTGGTATGCAGGGCCAGGCTCCCGCCCGCGTCGAGCGCCTGTAGGGAAATCGCATGGTCGGCATCGGTCAGTTCCAGCCGCACATCGCCGGCCACGGTGAGTGGATCCGGTCCGCTCAGGCCACCTCCGTCGACCACGAGGTCGAGGTCGCCCGAAACGGTCGAGGCCCCAAGAAGAAGATCCCCCGCATGCCTCAGGTCGACGGAACCCCCGCCAACGGTTTCAAAGGAAAGACTCCCGCCCACCGAAAGGTCGGACAAATCCACGGAACCGCCGGCCTCGGCACGGAGGTGAAGGTCTTCGGCCACCACCACCGGACGACCGCCGGAGATCCCGCCGGCCGCCCCGGTCAGCTCGAGCCGACCCGCGATGGAAACATCACCCAAGAGCGTAGAAACGAGATTGCGAACAATGGCGTCGCCGGCCGGACCGCCGGTTTCGAGATGAAGCAGCCCCGCCACCTCGAGCGCCGCCAGGTCCAGTCCGCCACCGCCGGGAGCCCGAAAGGTGGCCTCTCCCGTAACCCGGACCGGACCTGCCGCGACCAACAGGCCGCCGGGTGAATCGACTTCCAAATCGCCAGCGACCTCGGCTGCCGCCAAGTCGGTTCCTCCGGAAAAATGGTTGATCAACCGTGCGTGCCCGGCGGGACCCGTGGTTTCGATGCGGATGGGGCCGCCGGTTTCGATCTCCTCGGCCCGGATGATACCGCCGGAGTGGCGGTTGAACAGGTCCACCCCGTCCACGGATTCGATCCGGCCGGTGTCGGCCACCAGGTCCCCGCCGAAAACCTCGACCGAGAGATGACCGCCGACGGAGGCTGCGCCCAGCTCCATGCCCGCCGGACCGGCCAAACGCACATCTGCTCCGACTCCGGAAGTTTGCACGATAACCGGGCCGACGGAGTCGAGTTGATCCAGCCGCAGGGATGCGCCCGGCGCTTGGGCCGCCAGCGCGGTCATCCCCGCCACCTGCACAGGCGCAGTCCCGGTTAGGCTGCCGCTCTGCAGGACCAATCCGAAGTCGCCGCCCACATCGACAGAACCCAGCTCCAGATCCGCGCCGGATAGGATCCGGGCATCGCCGCCGGCTGCTGTAGTGAGGTTTAGGATACCACCGACCACCACCGTGGCCGCGTCGATTTCCCTGCCCGGCGCCAGAGCCGCCAGGGTGGCGTCGCGGCCGATGTTCAGCAATCCGCTTGCCAGCAGATCACCGGCCAGGGCGGCCGCTACCAAGTCCCGGCCGACGAAGACCGTGTCGAAGCCCAGGGTTCCGGCATTGACCAAAGTGAAGTCATTTCCCGCCCCGGCCGCAAAGAGCGAGACCGGGCCGCGCAGATCGACCTGATCGAGATTGGCGGTCACGGTGCCATTGATCAGCTCGAGCCGGGTGCTTCCGTCCACCCGGAGCGTCGCCGCATCGGTCAGCCCGCCGTTCACCACCACGAGGTCGAAGCCGCCCCCGACGTGACCCGCGCCGAGAACGGTGCCGCCGGCCGAGGCATTGCGCAGCGTGGCGTCACCACCCGCACCGACGGTGAAAACCGAGAGCGCGCCGGCCACATCGAGCGAATCCAGCTCGATGGTTTCATCGGCCTGCAGTGTCCGGAAAACCGCGCCTCCCGCCGCCTGCACCGTAGCGTCGTCGCGAATGCTGCCGGCGGTGGATTCGACCGAAAGCGTTCCGCCGACGGCGAGATTGCCGAGCAGGGTGTTGCCGTGATTGACAATTGAATACGAGCCGGTGGAACCGGAGGTGGCCCCGGAGATACGCCCGCCGATGTCGACCGGCCCCAGATCCACCTGCGCTCCCGCGGCCATGGTTTCGAAACGACCCGCCCCGGTGACGGCGAATCCTCCTCCGGTGAGATTGCCGCTGAGGGCGGTGGCGCTGAGGTCGCCTTCGACAAGGCCACCGGCCAACTCAAGGGCGCCGGCATTGACGAGCGTGGCATGGCCGGCGGACCCGGCCGTGAAGAGCGTCACCGGTCCGGTGATGTTAAGCTGGTCCAGGTCGATGACCGCACCGGGAGCGGAAGTTTGGAAAACGGCCCCGTCGCCGGCGGTCACGGCACCGCTGTCGGTCAGCGATCCGGCGAGGGCATGGACCGAAAGCCGCCCCGCGACCCCGGCCGCGGCCAGGTCCACCGCCGAGGCATTGACCAAATTGGCCGTCGCGCCGGGAGAAAGCGCCGTCACTTCGATCGGGCCGGCGACATCGAGAAATGCGAGACCGACGTTTCCTCCCACGGCGGTGAAGCGTCCCTCCCCGTCGACCGCGAGCGGGCCGGAATCGGTCAGGCTGCCACCGGTGGCGGTAGCGGAAAGGTCGCCCCCGACCGCGCCTCCGGCGAGTTCAAGAGCCCCGGCATTGGCCAGGGTGGCATGACCGGCGGCGCCATGCGTAAACAAAAGCACGGGGCCGCCAAGGGCAATCTGGTCGAGTGTGACGACGGCATCGATCGCGCTGGTTTCGAAGCGGCTCGGGCCGGCCACGGTGAGAACGCCGGAGTCGGTCAGATCCCCGCCAAGGAGGCGAACATCAAGCCCGCCTCCGATGCTGCCGCCGAGAAGTTCGAGAGCGGTGCCGTGGATGAGGCTGACATTGCCCGAAGCTCCCGCGGTGTGCAGCTCCACCCCGCCGCCGAAGACGGCTTGGTCGAGGTCGATGGTAGCGTCGACCTCCTCGGTTTCGAGCCGGGTCAGGCCCTGAACCTGCATCGACCCCATGTCGGTCAGGTTGCCTTGCTCGATGGTGACGGTGAGGTCGCCTTCGACCGTGCCAGCCCCCAGCGAAAGGGCGGTCAGCGAGCGGATGGTGGCATCGCCGCCCGGGCCGCTGGTGAACAACTCCAGTCCGCCGCCGATCTCAAGTGCGTCCACCACCACTTGGGCACCGGCCTGGGAGGAGGTGAAACGGGCGTCACCCGCCGCCCTCACCGTAGCGGGTGCCTGAATACCGCCGGTGATGGCCGTGACGGCCAGCCGACCCCCGAGGTCAACCGTTCCGAGCAAAACCGGCCCTGGGGAAACGAGGGTGGCATCCGCCGCAGCGCCGTTGGTGGCGAGGTGCAGGGGACCGCCCGCAAGGACATTGGAAAGATCGATGGCACCGCCGGCCGACTGGGTGGCGAAGGCCGCGGCGCCGTCGACTTCGATCGCCGCCGGCCCCGCGAGATCGCCGCTGGCGGCCGTCACCTCGAGATCTCCTCGGATCCGAACGGCACCGAGAGTGGTGCCACCGGCATTGAGATTGACCAGCCGGGCATCGCCGCCCGGTCCGGCGGTATCGAGCCCGATGGCGCCCGCCACCCGGACTTGGTCGAGATCGATGGTGCTCCCCGGCGTGGTGGTGGCAAAGGCGGCGGTGCCGCCCACGGCCAAGGTGGCCGCATCGGTCAGAGAACCGCCCGCGACGGTCAGGGCAAGGTCGCCCCCGATCGCCCCTCCGCCCAGCACGAGTGGGCCGGTGGCGGCAATGGTTGCGTCGCCACCCGCGGCGGTGTGCAGCTCCACCACGCCGCCGACGTCAAGGTCGTTGAGCGTGATGGCGGCGCCGGCCTGCTGGGTGCGGAAGTCGGCATCCGCGCCCACGGCGAGGCTTCCGGTATTGTCCAGCGAACCGGTGGCGAGGTCGACGAGCAAACCGCCGCCGATGGTGCTTGCGGCCAGCGTCATTCCGCCCGAGCCGCGCAAGAGCACATCCGCCAGGGGGCCGCTGGTCTGGACCGCCACTTCGCCACCCGCGGCCAGTTGGTCGAAGCTGATGCCCGCATCGGCGAGGGTGGTCTCAAGCGTCACATCGCCGGCCACCGCGACGGGATCGGGCGCGGCGATGGGACCGTGTGCGGTGAGGAGCAGGTCACCGGTGAGGGTGAGGGCGGGCAATGTGATCGGTTCGGCGTCGAGCCGAAGCTCCAGCGTGCGCAGGCCGGCGAGGCCGGCGAGCCCGGCCAGGGAAGGCGCGGGAGCGGCGAACCGGAGACGCACATCCCGGAAGGCGGCGGGCGAAAGGCTGAAGTCGAGTCCGCCCGCAACCAGATTGGCATGCGAATGCAGCTCGATGTCGCTGGGTGCGGTGGCCGCAAAGCGCAGGAGGTTGCCGATGTCGAGGATGCCGGTCTGGTCGAGCAGGCCATCGAAATCGAGGAGCAGATCACCGGCGATGTTGGCGGCGGCGAGAGTCAGCGATCCTGCTGAGGCCAACGTCGACAGCCCGGCAGAAGCGGAGGTCAACTGTAGGGGTCCTCCGAATACATTGGCGAGGGGAAGGTCGACCACGCCCACGCCGGCATCAAGGCTGCCTCCGCCGCCGAGGGTGAGGATGCCGGTCTGGCCGATGCCGGGAGCGGTGGCGGTGAGCGTGCCGCCTACCTGGGAGGCGGTGAAAGTAAGTGCCCCGCCCGCGGTGATGGAGGCGGCATTGGCCCCGGTGGTGAAAAGAGCCACCCCGGCGCCGAAGGCATTGGCCGCGTCGGTCAACGTGATCGGGTTGGCGCCGGCGTCGAAGCTGGCGTTTCCACCGATGTCGAGAGGTCCGCTCTGCCCGATGCCGGGTGCATCGACGGCGAGGGAGCCGCCGACCGTGGATGCGGCCAGGTCGATGGCGGCGTTTGCACCGAGGGTGGCGTTGCCGGCGCCGGAGGTCTGGACCCCGACCGGGCCGCCGAAGCTGTTGGCGGGATTCCCCAGCACCACCGAGCCCGCACCGCCACCGAAGGCGGAAGCGCCGCCCACCGTGAGCGCGGCAAGCTGGGTGATGCCGTCTCCGGAGGCGGTCAGGTTTCCGCCGGCGGAGACAGTACCGAACTGCAAGGGCAGGCTGTTGACCACGGTGACGGCGTTGGTGCCCGTGTTGACCAAGGTGACGGCGCCGGTGAACGCATTGCCCGGATCGGCCAGGTTGATGGCGGCCGACCCGGTCTGGAATGCGGCCGTGCCGCCGGCGCTGAGGGCGCCGGTCTGTGAAATCGTGCCGCCGACTTCGATATCGAGATCGCCGCTCAAGGTGTAACCGGGCAACGCAAGGGAAGCGTTGGGAAAGTGCAGCCTGAGGTCGCGCAGGTTGACCGCGCCGGTGAGATCGGGCGCGGCCGCTGCGGCGACTTGGTTGCGGAGGCGGAAGTCGCGCAGGTTGGCCTGGGTGCCGGTGAGGCCGACCGGGCCGGTGACAGCATTGGCCTGGACGCCGAAGAGCACATCCGCATCAACCGCGGTCGGGCTGAAGGTGAGGCCGTTGCCAACCGTGAGGACTCCGGTCTGATTGAAACCGGAACCCGCGAGCAGCAGGCTTCCCGAGACGTTGGAGACGGCGAGGTTGAGTCCACCGGCCGAGCCGAGTTCGGCGTCGGCCCCGCCACTGGTGGCTAGCGACACCGTGGAGCCGAAAGTGTTGGCCAGCCCCAAGAGCAGATCGCCGGCGCCGGAGCTGAGGGTCGCGGCCCCGCCGACGTTGAGAGGTGCCGCCTGAGTGATCCCGACGCCGGTGGCCCCGAGGGTGCCGCCGACCGCGACCGTGCCGAAGTCGAGGCTGCCCGCAACCTGGAGGGTGGCGTTGTTGGTCGTGCTCAGGTCGACCGTGCCGGCGATGGTGTTGGCGGCCAGACCGAGGCTGATCGCTCCCGTGCCACCCGTGAACGAAGCTCCCCCGCCGATGGTGAAGGCGGCGTTCTGGGAAATGCCGTTGCCGGTTGCGCTGAGGTCGCCGCCGATCGAGGTCGCCGCGAGGACCAGAGGGGCGGTGTTGACGAGGGTGGCGTTGTTGGCGCCGGTGTTGGTTAGGGAAACCGCCCCGGTGAAAACGTTGCCGGGGTCGTCGAGGGTGATCCCGAAGGCGCCGGTGGTGACGGTGGCGGTGCCGCCCACGTTCAGTCCGCCGGCCGCTTGGGTGATGCTCCCGCCAGCGGTCGCGGCGAGGTTGCCGGTCATGGTGGCGGTCGGCAGGGCGAGCGGAGCATTGGGGAAGTCGAGGGTGAGATCGCGCAGGCTGGCCGCGCCGGCGAGGGACGGAGGTGACGCAAGCGTATTAACATTGCGGAGACGGAAGTCCCGGAGGTTGCCCGGATTGACCACGCTGAGGGCACCCGTGAAGTCGTTGTCCTGGGTGTGCCAGAGAATGTCGCGGGAGGCCCCGAAGAGTTCGAGTGTGGTGGTGCCGCCGACGGTGACAGCATCGGTCTGGGTCATCCCGAGCCCTTCCAGCACGAGGTCGCCGGTGATGGTGCTGGCGGCCAGGCTGAGCGGGTTGCCCCGGGTGCGGACCTCGGCATTGGCGCCCCCGGTGGCCTGGATGGCAACGGGGCCGTTGAAGGTGTTGCTGGTATTATCCAGTACGATGGCGGCGGTGTCGCTGGTGATGCTGGTGGCCCCGCCGATGACCAGGACGCCGCTCTGGGTGATGCCGGCGCCGGTGACGGTGAGACCCCCGCCGATGGTGCCATTGCCCAAGTCCAGGACGCCCGAGTTGAGCAGGGAAACAGATCCGCCGCTGCCCTGGGTGCCGAGGGAGACGGCTCCGCTGAAGGCGTTGCCGGGATCGGTGAAGGAGATCGGAAAGTTGGTCGCCCCGGTGGTGAGGCTGGTGGCGCCGGGGACCACGGTGGCGCCCGCACCGGTGATGGCGCCGCCGGCGGCGAGGGTGAGGTTGCCGCCCGCGGCGAGGGTGACTGCGGGGAGGGTGATGCCCGTATTCGGAAACTCGAGACTTAGATTGCGCAGGGAGGTCAGGCCGGCGAGCCCGGGCACGGCGGCGCCGCCGGTGTTTCGAAGGGACAGATCCCGGAGGTTGGCCAGGGTGCCCTGGATGGTGACCGCTCCGGCGATGGCGTTGGCGAAGCCACCCAGGAGCAGATCGGCATCCGCCGCGGAGGGCGTGAAGAGCAGGTCGCCGCCCACTGTGAGCACTCCCGATTGGGTCAGCAATTCGGCGGTCAGGTCCAGGTCGCCGCCCACACTGGAGGCGGCCAGGTCGAGGGCGCCATCCTGGACCACTTCGACGGTGTTGGCACCCGCGTTGGTCAATGCAACCGAGCCGCCGAAGCTGTTGTCGGCATCGTCGAGCGTGATGGCGAAGGCCCCGGTGGTGAAACTGGCGCTTCCGGGAATGGTCACTCCGCCGGCCGCCTGGGTGATGGCCCCGCCTGCGGTCACACTGAGCGATCCGCCCGCGTTGAGGGTGATGGCGGGCACTTCGAGGGCGGCGTTGGGGAATTGCAGGGTCAGGTCGCGCAGGGAGGCCGCCGGCAGGACCGGCACCGCGGCCGTGGCGGCAAGGTTGCGGAGGACGACATCCCGGAAAGTCCCGGCGCCGGACTCGACCAAGGTGATGGCGGCCAAGTCGTTGTCCTGGCCGAGGAGCAGATCGCTGCCGGCCGCGGTCACGGTGAAGGTGGAAGCCCCGCCGACCTCCCAAGGGGCGGTCTGGGAAATGGTGCCGGCCGCGGTCAGGGCGAGGGTGTCGGCAAGGTCGAGCGCACCTGCCGAAATCGGCCCGGAGACACTGACTGAGACGCTGTCCGCGGTGATGGCCGCGGTCGATGCAAACCCTGTGCCGGTGGCGGCGAAGGCCCCGCCGTTGAGGTCGATGGGGGCGTCGATGGTGACGACTCCGGATCCACTCGGCGACCCTCCCCCGGCGGCGTTGTTGGCGTTGAGAGAGAGGTTGAGGATGTCGGCGGGATTACCGGCGGAGGTCAGTCCGGTGCCGGCCTGAAAGACGATGTTGTTGTGGGCGTTGAAGGTGAGGCTGCGGGTGGTCCCGATCCCGGTGAAGTCGATGGTGTTTTCGACCGTGATGTTGCCTGGAGCCGCCGTGCCGGATCCCGTCGTCACGGTCACGTCGCTGGCGGTCAGCGCGAGCAGAAGGTCGCCGACGTTGAGGACGGAATCGGTGCCGGTGGACTGGAAGTTGGGCGCGGCCCCGATCTCATCGGAGGCTTGGGTCGAAATGCGGATGTTGCGCGGGTCGAGCAGGAGGAGCCCGGTGTTGCCGAAGGGGGCCCGGGTATCGGTGAAACCGCGGTAGTCGAGAAAGCCGCGACTGGAAACTTCGACGAAACCTCCGTCCCCGCCGGTCTCGCCGCCGCGGGCGGTGATGGTGCCGTAAAACCGCGTCGCCTCCTCGGACCAGAGGACGACCTCGCCCCCGGAGCCGCCGCCGAGACCATCGGCGCGCAGGGTGACGCCCGGCCCGGCGAAAAGCGCTTCGGCATTGCGCAGCTCGGGGTCGGCGCCCCCCACCCCGCCGCCGACATGGATGGTGCCGCCGTCGCCGGAGGCGTCCACCACGGCGTCACCGGCCAGCGCGACGTGGTTGCCGAGGAGAGCAACTATCCCTCCGTCGGCCCCGGTGGAATGGCGGTCGGCCTCGATCCGCCCTTCCACCAGCAGGGCGCCGTCGGGCCCCGCGTCGGCCACCACTTGCCGCGCCCGGATCAACCCGGAATCCCGGATGGCGAGCGAGTAAATGTCCCCGCCGGAGAGAAAACCGCCCCCGCCGTCCGCAGCAGCCGCCCCGGGCTCGACTTTCACATAGACGCCGCTGTCGCGCTGGCCCACGTAGGTTTCGCCTCCGGTGGCCAGCGCCACCAAGCCATCCGGCACAAGTATGCTGCCGGCATTGATGACACTCCGGCCGAAGAGGCCCACCTCCCCGGCCCGGATGGTGCCTTCGTTGAGGATTTCCCCTTCCAACCCGCCGAAACGGTTGAGGCCGGCGAGGAAGTCCTCGTTTGAAATCGTGCCCGCGGCCGCATAGAGCGAGCCGACGTCGATGACCGCATCCCGGCCGAAGGTGATGCCGGCGGGATTGACGAGAAAGACCTGCCCGTTGGCCAGGAGCTGGCCGAGAATGATGCTCGGCTGGTCGGCCGCGGTGACCCGGTTGAGGACGCGGGCCATTTCATCGGGCTGGATGAACTGCACGGTTTCCCCGGCGCCGATGGAGAAGCTGTGGTAATTAATAATGCTGTCCCGCCCGGCCTGGATGGTGGTGACCGCGCCGGCCTGCTCAATCGCCACTTCCCCGCGGACCACCCCCTCGACCACGGGTGCCGCCGGGGCTTTCGATGCACTGCAGACTGCCGCCAGCCCGGTCAGAAGGATGGCGGCCGATCGGAGAATGGGGTTTCGGGCTACCATGACAGTGTAGTGATGAAGTGGATGCGGGAGTCGCCTTTTTCGGCGTTGGCGATGGGGAGACTGTTGCGCTCCAGGGTCCTCAGGACATGCCCGTAATCGACCCGGAGGTTGAGGTTGCCGAGCAATTGCAGCTCCACGCCGACTCCGGCCGAGACGAGAGTGTGGTCGGATTCGTCGGCCCGGCGGCGTTCATTGCGGGTGATGCCGGCATCGACGAAGCCGCGGAAGATCAGATCCCAGTCGGGCAGTCCGTAGACCCTTGGCGGCCGAGCCCGGTAGCGGCCCATGAAGCGCTCCGGGGGCGTTTCCCCCGCGGCGGCAAAGGCTCCGTAGGGTTTGAGCGCTCGGGGCAGGTGGAAGCGGTATTCGGCATTGACGACGGCCCCGTGGTCTCCGGCCGAGACCGACTCCGGATACCCGCGGACGCTGAAAAACCCGCCGGCCAGAAACTGCTGCTGGGGAATGACCCGGTCGCCCGCCACCGAGGCCTGCCCGCGCACGTCGAGGGCGATTTCATGAGCCAGGGTCGAGGTCCGCCAGGTGCTCTCGTCGCGGAAACGTCCCCGGAAGAGGAGCGGTTCGAGAAAGAGACGGTTTTCGGAGCGGAACTTCAACACCAGCCAGGTCGGGTCGGTTTCGAGGCGGCCGAGGTTGGGGCGGGTGCGCTCGTCGATGGAGCTGACGTTGCCCTCCAGGCTGAGGTTGAGCTTGAAGCCGAGGAGGTTGGTCTGCCGGTCCGCTTCCAGGCCCACTGAGGGAATGATGAGGTTGGTCTGCCCGGTTTGCTCGAAGGTGACGTTGGTCACCTCGACCCGTTCCCAGCGCACCCCCGCCACTCCTTGAAGATAAAAGCCCAGCGGCCGGAAGAGATGCCCGCGGGCTTGTACGCCCGCCGTCAGGGTCGTCCCTTCGAAGTCGAGCAGGGCGACGCCGATTTCCTCGGCGCGGTACTCTCCCCAGGAGCCGAAGACACGTGCCCGCAGGCGGTTGGGGTAGAGCACGGGCAGCTCGTAGGAGGCGAGGACGGAGTTGGACTGGTCGAGACTCGCGGTCAGGAAGTCGACCGAAAGGATGTCGTCGCGCCCGGTGAGTTGGTAATGCGTCGCCCCCAGGCGCTGCCGCCATTCGCCGGTGGCACCCGTCCCGGTGTTGGAGAGCTGGCCGTAAACCACGATCGGACGGCGTTCGTTTACGAGGTAGTCCAGCACGATGCCGCCCGGCTCGCCCGAGGAGGAGAGGGCGATGTCGATCCGTCGGGCCGGGTGGCGGTTGAGGTGCTCGAGAAAGCTGTCGAGGGGCCGGCGCATGAGGAGGCTTCCGGGCCGGTCCTCATCCGCGGCCCGCAGCGGCGAATACCGCAGGACCCGGGCATGGGCGGGGTGGTTGATGGCTCGGTCCACCGGGATACGGGTGCCGCGGGCAACCGTCCGGATCAGTTTCACCTCTGGCAGCCAGATGACCATTTCCAGCGCGGTTTCTTCGCGGGGGCGGCGGTCCCGGCCGGTCGCGGGGTCGATCGCCTCCGAAGAGGGCGTCATGAAAACCCCGTAGAAGCCGCGCTCGTTGAGGTCGCGGATGACCCGGTCCCGCACTTCTTCAAGGGCGGACTCGGCGAAGCGTGATCCTTCCGGCACCGCGCCGATCCGGAAACGCACCGTGGCTTCGCCCGGCTCGGCCCGGACCAGTACGCCCCGCTCCTCGCCGAAGCCAACCTCCAGCTCGCGGACCGGGGCCAGCTCCGGAAGGTCGGGATGCTCGAAGCCGAAGGAAAAATTGAATTCGGAAACCGGATACACCCGGCCGAGACCGCCGGTCTGCCCGTTCAGGGACGTCAGCAGAAGAAGGACGGGAAGGGCCAAAACGAGCATCGCCCGCAGGAAGCCTCTGGCGGGCAACCAGCCTATCCGGAGGAAATCGGCAGGTGGGGTCATCGTACGGCGGCCAAGCCTGACTAACCTACTACCCCTTACGCAACAGCAATTTCGGACGCCGCCGCATCCATAAGCGGTGCTTCCGCTGCGCCTCCCGCAGGAACCCCGTACGTCTGGACCTCCCATCCAAACTCCCCAGAGCGCATCCCTAGATACCCAAACACGAACCCCTCCAGAGCAGGGGGAGCATCCGGCTCCCCGTCTCTCCAAACCGGGAGCAGGATGCTCCCGTCACTTTGGGAACCACTCGCGCCGCCGCCCCCCTTGGCCTTGCCCAGGACTGCCGAAGTCTTACGATTTTTCCCGATGTCCCGCCCACCAAAGAAGTCTGGTACTACAAGCACCCATATCCACCCGGCGCCAAGAGCCACAACCATGGCAAACCCATCCGCATTGAGGAGTTCGAGGCCGAGCGAGCATGGTGGCGCACAGAAAAGCACGGGGTCAAATCCCGGGTGGAAAACGAACAGGCCTGGAAGGTATCCATCTCCACCATCAAAGCCGGCGGTTTCAACCTCGACCTCAAGAACACGCACAACGCCGACACCGGCACCGGCGACGTCGACCACCTCCTGCCCGAATACGAAAAACTCCTCACCCAAAGCGCGGAGACCCGTGCAAAGCTGAAAGCCCAGCTCATGGAAGCCTTGTCGCGATGAAGTCAACCCCCGGGAACGCGGGGCTCCGCACCCGCCCTTTAAAGGAAGGGGCGAGTCCCGGGAACGCGGGGCTTCGTACCCGCCCTTTAAAGGAAGGGGCGAGTGCGGAGCCTCGCGGTCCCGGTGCGGAGCCTCGAGGCTGGTATTCGCGGGGCTACATTCCTCACTTCGATTCCCCTGATGTGATTCAGCATGTCACCTTTCATCTCGCCGACAGCCTTCCGAAGGAAGCGGTCGGGCGTCTCCTGGAGGAGATAGAGGCATTGGAACCACAACGCCGGGACATTGAGAAACGCCGCCGGTTGGAAGCACTCATCGATGCGGGACATGGCAACTGCTGGTTGCGAAGACCGGATTGCGCCCGGATCGTCCAGAACGCGTTGCTGCATTTTGACGGCGAGCGCTACCGCATGATGGCATGGGTCGTCATGCCCAACCATGTTCACGCCCTTTTCCAAACCCATCGGGAGTGGAGTTTGAACGCGGTCGTCGCTTCGTGGAAGACCTTCACCGCCAACGCCATTGGGCGGATCGTTCGCCAACCCAGCAAACCCGTGCCCCGGATCTGGCATCCCGAATTCCGGGATCGCTTCATCCGCGACCAAAAGCATTTGGCCACAGCTCTGGCCTACATTCACGACAACCCCGTCAAGGCCGGTCTAACCGCCAGCCCCGAAGACTGGCCGTGGAGCAGCGCCAACCCCGGGAACGCGGGGCTCCGCACCCGCCCTTTAAAGGAAGGGGCGAGTGCGGAGCCTCGCGGTCCGGGCCTGGCCCCCAGAAACTGAGCCACTTAAAATGTTAGTCTGCCACCCTCCGGGCCGGCCCCGGGGCATCGGGCGCGGGCGGAGCTTGTTCAACGTCCGCTCTTGCGGCACGCTTTGTTCAGCGCCCCCGCATCTCGTTTTGATTTGGCCTTCCGGCCCCACCCTTCCATGAAAACCTTTTACTGCCAGCGCTGTGAAGAACGGCTCTTTTTTGAAAACACGACCTGCCTGACCTGCGGCAGCACCCTCGGCTTTCTCCCCCGGCCCGGCCTGGTGGTTGTGATTGAACCGACCGGTGACGGCACTTGGACATCCCCCGCGCCCGAAGCCACCGGGAAACGTCTCCGCCAATGCCGCAACTACCACGAGGAGTCGGTCTGCAACTGGATGCTGGAGGAGGGTGAAAACGGCGCCGGCTTCTGCCTCGCCTGCGCCCTCAACCGCACCATTCCCGATCTCAACCATGGCAACCACTGGGAGTTGTGGGCGAAAATCGAGGGCGCGAAGCGGCGGTTGGTCAATACCCTCATCCGCCTCGACCTTCCTCTTGTTCCCAAATCCGTCGATCCCGACCACGGCCTCGCTTTTGATTTTCTCGCCGACCCCAGCGCCGAGTACTTCGAAAAACGGTCCGTCCTTACCGGCCACAAGAACGGGGTCATCACCATCAACATCGCCGAGGCCGACGACGCCATCCGTGAAAAAATGCGGCTCAACCTGCGGGAGGTGTACCGCACCGTCCTCGGTCACTTCCGCCACGAAAGCGGCCACTACTACTGGGACCGCCTTGTGCGCGACGACCCCGCCATCGGGGAGGTCCGGGCGGTCTTCGGCGACGAGCGGGAAGACTACGCCTCCGCCCTCGAGCGCCACTACGCCTCCGGTCCGCCCGCGGACTGGCAGGCCGGCTACGTCACCCCCTACGCCTCCGCCCACCCCTGGGAGGACTGGGCCGAGACCTGGGCCCACTATCTCCATATCATGGATACACTCGAGACGGCAGCCTCCAACGGCCTCGAAATCCGCACTGCCCACCACCACCGGTTCCTGCGCAACCCCTTCGAGTGCGACTTCACCGCCATCCGGGAGGACTGGTTGGCGCTGCGATTTGTCCTCAACAGCCTCAACCGTAGCATGGGCATGCCCGACCCCTACCCCTTTGTCGTTTCCGACGCCGTCGCGGCCAAGCTGGAGTTCATCCACCGCTGGATCCGGCGGTGAGGCTCCGGCGCGAAGCCGGAGAAGGGGGGAGCGGGAGCATCTTGTTCCCGAGCGGGCGGCGCGCCCGGCGGTCGCGCCCTACCGGGGGACCCCGCGGTCGCGGGGTGAGACGGGAGGCGGATGCGAATTCGCGGCCTGGCCTTTTTTCCGCTGATTTATTCACAACCGCCCGATGCGGAGGAAATTCTCTTGCCCCCCGCCCCGCCCTCGCGATGTCCTCGGGGCCGTGCCACCCTCCCAACGGAAAAAACGCCACCGGAAGCCGGCCCGCTCCCGAGGCCCCTCCACCCTCCTCGTCCTTGACCAAACGCCTTTCCTGAAAAAAGCGACCGCCCGCTGCCGCCGCATTCAGCGCAGCCTCGACAAATCCCGGCGCGACCTGGAGCAGTTTGAGACCGTGGCGAAGCCCGCCTTCCAACAGTGGATGGCCCGTGCGTTCGGCCCCACCCTCAGCGCCCTGCGCGAACTCCAGTCCACGCTCGATGAGAAGATCGCCCTGCTCGAAGTGCTCCGATTCGCCGTCTGGTCCAAAGGTGTTCCCGAATATGACGTCTGGGAGTACGTCCAGCGCCACCGCAACGACCCCTCCTACCGGCACCCCGTCTACGACGCCGACGAGGACGAATTCGACGACGTTGTCGACTTCGACGAGGACGATTTCTCTGACTTCACCGGCGACGAAGAAGACGGGGACGAACCATGCGCCGAGGAAATGGCCAAACTGTTCGGGGAAGCCGCCCGCGAGGTGTTTGGAGAAGACTTCAGCGATGAAATGCAGGAGGAGATGGAAGAAGGTTTTGCCTCATTTTTCGGACTGGCCCGCCGCCAGGCCATATCCAAGCCCGATGGCGGGGCCGCAGAGTTGAAGGTGCTTTATCGAACACTCGCCCGCCGCCTCCACCCCGACCTCAACCCCACCGCCGACGACCGCGCCCCCGATCGCTGGCACGAAGTCACCGAAGCCTACGGCAAAGGCGATGTCGACGCGCTCCGTGCCCTCGAAGCGGTCTGTGAAGCCGACGCCGCCGGGCTGGGTCCCGCGCTCGGCCTGGCGAGGCTGAACGCTTGGGCAGACTACCACCAAGGCCTGCTCCAACCCTTGAAATCGCGCCTGCGGGAGGCCCGGCGGCATCCCGCTTGGATCGGCTTCATCAAAAACCGCCAGCCGCCCGCTTCCCTGCGCGACGAAATCGAGGAAGACCTGCAACACGGCCTCCACGGCGGGGAGATGCAGTTGGACGAAATCGAGATGGAACTCGACTACTTCCGCAGCCAGAGCAAACCCAAGCCCCGGCCACGCCGGTCACGCGCTCCCCGGCGCCGGCGGAAACAAGCGGCCGCCCGCGACCCCGCCAATGCCAATCCCGCTCCGGCCCGGGCACAGCGCACGGTCGATCCGTTCCAAACCGAATTCGCGTTTTGAAGCCCGCTACTGGCCGGCGAGAAACTCCAGCACCGCAAAGTAGGGCCAGCCGATGGCCGACATGGCCATGAGCAGGATCTGGAAGAGCGGGGTGAAGTTCAGCAGCAGGATGATGATGAGAAAACCGAACTGGGCCAGGCGGGCATAGGTGGCGTCGCTCATCTTGACGGCATGCTTCAGCAAGTAGGAGCCGTCCAGCGGCGGAATCGGGATCATGTTGAAGCAGGCCAGGAGCAGGTTAATGTAGAGAAACATCATCACCAGCTCCAGGGCGCCGGGTACCACGCGGGCAAAGAGCCCTCCGATAATGCAACCGACGAGGCAGAGCAGCAGGTTGGAGACCGGGCCGGCCATGGCCACTTGGATGTCGCCCTTGGCGCCATTGCGCAGGTTGCGCCGGTCCACCGGCACGGGTTTGCCCCACCCGATGAGGAAAAAACCCGGCGAAAACAAGATCATGAAGAGCGGCAGCAGGACTGTGCCGATGAGGTCGATGTGGGGAATCGGATTGAGCGTGACCCGGCCGAGATTGCGCGCGGTGGGGTCGCCGAGCTTGTCCGCCGTCCACGCATGCGCCCACTCGTGCACGCTGAGACAGATGAGCAGGATCAGGTAGACGACCAGCCCTTGGGCGAGGCGATCAGCGTCCATCGGTGATGCGTTGGGCGGCTTCGAGGCGCTGAAGCAGGACGCGACGGTTGCCGGCCAGGGCCGGGTGGCCGATGTCGCGGAGGATGTCGGCGGCCTCTTCGTTGCGGCCCAGTTTCATGAGCACATTGGCCTCGTGCAACCGGACCGTCTGCCGCTCGAGGTTGTCCTCGACCCGCCCGAGCAGTTCGCGCCAGACCTTGAGGGCGGCCGGCCAGTCCGATTCCGCGAGGTCGTAGTAACTTTCCGCATACCGGTAGGCAAAAGGAATTTTATCCGGCTGCAACTCGGCGGCCCGCCGAAAGGCCTGCTGGCTTTCGCGGCCGAGGGTGTCGGCGCTGTAGAGGCCGTCGCGGATGAAAAAGCGGCGATAGCCGTGGAGGAGCGAGCCGAGCTGGTAGTGGTAGAGGGATTCGTCCGGCTCCAGCTCGATGGCGGCCAGGTAGTAGGGCAGCGCCTCCTTGTACTTGCCCTCCTCGGCGAGGTAGTTGCCGATCTGGTTTTTGACCAAAGGGATGTTCGGGTCGAATTGGTTGGCGGCGAGAAACATCCGCACCGCCTTTTCCCGCTCCTCGACCCGCTCCAGGAGAAGGCCGAAGGCAACATAGACGGGGGCAAACTCCGGCGCTTCGCGCAGCAGCCCGTCATACTGGCGGATGATGCTCTGCAGGCGATGCTCGACGCTTTCGCGGTCGGCTTCGGTGGCGGCGATTTCGAGCTGGGCGAAAGCCGCCCGTTCCGCTTCCACCAGCCGGCGCAGGCGCTGCTCGATCAGGGTGGTCGACTCCGTGGAGGCGGCGGCCGGAGCGGGCAGGCCCGTCAACAGCAACGCCACGGCCAGCAGAGGCACAAAAAGGGAGGTCCGAATCGTCATGGTCAGGCTCATGGACAGAGGCTGGCGGCGGTGGTTCGCGGCGATTTTTACCCCCACGGCACTGTCCGGGGCGGGCGTCATCCCGCCATCAGCGCACGTAGGAGGTCGTCGACCGCCTTGGGATTCGCCTTGCCCTTGCTCATGCGCATGACCTGCCCCTTGAGGAAATTGAGGGCGTTTTCCTTGCCGGCGCGAAAGTCCTCCACCGACTTGGGGTTTTTCTCGATCGCCTCGCGGCACCAAGCCTCCAGCTCGCCGGTGTCGAGCGACTGGCGCAGGCCCTTGCGGTCCACGATCGCGCCGGGCGCTTCCCCGGTGCGAAACATCTCCACAAAAACCTCCTTGGCGACATTGCTGTTGATGGCGCCCTCCTCGACCAGCCCGACCAGCCCGACAATCGCCTCCGGGCGGACCGGGGAATCCGTGATGGGGCGGCCGGCGGCGGAAAGCTCGCGCAGGAGGTCGTTGACGATCCAGTTGCCGATCTTCTGCGCCTGCTTCGGGGCAGCGGCGGCGGCGGCATCGAAAAACTCGCCCAAAGGACGGTCCGGCACCACCACGGACGTGATGGTGTAGGGCAGGCCGAAGGATTCCATGAGCCGGCGCTGCCGGTCGAAAGGAAGCTCCGGCAAAGTGGCGCGGAGGCGGTCCTTCCAGGCCTCGTCCACCTCCACTGGCATGAGGTCGGGATCGGGGAAGTAGCGGTAATCGTGGGCCATTTCCTTGGTCCGCATGGGGGTGGAAATATTGGCCTCGAGGTCCCAGCGGCGCGTCTCCTGGGTGAGACTGCCGCCCGCGGCGACGATGCCGATCTGGCGCTCGATCTCGAAGGTGACCCCGTTGCGGACGCCGCTGATGCTGTTGAGGTTTTTCAGCTCGATCTTCGTGCCCAGCTTGGTTTCACCGCGGGGGCGCACGCTGATGTTGGCATCGCAGCGGAGCTGCCCCTTCTCCATGTCGCAGTCGGAGATACCCGCGCAGACCATGGCCTGGCGCAGCGCGGTGAGGAAGGCGAAGACCTCCTCCGGCGTGCGCAGGTCGGGCTCGGTGACAATCTCCATCAAGGGAGTGCCGGCGCGGTTGAAGTCGACCAAGCTGTCGTTCTCGAAGTGGGTGAGCTTGCCGACATCCTCCTCCAGGTGGATGCGCGTCAGGTGGATGTGCTTGTGCTCGCCCATGACATTGCGTGAAGGGCCGGGCAGCTCGATCTCTACGGTGCCACCCACGCAGATGGGTTGGTCGTATTGGGAAATCTGGTAGTTCTTCGGGCTGTCCGGGTAGAAGTAGTTTTTGCGGTCCCACTTGCAGACCGGAGCGATGGAGCAGCCGAACATCAGCCCGGTGCGGATGATCTGCTCAATGGCGGCGTGGTTCATCACCGGCAGGACGCCGGGCAACCCCAGCACGACCGGATCGACCAGCGTATTGGGCGCCTCGCCGAAACCAGCCGGGGCCGCGGTGAACATTTTCGAACGGGTCTTGATCTGGACGTGAACTTCCAGCCCGATGACAGCTTCGTAATCCATGGATGCGAAAGGAAGGTGGGAAACGGACACTCGCCTCAGAGCGGAGGGCGCTTCAGGTGGTGGTCGTGGTGGCGCTCGAAATGGCCGGCCATCCCGAGCAGGCCGGCCTCACCGAAGGGTTGGCCGATCAACTGCAGGCCGATGGGCAGATGGCCGGAGGACAACCCGCAGGGGACCGAGATCCCGGGCAGCCCGGCGAGATTGGCGCTGATGGTGTAGATGTCGGACAAATACATCGCGAGTGGATCGGAGGTCCGTTCGCCACGCTTGAAGGCCGGCACCGGGCTGGTCGGCGTGAGGACCGCGTCGACCCGTTTGAAGGCTTCGAGAAAGTCCTGCCGGATGAGCGTGCGCACTTTCTGCGCCCGCAGGTAATAGGCGTCGTAGTAGCCGCTGCTGAGCACATAGGTGCCGAGGATGATGCGGCGCTTCACTTCCGAACCGAAGCCTTCCGCCCGCGACTGGAAATAGAGATCGACCGCGTCCTTGGCTTCAGCCGCCCGGTGGCCGTAGCGGACCCCATCGTAGCGGGCGAGGTTTGAGGAGGCTTCGGCGGTGGCGATGATGTAATAGACCGCAACGGCGTATTGGGTGTGCGGCAGGGAGATATCGATGATTTCGCAGCCCTCGGCGCGATAAAACTCGATCGCCAGCTCGACCGCGGCTCGGACCTCCGGGTCGAGGCCTTCCCCGAAGTACTCTCCGGGGATGCCGATCTTCCAGGGCGGGCGGGCCGAACGGACCGCCTCCGCGTAGTCCGGGATCTCGGCGCGGTAGGACGTCGAGTCGAGCGGATCATGGCCGGCGATCGCCCCGATTAGCAGCGCGGCATCTTCGACACTGCGGGCAAAGGGTCCGATCTGGTCGAGTGAGGAGGCAAAGGCCACCAAACCATAGCGGGAGACGAGGCCGTAGGTCGGTTTCATGCCCACGATGCCACAGAGGGCGGCGGGCTGGCGGATGGAGCCGCCGGTATCGCTGCCGAGGGTGAGAATGGCCTCGCCGGCGGCACAGGCGGCCGCGCTGCCACCGCTGCTGCCACCGGGGATGCGTTCGGGATCCCAGGGGTTGGCCGTCACCTGGAAAGCGGAATTCTCCGTGGAGGAGCCCATGGCGAACTCGTCCATGTTGAGCCGGCCCCAGAGCACCGCCCCCCGCTCCTTGAGCCGCCGGATGACGGTGGCGTCGTAGGGGGCGACAAAGTTTTCCAGCATCTTGCTGCTGCAGGTGAGGGGTTGGCCCTCGACCGCGAGCACGTCCTTGATGCCGACCGGGATGCCGTCCAGCGGCCCGAGGCAGCGGCCTTCGGCACGACGGCGGTCGGAGGCGCGGGCTTGCTCGAGGGCGTCTTCCTCGTCGCGATGGTGAAAGGCCCGGACTTTGGGTTCCACGGCCTGGGTGCGCTCGATGACCGCCCGGGCGACCTCCTCGGCACTGGTTTCGCCGGCCGCGAGCCCGCGGGCGAGGTCGGTGGCGGTGCGGTAGTGCAACGGTTCGGACATGGCTGAACTCATTCGACCACCTTGGGCACGACAAACATCTGCTCCCGGCTGGCGGGCGCATTGGCGAGGACCTTTTCCAGCGGCAGACCGGGACGGGGTTCATCCTCGCGCCAGACATTGACCACCGGGAAGGCGTGCGCGGTCGGCTCAACCGAGGAGACATCCACCTCGTTGAGCTGCTCGATGTAGGCAAGCACGTCGCCGAGCTGCCGGGAGAAGCGCTCCTTCTCGCCGGGGGTGAGAGCAATGCGGGCCAGATTGGCCACGTAGTCGATGTCGATCGGATGGGTGGAAGCCATGGGCGAATGAAACGGGATCAGTTGCGGATGCGGTAGGGCGTCGTCTCCGTCACCAACTTCTGGATACGGCTGAAGACGGCATTGACGGCATCGTCCTGGAGGGTGCCTTCGGCGGAGCGGAAGACAAGGGAGAAGGCGAGACTCTTGGTGCCTTCGGGCAGGTTGCCCCCGGTGAAGACATCGAAGAGCTCGATGGACTCGAGGACGAAGCCGGCCTCCCGAAGCGCCTGTCGCCCCGCCTCCGCAAGGTGGCGGCGAACTTCTCCCGCCAGCTCGCCCTGGGGCACCACGAGCGCGAGATCACGGATGGCGGGTGGAAAGACGCTCACCGCACGGTAACCGGGACGGACGGTCTTTTCCCGCAGCCGCTCGGGTAGGATGGAGAACTGACCGGCATGGACTTTCCGCTTGAGATCAAACTCCCGCAGGCGGGCCAGATTCATGAGACCGCCGCGGATGCGATAGCCCTGGGGCAAGGCCTCGATCAACCCGGCATGCCCCTCCTGCCAGGATGGGTGGCCCGGACCAACGGGTTGGAAGACGAGGTCGTCAAGCCGCAGCCCGGCCAGCCGGACCAAGTCGTGCAGCAACTGCTTGACGGTGAAAAAGTCGGGCTCGGGAAGGTCGCGCCAAGAGCCGCCCGGGGCCGGACTGTCGATGACGAAGCCGACCGTGACCATCTCAAAGACGCGGCCCTCGGCTTCGTGGAACGTCCGCCCGACCTCGAAAAGCCGGGAGGCGCCGGTGCCCCGGTCGTGGTTGAGCTTGAGACCATCAAGCAGGCCGGGGATGAGGCTGTGACGCAAGTGGGACTGATCCTCGTTGAGCGGGTTGGCGAGGGCGAGTTCTTCCGCCAGGCTGTGGGAAAGCCAACGCTTCAGCTCGGGTCCGGAACGAAGCGTGTAGTTGTAGCACTCGAGAAATCCATTGGCCGCGAGATGCTCGGCGGCGGTGCGCTGGAAGACCGCCACCGGGTCGTCCTTGGCCACGATGCCGATGCTGCGGACGGGGGCTTCGGGGATGCGGTCGGTGCCGTAAATGCGGAGAAACTCCTCCACCAAATCGATGGGGCGATCAAGGTCCCCGCGAAATCCGGGAATGCGGACCGTCCATTGCACCCGCCCCGTGGCTTCATCGGTGGACTCATGCTCGATGCTCAGCTCGAGGGACTCGAGGCACTGGCGGATGACGTCGTCCTCGACTTCGAATCCAATCTGCTCGCGGATGAAGTCGGGGCCGAGGGTGATTTCGTTGACCCAGGCCTGTTCGCCGCCGACTTTGAAGGACGGAGAGCAGACCCGGCCGCCGGCCGTCTCCAGGATCAGATCGAGGGCGCGCATGGCCGCAAAAGCGAGGCTCTGCGAATCAACTCCACGTTCGTAGCGGTAGGAGCTGTCGGTCGAGATGCCCAGGCGGCGCGAAGTCCAGCGGATGGCACCGGGGCGGAAGTAAGCGGACTCGAGGACGATGTCGGTGGTGGACTCGTCGACCTCGGAGTCGGCTCCTCCCATGATGCCGGCGATGGCCACGGGGCGTTCGGCATCGGCGATGACGAGCATGCGGCCGTTGAGGGTACGCTCCTTTTCGTCGAGCGTGGTGATGGACTCACCCTCGCGGGCATGACGGACGATGATTTTGCCTCCCTTGAGCTTCTTGGCATCGAAGGCATGAAGCGGCTGGCCAAGCTCGTGGAGGACGTAGTTGGTGGCGTCGACCACGTTGTTGATCGGGCGCAGTCCGATGGACTTCAGCGCCTGCTGCAGCCAGTCCGGGCTGGGCCCGACTTTGACCCCCGCAATCACATGGGCCATATAAAGGGGGCAATCCTCGCCCGACTCGACCTCGACGGCGGCGAGAAGACGTTGGCGGCTCGGTTCCTCGGCGCCGGGATCGCGCCGCAGTTCCGGGTATATCAAAGTGCCGCCAAAGTGCGCCGCCAGTTCCCGGGCCAAGCCCACATGACTGAGGCAGTCGGAGCGGTTGGGTGTGATCTCAAGGTCGAAGATCCAGTCGCCGCCGGGGAAGAGGTCGTTGAGGGGGCGGCCCAGCTCGGCGCCGGGATCGAGGATGAGCAAGCCTTCTCCATCCTCCCCGAGACCGAGTTCGCGGGCACTGCACATCATACCCTCGGACTGCACCCCGCGGAGTTTGGAGGCCTTGATCTTGAATCCGCCCGGCAGTTCGGCTCCCGGAAGCGCCACCGGCACGCGGTCCCCCACCCGGTAGTTTTTTGCCCCGCAGACGATTCTGCGGGGTTCACCGCCGGGGGCCGTGATCACCCGGCAGACCGAGAGCCGGTCGGCGTTGGGATGCACTTCGCTGGCGAGGATTTCCCCCACCACGACATGGTCGAGCGGCGCCAGTCCCTGGAACTCCACCCCCTCCACCTCGAAGCCCAAGAGCACGAAGGCGCGCTCGATCTCCTCGAGGGAGCGATCGAGCTCCACGTAGTTCTTCAGCCAGGACAGGGATACTTTCATGAGGAAAATTGCTCCAGGAATCGCCGGTCGTTCTGGTAGAAGAACCGGATGTCGTCGACACCATACAGGGTCATCGCAATCCGCTCGATGCCCATGCCGAAGGCAAACCCGCTGTAGACTTCGGGATCGTAGCCGACCGCCTCGAAGACGGTCGGATCCACCATGCCGCAGCCGGCGATCTCGATCCACTTGCTGCCGACTTTGGAGAGGTGGGCGGCGCTGAAATCAACCTCGAAGCTCGGTTCGGTGTAGGGGAAGAAATGCGGGCGAAAGCGAGTCTTGGTGCCTTTTCCGAGCAGGCTCTCGAAAAAGTAGTCCAGCACCGCCTTGAGGTCGCGCACGGTGACGCCCCGGTCGACGTAGAGTCCCTCGACCTGATGGAAGTTTGCGCTGTGGGTGGCATCGACCGTATCGCGCCGGAAGCAGCGGCCGGGCGCGATGATCCGCACAGGCGGCTGCTGCTGGAGCATGGTCCGGATCTGCACGGAACTGGTGTGGGTGCGCAGCAGGTAGCGTTCGTCGTCGCGCCGGGAGACATTGCCGAAGTGCACGCTTTCGGGAAAATAGAACGTGTCCTGCAGGTCGCGGGCGGGGTGGTCGGCCGGGGTGTTGAGGGCGTCGAAGCAGAAAAACTCCGTCTCCGCCTCGGGGCCTTCGACCACGCTGAAGCCGATCCGGCGAAAGATGCGGCAGATCTCCTCCCGCACCAAGGTGAGGGGATGAAGCGCCCCCCGGGCGAGGCCGGGCACCGGCAGCGAGGGATCAATCGGCGGCCCCAGCCGGGCGGCGGTTTCCTCCGCTTCGATCCGCCCGAGGGTTTCGTCAAAAACCGCCTGCAGGGCGGTCTTGGCTTCATTGATCGCGCGGCCGGCCGCGGGGCGCTCCTCCTTGGGCAGGTTGCCCAGGGTTTTCATCAACTCGGTCAGGCGGCCGTTCGGGCCCACCAGCCGCGCTTTGAAGGCCTCGAAGGCCGGCCGGGCCGACACCTCGGCGGCGGCGGTGCGAGCGTCCTCGAGCAGGGTTTTGAGATCGGATTCCATGGTGAAAAAAAAGAAGGCCGGGCACTTGGCCCGGCCTCCGGATAAAGAGTCGCCGCGAGGTGGGCCGCTTGTGGAGCGCCCGTTGCGGCCGGGATCAGGCGGCAGGGGCGGCCTTGGCCTCGAGCGCTTCCCGCGCCCGGGCGACCAAGCTTTTAAACGCCTCCGGGTCATTGACCGCGTAGTCGGCGAGGACGCGGCGGTCCAGCTCCACACCGGCGGCTTTCAGACCCTCGGTGAAGCGGCTGTAGGTGATGCCTTCCTGGCGGCAGGCGGCGTTGATGCGGATGATCCAGAGGCTGCGCCAAGTGCGCTTCTTGTTCCGGCGGTCACGGTAAGCGTATTGCCGGGCGTGCTGGACGGCTTCCTTGGCGTAACGGTAGAGCTTCGACTTGTTGCCGAAGTAACCTTTGGCCGCGTCGAGCGTTTTCTTGCGCCGGCGGCGGGATGCGGGAGAGTTTGATGTGCGAGGCATGTTGGTGACTTAAGGTTGAGGTCCGGCGGGTCGCCTTCGGTTGATTTACCCGCCTGGACGGTTGATGGGATCCGGGACTCCGGCGAGGACACTCAGAGACCGAACGGCAGCGCGCGCTTCAGATTGGCGGCGTGACCGTCGGCCACGGGTTTGTCCTTGGAGTTGCGGCGCTTCTGCTTGTTCGTTTTGGACGAAAGCAGGTGCCGCTGCCCGGGAGAGCGGCGCATCAGCTTGCCGGAACCGGTCAATTTGAAGCGCTTGGCCACGGATTTCTTGGTCTTTTGCATGGGAAAAGGGAAGAGCAAATCCCTCCGCCCCCGTGATGTAAAGGGATAAAATCGTCCGGGCCATTTTTTGCCCCTTCACCCTGGCGGCCGCCCGGGCCCGGTGAGCTCCAAGTGACCGGCCGTCCACCAAGGTCACAATGATTTCTAATCAATGAACGAATTTATCATTAAGAACTCTAAAACCAGCCGCTGGCCGCGCTTTTCAACTGGATTTGGCGCTGCATCCGCTAAAATCGACGATTGTCATCGTCAATCAGCCCATGTCCAAGTCCATCGCATCTCCTTCGCCGCAGCTTCATCAGGTCCTCCTGGAAACCTGTCGTGAGTTCAGCCGGGAAAATCCGCGCTGGGCTCTGCCCGAGGAAGCCGCCCGGATCCTGGCGGACCGGGTGCAGGCACGCCTCCACTTCCATGACTGTCGCCGCGAAGTCGACCGTCAGTTGCTCGACTGGATCGACGCCAACCGTGAGGAAGCCGCCCAGTTGCTCGCCCTTCCCGGCGACCTGCGCAGAATCCTCGCCTTGGAAATGGAAGCTTCGCGCCTGCTAAGCGCCTGAACGTGCCGGACACCTTATTCCGGCGAAGTGGCCCGGTCCCTGCGACGCACCGCTTCCCCCGCTCTCTCGCGGGAACCACCGCGAGGACGCGGCCTGTTGTGCTCCCGCTGCCGCCGGCTTTTACTCAGCGGAACCGTTCCAGGTAGCCTTCGATGAGGGCGGCGAGGGCGGCGGTCATCATCATGACGCGATCCGCGAGCGGCCGGGCCGAAGGTGTCTCGAGGGTGAAATTCAAGTCGCTGTGGTGGTGAAATAAAAACAGTGCCTCCGGCCAGTCCTCCCGGCCATTGATCACTTCCAGCGGGGGCCGGATGATGCCGTCGCGGGCGGCATGGCCATCGATCTCCAGTGCCGACTCCACCGGGCCGATCCGGCGGACCCGCTCGACCACCGCCTCATCCAGCCCCCGCACCGCCTCGCGGCTGACCGAGTAAAGGTAAAAACCCTTCGCCTCCCAATCTTCATGCAGACAGGCCGAAAGGTCGAAACGGCCGTGGCCGCGCAGGCCTTCGCGGTGAGCCCTGACTTCCGCGGTGCCGGCCGCGAGATAATCGCGATTGAGGTCCACGCCGTCCGCATTTTCACGCGTCCCCGCGGCCAGACCGCAGGGGTTGAGCAGCGGGTAGAGCGTCCAGGAATGCCTGGTTGAGAAGAACCCCGACTCGAGACAGTCCAGCAGCGTGGCCACCCCGGCGGGTTCGTCTCCGTGGATGCCGGCGGAAAGATAAAAAGACCGTCCTTTGGCCGGGCCGGACCGATGCAGTTGGAGAACTTCCAGACCCTGGGCTTGCCCGAGAGCTTGCACCGCAAAACCGGCCTCTTCCCCCGCCTCCTTCAGGCGATCGATCCAGTCGCGGACATCGACGACGGCTGGGGGAGTTTTTTTGACATGCGGTTCGGAGCCCACACGCTGGACCGTTTGGCAACCTCCGCCGCTTTTCAAGTCATGAACAAAGTCCGCGTTCGTTTCGCACCCAGCCCGACCGGGTTTTTCCACATCGGCAGCGCCCGCACCGCCCTCTTCAACTGGCTCTACGCCCGCGCCCGGGGCGGCGTCTTCATCCTCCGGATCGAGGACACGGACCGCACCCGCAACACCTCCGAAGCCCTTCGCGTCCTTTTTGACGGCATGCGCTGGCTGGGGCTGGACTGGGACGAAGGCCCCGAAGCCGGCGGCGGGGCCGGTCCGTACTTCCAAAGCCAGCGCGATGACTTCTACCGGGACTACCGTGAAAAGCTCGTCGCCGCCGACCGCGCCTATGAAAAGGAAGGGGCGCTCTTCTTCCGCATTTCCGGGGAGCCGCAGGTCATCGAAGACGCCATCCGCGGCCGCGTCGAGCGCACCGAGGAGAAGGACTTCGTCATCTTTCGCTCCGATGGCTCTCCGGTCTTCCACTTCGTCAACGTGGTGGACGACATTGCCATGGGCATCACCCATGTCATCCGCGGCGAGGATCATCTTTCCAACACCAGCAAACACACCGAGCTCTTCAAAGCCTTTGGCGTGGAACCGCCGACCTTTGCCCACATCCCGCTCATCCTGAAGCAGAACGGACCCGGAAAAATGAGCAAGCGCGACGAAGGCGCCCTCATTGAGGACTACCAGCGGCGGGGCTTTCTCCCGGAAGCCGTGGTCAATTACCTCTGCCTGCTCGGCTGGTCGCCCAAGGACGACCGGGAAAAAATGCCGATCGAGGAAATCATCCGGATCTTCGATCTGCCGGGCATCAACCGCAACAACGCCCGTTTCGACGAGCGCAAGATGCGCTTTCTCAACGCCGCCTACCTGCAGGAGATCGCCCCCGACCGCTACCTGGAGCTGGCCCGGGCCGCTCTCGACGCGACCAATGAAGACTCCGCCGCCGACCCGCGGTACCGCGAGGAGGTCTTCCTGCTCTGTCGGGAAAAAATCCGGGCCATCGACGAGCTGCCCGGTTTCACCGGCTACTTTTTCACCGAGGACTTCCCCATCGAAGAAAAGGCGGCCCGGAAAATCCTCGGCAAAGGCGAGCCCATCACCCGCCTGCGCCAGTTTCTCGCCGCCATCGGTGACGGAGTCGACTTCTCCGACGAAGTCGCGCTCGAAGCCATCATCACCGGCCTGGCCGGCACCCATGGCGTCTCCACCGGCGAGTTCATCCACCCCATCCGCCTCGCGGTCAGCGGCACCAATGTCGGCCCCGGCCTCTACGGCCTTCTCCGCGTGCTCGGCCGGGACCGGGTGGTCGCCCGCATCGAGCGCTTTCTGGCCGCCCATGGCTGAGCACAAGGCAATCCACCTGCCCGGGCAGGACACTCATCCAATCCGCTCCAGGATGAGGGAGGCGGCCGGCTCCGGATCGCCGAAGGCGAAGGCATCTCCCAGCCGTTGCTCGCCCTCATCCAGCCGCTTCGTATCCGCGGCATGGAGACGGCAGAGGACATCGCCCGGCTCGACCCGCTCGCCGGCCCGGACGAGGGCGTCGACGCCCGCAGCCGGATCCACCGCATCGCTTTCCCGCTTCCGGCCCGCGCCGAGCAGCACCGCGCATTCACCGACGGCGAGCGCATCCACGGCCCTCACGACCGCCGACTGAGCTCCGCTATACCGCACCTCCCGGACAGCTCCGGCGCGAGGCAGAAGATCCGGATCGTCCGCCACCGCTGGGTTGCCCCCCTGGGCTTCGATCAAGGCCCGGAAGCGATCCAGAGCCTGGCCCGAGTCGAGGACGGACTCCAGCCGACGGCGACGGTCGGCCACGTCTTCGCCCACCCCCGCCGCCGCCAGCATTTCCACACCCAGGGCATAGGTCACCTCCATGAGGTCGGACGGTCCCCCGCCCCGAAGGCAGGCAATCGTCTCCCGGACTTCGACGGCATTGCCAGCGGCACGGCCGAGCGGCTCGTCCATTCGGGTGATGAGCGCGGTCGCCGGCTTACCGAGCTGGCGGCCGACCTCAACCATCGTCCGCGCCAGCCGGCGGGCATCTTCCCGCGACTTCATGAAGGCCCCGCGGCCGCACTTGACATCCAGCACGAGGGCATCGATGCCCTCGGCGAGCTTTTTCGAGAGAATGCTGGCACAGATCAGCGGGATGCATTCGACGGTGGCGGTGGCGTCGCGCAGGCCGTAGAGGATCCTGTCCGCCGGCGCCAGTTCGGCGGTCTGCCCGATCATGGCACACCCGATGCGGGCGACTTGCCGCTCAAACTCGTCCGCTTCCAAGTCGGTCCGGAAGCCGGGGATAGCCTCCAGCTTGTCGAGGGTGCCCCCGGTGTGGCCGAGGGAGCGGCCGCTGATCATCGGCACCGGCACCCCGGCCGCCGCCACCAGCGGGGCGAGGACCAGGGAGACCTTGTCCCCCACCCCGCCGGTTGAGTGTTTGTCCACCTTGTATCTGGAAACCAATTTCAACTCCAGCACCCGGCCCGAGTGCAGCATGGCGAAGGTGAGGGCGGCTGTCTCGGTGTCGTCGAGGCCGTTGAGAACCATCGCCATCAGCATGGCGGCGGCCTGGGGCAGGCTGACATCTCCTGAAACCACCCCTTGGACGAAGGCTTTGAGTTCTCCGGGAGCAAGGGCGCGGCCGTCGCGTTTGCGGGCGATGAGATCCTGGGTGCGCATGGCTGGGAGCGATTCCACTGCCGGCGGTTCACCCGGTCAACCCTCCACGCAATCGGAGGCCGCGGTGCGTGAATCCCCGTTTCATAGTCCTTCCGCAGCCGACCCACCGGATCGGTCCGCGAGGCAGCCGCCGCACCGGCTCTTTTTTCTGGACCCCGTCCGGAGGGCCGTCCAAGACAAGCCCCCTTATGCTCAGAGCCGGCATCGTCGGACTGCCCAACGTCGGCAAGTCCACCCTTTTCAACGCCCTCACCCGCACCCGCAAAGCGGAGGCGGCCAATTACCCATTCTGCACCATCGAGCCGAATGTCGGGGTCGTCAGCGTGCCCGATGACCGCCTTGAGGTCCTGCGCCCAATCGCCAAGACTCAAGTCGTCATTCCCGCCGCCGTGGAGTTTGTCGACATCGCCGGCCTCGTCGCTGGAGCGAGCAAAGGGGAGGGGCTCGGCAACCAGTTTCTGGCCAACATCCGCGAGGTCGATGCCATCGTGCAGGTCGTCCGTTGCTTCGAAGATCCCGACATCGTCCACAACATGGGCTCGGTCGATCCGGTGCGCGACATCGAGGTCATCAACACCGAGTTGATCCTCGCTGACCTCGCCGCCGTCGACCGCCGCAAGGAACGCGCCGTGAAGCGCGCCCGGGGCGGCGACAAGGAAGCGGCCGCGGAAATCGCGCTGGCGGACAAGCTGCTCCCCCACCTCGATGCCAACCGTCCGGCCAACACCCTGGCCTTGAGCGACGATGAGCGCGCCGTCCTGCGCGGTTTCCAACTCCTCTCCGCCAAACCCATCCTCTACGCGGCCAATGTGCATGAAAACGACCTCGCCACCGCGGACGAGCATCCCCTGGTCCGCGAGGTGGCCCGCTTCGCCCGCGAGCACCATGCGGCCGCCTGCACCCCCATCTGCGCCCGGCTCGAATCCGAGTTGGTCGATCTCGATGCCACCGAGGCGGCCGAATTTCTGGCCGGTTTCGGCGTGAGCGATTCCGGTGTTTCGCGCTTGATCCGGGACACCTATGATCTCCTCGGCCTGATCACCTACTTCACGGCCGGGGAGAAGGAAGTGCGCGCCTGGACCATTACCCGCGGCATGAAAGCCCCGCAGGCCGCTGGAGTCATCCACACCGATTTCGAAAAAGGCTTCATCAAGGCCGAGGTGGTCGCCTATGACGAGTTGGCGCGCCTGGGCAGCGTGGCCGCCGCCCGCGAGGCCGGCCGTTACCGGCTCGAGGGCAAGGAGTACGTCTTCAAGGACGGCGACGTGGCCCTATTTCGCTTCAATGTCTGAGCCGCGACGGTGCCGCGGGATCTTGCCCGCCAGGGCCGGCCCCGGCCAAGGTCAGTGTGCCAGTTCGTAGCGCCGGGCGGCCAGCCGGGTCAGCTCGAGCCAAGCTTTCCAATTCGCCCGCAGCTCGCCTTTGAGCCGGCGAACCTCCACCTTGAGCAGGCGTCGTTTTTCGTCGCTCGCGGTTTTCAGCTCCCGAAGGCGCTTCATCAACAGGGTGGAGTTGGCCTCGAAGGAGGTGGAGAGTTCTTCGAGCCTTTGCCGCATGTCGGAGGCGAGTTCGTCGAACTCCCGGCTGAGGCGGTCCATGATCAGCTCCTTGTCCTTGACCACGAGGGCCTTCTGGAGGCGGATGCGGTCGACGATCTTGAGGTTGCCCACGATGCCCAACCGCGCACAGAGCCAAATCAGCCACTTCGTCGGGTCGAAGTGGTACCAGCGGATGCCGTTGCGGTAGTCACTGGCGAAGGCGTGGTGGTAGTTGTGGTAGCCTTCGCCGAAAGTGAGGACGGCGAGGACAGCGTTGTCGACCGCGGTCAGCTCCCGGGCGAAGGTTTTCGAGCCCCAGGTATGGGCGAGAGAGTTGATGAACCAAGTGCAGTGGTGGATCGCCATCACCCGCAAGAGAAAGCCGAAATACAGCGAGGCGAGGGGATGCATGACGAGGCAGCCGAGGCCGAAGACGGCCAGATTGACGCCAATGGCCAGCAGCAGGTAGTGGCGATCCTGGAAGACCACCCGCGGATTGCGGAGCAGGTCCGGCACGAGGGCCTTCTGAAAAGTCCGCTGGTAGTCAAAGAGCCAGAGGACATGGGCATACCAGAAACCCTTCTTGATCGAATAGGGATCGTCGTTCGTATCCACGTGCTTGTGGTGGAGGCGATGATCGTGCGACCAGATCAGGGCCGACCATTGAAAAGCAAGGGTCGATCCGAGCAGGACCATCCACTCGAAAACCGGATTGGCCGAGTAGGCCCGGTGAGCGTAGAGCCGATGGTAACCGGCGGTCACACAGAGACCCCCGATCACCCAAGTCAGCACAAAGAAAGCGGCTGCGGTCCAGCTCGCGTGTGCCACCACCCAAGGAAGGAGGGCCAGCACCAAGATGTGGTAACCGCCGATAAAGAGAAGAGTGTCCCAGTTTTTAATGCGCATGGAAAGGATCCGGAGGTGACAAATCGACTGGCCGGGATCAAGGCCTAAACGAGACGCAACCTGTTTTGCGACCGAAAGCGGCCGGAAAGCCGAAAAAGCTTACTCCAGTAGACACGATGGAACGGCCCGATGCAACCGTGGAAGAGCGATTGTGAACCTGCATCAGCGGTCGGCCTTTTCAGTTAGGCGGTCACGAATTTCGTGGAGCTGGCGGCGCTGTTCGTCAGTCACGGTCGGGTAACTGATTTCCAAAGACTTGAGCGTTTCCACGAGCACGTGGGAGATGATCAGCCGGGCGTTGCGTTTGTCGTCGGCCGGGATGCTGTACCAGGGGGCCGCCTTGTGGCTGGTGTGCCGGAGGCAGTCTTGGTAGGCTTGCATGTATTCGTCCCACTTGTCCCGCACCCGGATATCGTCCACGGTGAGCTTCCAGTTTTTGTCCGGCTCGTCGATCCGGCTGAGGAACCGTTTGCGCTGCTCTTCCTTGGAAAGATGCAGAAAGAACTTCACCACCCGGGTGCCGTTGCGGTGGAGGTAGTCCTCGAAGCTGACGATGTCCTGGTAGCGCTCCTTCCAGAAATGGCGGCGCTTGAGGCATTCCCGGGGCAGGCGCTGGCGCTCGAGGATGGCCGGATTGACCTTCACAATGAGGACTTCCTCGTAATAGGAGCGGTTGAAGATGCCGATTCGGCCGCGCTCGGGGAGCCGTTTGCTCGTGCGCCAGAGGAAATCGTGGTCCAGCTCCTCGCTGCTGGGCGCCTTGAAGCTGAAGACTTGGCAGCCCTGGGGATTGACCCCGCTCATCACATGGCGGATGGCCCCGTCCTTGCCGGCCGCATCCATGGCCTGGAAAATGACGAGGAGCGCATAGCGGCCGTGCGCATAGAGGACCCGTTGCAGCTCGGCCAGCTCGCCGGTGAACTCCTCCAGGAGCTCTCGGTAGTGCTTCTTGGAATCGTAGAAGGCCGGCACTTGGGTGGGAAGATCATCGATCCGGAGACGGGTCCGGGCGTTGCCGGTGGTCGGCACACGAAAGTCATCGGTTTTGCAGGCAAGATTCATGGGCGGTTGGGTTGGATCCGGGATGAACAATGGGGTCTCGACCATCTCCGGAACCCCTTTGTCTGGCCAGCCGGAAATCGGCCGGAGCATCCTTCGACTCGTGGGCAGACCCCCTCTACAGTCCGGGAATCCAGCTCCGGTCCCGGATGACAAACTGCCACTGCCCTTGGTAGCGCCCAAACTCGCCGTGGAAGCGGATCCGGTCCCCGACCGAGTAGCGGCGGTAAATCGCGATGCGGAGGTCGCGGTCATGGGACCAGACGGTGTATTCCTCGCCAAAAAGTTCGATCCGGAAGGGATTCTCACCGGCCACCCGGGCATCGACTTGGAAGACCCGGCCGAGATTGCCCTCGAGGTTGAGCGCCTGCGCGGATCCGAGGCTCTCCACCTCCGGTGCCCCGGAGAGATCCGCGGCGGCATAATCGACGCGCAGTACCTCGGCCGGGCCGCGGGCCTGCCGGCTCGGGTTGGTCAATTGCTTAAATACACCGGGTCGGTTTTCATCCACCACCCGGAAATGGGCGAAGAGTGGAAAGTGATCGGAAAATCCGGCCCCCGAGCCCTCGAAGGACCAGCGCAGGGGCAGGCCGGTGATGAGATCGGCATTGAGGCCGCGGACCTTGGCCACACCGAAGGAATTGTCCACATACTGCACCCCGCGGTAGTCGTAAAGGCCGCGGCTGACCAGCAGGTGCATGAGGGTGCCCCACTCCCCTCGAAAGACGTCGCTCTTGCGGCGCTCGGGAGGGACTTCGTACCAGAGATTGTAAAAGTCGGGTCCGTCGGGCCGTTGCAGGGCGAGTTCGTCGCCCTGGGATCCGAGTACATCCTTGATGCCGGTGCGCGCCAGGTGGGGGTAGCGGCTGTTCTGGTTGTAGTGGGAGTTGAGGTCGCCGCCGATGAGGATGTCGGCATAGCGGTCGCGGCGGAGAATGGCGTCGATCCGGTCCCGCAGGACGCGAGCGTTGCCGAGCCGGATTTCCTCGTCGGCCTCGCGGGAGGCACCAGCTTTCCAATGGTTGTTGAAAACGTAAAGATCGTGCCCGCCGACATCGAGGCGGGTCTCGAGGATGCCGCGGGCGCCGGCGGTGTGATGGGTGCGGGCCTCCCGGATGGGGAAACGACTGAAAGTCACGTTGGTGTGCACCAAGGTGCGGCCGGATGGATTGGGCTGGTGGGCGCCCACCGCGACCTCGTAGTCTCCCATGCCTCGATCAGCCAGTTTCTTGAGGAGAAAAAACTCCGCCGGCAGCGCCCGCACCGCGGGGGCGATCGGCTCGGTCAGCATGGCTTCGACAGTGGTGCCGGCATAGCGCCGCAGCTCGCGCGGGTAGTCCCCACTCCAGTCGCCGGGAGTCTGGTCGGCTTCAATTTCCTGGAAGAGGATGATTTCCGGTCCGGCGCCCTGTTGAAACAGACGCATGGTTTCAGCGGTGTTGCGGAGCTTGGTGAAAAGGTGCTCCGGCCGGTAGTTGTCGGGCCGGTAGTCAGAGAAAAGGGCGACCCCGTCTATATCGAAGAGGTTTTCCACGTTGTAGACGACGACGGTAAACGTGCGCGCGGGCAGCGCGATGGTGAAAGCCGCGACCACGGAGGCCAGGAGAATCAGACGGACCGGATGAAAGCGGTGCATGAGGGGGAAGCTCGGCAGAAGAGAACCGCTGTCAATACCTCCGGCTCCCAGGATCAGGAGAGTTTCCGAGGGCATTTGGATCGAGCATTGCCCCGGGCAATCATGATTGCAGATTCGGCATCAGCATGCCCCCCCGGAAAACAACAGCCCCACCCGCCCAAGGCGGGCTGCCGCCGACCGCTGACCGGCTCCTCACGGCCACTTCCCGGCTGGCGGAGACCGTCGATGCCTGCCGTTTTTCCGCCCCCGTCGACACGGTTTATAATCCGCTGCAATATGCCTGGGAGTCTCACCGCCGCTACCTCTCGACGTATGCGGGCGGATCGAAGAGGGTTGTTTTTCTCGGCATGAATCCGGGGCCCTGGGGCATGGCCCAAACGGGGGTGCCCTTCGGAGAAGTGGCCGCGGTCCGGGACTGGCTCGGAATTACCGCCCCCGTCGGCAAGCCCGTCCGCGAACACCCGAAGCGCCCGGTGGAGGGCTTTGACTGCGTGCGCTCGGAAGTCAGCGGCCGCCGGCTCTGGGGTCTGTTCGCCGAACACTTCGGGGCCGCGGAGTTATTTTTCCGGGATCACTTTGTCGCCAACTACTGCCCGCTGGTTTTCATGACCGCAACGGGTGCCAATCTCACCCCGGATCGCCTGCCCGCGCGGGAAAGGACCCTCCTGGAGCATGCCTGCGACTGTCACCTGCACGACCTAATCTCCATCCTGAAGGCGGAGTGGGTCGTGGGTGTGGGGGCGTTCGCGGTGCGGTGTGCGGAGCGGGTGGCCCGGGCCGGCGGCCTCGATGTAAGAATCGGCACCCTGCTCCACCCGAGTCCGGCCAGCCCGCTCGCCAATCGTGAGTGGCCGGAACGTCCCCTGCGGCAAATGCGCGATCTGGGTCTGTGGACCTGAGGAGGCCCGTTCGTCCCGGTTCAGGAGGACACCCGTTCCTGCAGCAAGAGCCCGAATCCGCCCTGCTGCCACCCGTTCGCCGGGGCTTCGCCGCGTTGCTGAAACAGTCCGGCATCCCGAAGCGCACGGGAGAGGTGATCCGGGGCGTCCCCGGGCTGCCACCAGAACCACCAGGCAAACCGATCGACGCCGTCGGCTGCGGTCGCCAGAGGGAGAAACCCATCGGTGATGAGGTTGTGCAGGCGTTTCCCTCCCACGGCCCCGCCCGTCACTTCCTCGGCCAGCCGACGCTCCAGGCCCGGGAGGTCCAGCTCTCGCCGGGCCATGCGCGCGTGGTGCTCCGGCGGAAGCGGTGGCGGTATTTCGCCAGGACGGAGGACATCAACGACTTCTCGCAATCGTTCTGGCCAGCACCCGGCACGATTGACCCATTCGCGATACTGCCGGAGGCGCTCGAGAGGACGGTTGGCCGGGCGGATGCCGCGCGAAGTCCAAGCCGTGCGGACTTGCTCGAGCACAGTGGAGGGTTCGAGTCCTATACCCAACCACTCCGCCAGCGGAAATCGGGCGGCCGCCTCCAGCATGGGTGAGCGGTTGGAGCGGTAGCCGAGGATTTCCAGCGCCGTCTGGTGGCAGGCCTCCCTCCAGCCGAGGCGGTCGATCCGCAGGCCCGCATAGTGGACTTTTTCCTGCCATCGCCGGCGGGCAGCGGAGGTGAGGGCTCGGCGGCAGGCGGCGCCATCCAGCTGCAGCAGCCGCTCCGCCAAGGCACCGAAATCCGTGCCCGCAAGGGCCGCGATGGCTTCATCCGCGGCATAATCCTCCAGATCCCGCCAAAGCAGGTCGAGCAGCACGAGTGTGGGTATGGTCCGGTTCTCGACCACCGCCGGGCGGTCCGCTTCCGCTGCTCCGGGCGGAAAGCACACGACATGCAGGATCACGCGGGCATAGGCGGGATCGGCGGAGTGGTTGTGGTCATGCCAGTGCCGGAGACGGAAATGCACTTCCACATCGCCCTCCGCCAACCGCCTTCCGATCTTCAGCCTGGCTCCAAGAAAGTCCGGCCCGGCCTGCCGGTTCCACTCTCCAGGGTCCAACACTTCCACCGGCTCCCCGTCCAGCGTCCGCGCTTGCAGGCGATCAAACTCCCCGCGCAGCCAGATTCGCTGGACCATGGTCTCATGGACCATAAACGGCCCATACAAGCCCTGAAACTCCTCCGCTTCCCGTGCCCCAACACGCTCCTCACAGTTCATTTCCCCAGGCTGCTTGAATTATCTTCCTCTGGCAATAAAAGCTTTTCAACTGGACAGATTTGGAGAGAGATTTCCAGCCCTCTACGACAGCCGCCGCAACCGGTCCCGCTGCTCGCGGGAGCAGCGGCCCGCCCATGCGATCAAGCTGCGTGGCGAAATCACCTCGGCCCCGGCGGCGGCCACGGCGGTGGCCTCCGCCTGGTCGCGCGTCGCCACCATGCAGGACGCAGGCGAACCCGCGGAGACGACCAGCCTTTCGATCAATCCATCCGCGGTCAGGCCCGCCGGGGTGTAAACGAGTGAGTAGGTTAGGTGGGGAGTCGGACGCTCGATGGCCACGTCGGCGCCGCGGCCATCGCAGACGATCGAGACCCGGATCTGCTCCCAGTCGTGGATGGGGAGCAGTTCTCGAACGAGGCGATCCCGCGCTTCGACAAAGCGCTTGCCAAGCAGGCGGGATACCGCCGGCCAATCGTGCAGGACGTTGTAGGCATCGACGAGAAGGTGGCGTTCCCAAGCCATGCCGCAGTCAAGCGCGATTGCAGGCGGCAGCAAGCTGCCCGGCATGACCGGCCGGCTTTCAGTAGCGGTAGTGTTCGGGCTTGAAGGGGCCGGCCGGTTCGATACCGAGGTACTCGGCCTGCGAATCGGTCAGGCGCGTCAGCTTAACCCCGAGCTTTTCGAGGTGAAGACGGGCGACTTCTTCATCGAGATGCTGAGGCAGGCGGTAAACGCCGGGCTGGTAGACCTCGCGGTTTTTCCAGAGGTCGATCTGGGCCAGTGTCTGGTTGGCGAAGGAATTGGACATCACGAAGGAGGGATGCCCGGTCGCACAGCCAAGATTCACGAGGCGGCCTTCGGCCAAGAGGATGATGGAGTTGCCGCCGGGGAAGTAATAGCGGTCGACCTGCGGCTTGATCGTGACTTTGCGCACCCCTTTGGTGGCCTCCAGTCGGTCCACCTGGATCTCGTTATCGAAGTGGCCGATGTTGCAGACGATGGCCTGGTCTTTCATCCCGGCGAGGTGGTCGGCGGTGATGACGTCGCGGTTTCCGGTGGCGGTGACATAGATGTCTCCCCGGCCCAGGGTGTCCTCGATGGTGGTGACCTCGAAGCCTTCCATCGCAGCCTGCAGGGCGCAGATGGGGTCGACTTCCGTGACAATAACCCGGGCGCCGAAGCCGCGCAGCGACTGGGCGCAGCCCTTGCCGACATCGCCGTATCCACAAACCACGCACACCTTGCCCGCCACCATCACATCGGTGGCGCGCTTGATGCCGTCGGCGAGTGATTCCCGGCAGCCGTAGAGATTGTCGAATTTGGATTTCGTGACCGAGTCGTTCACGTTGATGGCCGGCACCAGCAGTTTGCCGTGCTTGTGCATGTGATAGAGCCGGTGGACCCCGGTGGTGGTCTCCTCGGAGACGCCCCGCCAATCCTTGACTACGTTGTGCCAGTGGCCGGGATGCTCGGAATGGACTTTCTTCAGGAGAGCCTTGATGACCCCTTCCTCGCGGCTGGAAGCGGGTTGTTCCACCCAGTCGGCGCCGTCCTCCAATTCGTAGCCTTTGTGAATCAGCAGGGTGGCGTCGCCGCCGTCGTCGACGATGAGCTGGGGGCCTTCGCCCCCGGGAAAGGTCAGGGCCTGCCAGGTGCACCACCAGTATTCCTCCAGGGTCTCGCCCTTCCAGGCGAAAACGGGGATGCCGGCGGCGGCGATGGCGGCGGCGGCGTGGTCCTGGGTGGAGAAGATGTTGCAGCTCGCCCAGCGGACATTGGCCCCGAGGGCGGTCAGCGTCTCGATAAGGACGGCGGTCTGCACGGTCATGTGCAAGGATCCCGAGATGCGGACGCCCTCAAGGGGGCGGGCCTCGGCAAACTTGCGGCGAATGGCCATGAGACCGGGCATCTCGTTTTCCGCGAGTTCGATTTCGCGGCGGCCGAACTCGGCCAGGGAAAGGTCCGCAACTTTGTGCGGAAGGGTGTCTGCAAGGGTGGTGGTCATGAAGCGTGGGTGGTTTCGGGTGCGCCGATGCGCTCGACGGCGGCTTTGAGCTCCCCGGCCTTGTTGGTCTGCTCCCAAGGGAGGTCGGCTTTGCCGAAGTGGCCGTAATGGGTGGTGGCGCGGTAAATGGGCCTGAGCAGGTCGAGCTGCTCGACGATGGCGGCGGGCTTGAATTGGAAGACCTCGCGGATGGCCGCCTCAATGATGGCGTCCGGCACCTTGCCGGTGTCAAAGGTTTCGACCCGGATGCTAACCGGCTCGGAGTAGCCGATGGCGTAGGCGGCCTGCAGTTCCACAATGTCGGCCAGGCCGGCGGCGACGACGGTTTTGGCCACCCAGCGGCACATGTAGGCGGCCGAACGGTCGACCTTGCTCGGATCCTTGCCGGAAAAAGCGCCTCCTCCGTGGCGGCCCCAGCCACCGTAGGTATCCACAATGATCTTACGTCCGGTCAGGCCCGCGTCACCTTCGGGGCCGCCGATGACAAAGCGGCCGGTGGGGTTGACGAGATAGCGGGTGGACTCGGCAAGCATGTGCCCGGGAAGGACTTGGCGGATCACTTTGTTGACGATGAAGTCCTTGATGGTGGCATGGCTGACGTCGGCCGTGTGCTGGGTGGACACGACAACGGTATCGATGCGAATGGGACCATTGGCATCGCAACGCACCGAGACCTGCGACTTGCAGTCCGGCCGAAGCCAGGATACTTCGCCGGATTTGCGCAGGCGGGCCAGTTCCATGAGGATCTGGTGCGCATACATGATCGCCGCCGGCATCATCTCGGGGGTCTCCCGGCAGGCATAGCCGAACATGATGCCTTGGTCTCCGGCGCCTTGCTCGTCCGTCTCCTTGCCTTCGGCGGAGCGGGCGTCCACCCCTTGGGCGATGTCGGCGGACTGGGTTGTGAGCAGGTTGGAGAAAAAGACCTTGTCCGCATGGAAGACGTCGTCGCCGTTGACGTAGCCAATCTCGCGGATGGCCTGGCGGACGATTTCCTCAAAGTTCAGCTCGGCTGAGGTGGTGATTTCTCCGGCCAGGATGACGTGGTTGCTCTTGACGAGCGTCTCACAGGCCACGCGGCTTTCCGGGTCGGCGGCCAGACAGGCGTCAAGAACACTGTCGGAGATATAGTCGGAAACCTTGTCGGGATGGCCTTCGCCAACCGACTCGGAGGAAAAAACATATTCATTCGGTGTCATCAAGAGACAAGAAATCTCCCCCGTCACACTCGTCTGGCAAGCCAAATATCAATATATCCGGATTTAATGATATGTTCAAGGCAGAGGCTGGCGCCGTACCCGCTCCCAGAGGATCTTGGCGGCGCATCTCCGGAAGAGGCAAGGGATGGCCAATGGCCATGGAATTTCACAGCCGAGGCCAAAGGTCTGAAGAGAATCACATCTGGAGCACTGCGTCGCACTTGCCCAAAGGGCCGAACTACCAAAGCCCGGTCCGAAGGGCCGGGTTTGCACTGCGGGCTGATAGTCCGCGATCCGATCCGGTGCCTGTTTCTTCCCCGTTTCCTCCTGAATCGCATCCTTTCAGCCCGCAGACTCCTTCAAATTTGGATTCCCAGCCCTTCGGACTGGGCTGCAGAGTGGATGCTCCTTTGGTGCGCGGGCCTGAATTTGCACCATTCGGAGATGCGCCCGGCCTCACCGCAAGGAAGGGAAAAGAAGCCCGAGGGCTTCGCGCAGTCGCGGCCCGGGCTCATAGCGACCGCCCGGCCGGGGCTCCACCATCCGGTGGCAGGGGTGGCGCCCCAGGAGCTCATGATCGACCTGGATGACCTCGACCGGCCGATCGGGCTGAGCCGTGGGATCCAGCGGTTGCCACACCACCGGCAGTCCGTACCAAGTGAAGGAAATCTCCCAACCGACCGGGGGCGTTGCGGTGTCCCCGAAGACCAGCTCTGGATAACGGCGGACGAAGTCCGGCACCCCGCCGCCCCGTATCCGCACCGTGACCGCGGGCGGCTGCCGGATGAGGTAGTCCGTGAATCCCCTGACCTGCTCTGTGCGCAGGCGATCGAGAAAGTCGTGGAAATCAAACCCGGTGAGGTTGATGCCATTCCAAATGCCGTGGTGGTTGGGGCTGCCGAAATCCTGGCGGTCAAACCAGTCCTGGAAGTCCGAGCTCATGCGTAGACCCACTTCAAAGTGCAGATGCGCCCGGTCCGGCGGGATGACGTAGCCGCCTGCCGAGCGCCCGAGCACGCCGATAACCTGGCCGCCGCTGACTTCGCTTCCGACGGTCAGACCCGGTTGGATCGAGCGAAGGTGGGAATAGAGGGTGATCACGGCGGGGCGGGCGGCCGGGTGCTCGACGACGATGTACCGCCCGTAGGAGCTGTGCCCGGCCACCGTGCTGATGTGCCGGACGACACCGGCCATGGCGGCGTAAACGGGATCGATGGACTCACCGCGGCGATCCCGCCGGAGCGGAAAAAGGTCGATGCCTTCATGAAATCGCCTCCCCTGGTTGCGGACGCAGCCAAAAAGCCCGGATACCACCTCCCCGGTGGCGGTCGGCTGGACGTAATCCTCGAACGGCCGGCCCTGCAGGTAGGCGGGATTTGGCGTCGGCCAGTAAACGGTCGGTGCATCGTCGGGTTCGCCGACGACGAATGGCGGCGACGGGTCCGACCCACCACCACGGGCAGGTCCCGCAATCATCAGCCCGGCCACCGCCAGGATGCTCCAGATCCTTGGTCCCCCCACTTTCAGGAAGCCCGCGCAATGCGCGCCTGAATATCGTGCACGGTTTTGCGCAGATTCACCGCCAGCTCCGGCAGGTCTTGCTCGGCCACCTCCAGGAAGAGGATGATCTGACCGAAGGAGAATGGTTGGTCAATCATCCGCACCCCCACGGCCATCCCGTTGAGGGTCAGGACCATCCGACGGCCTTGGTTGGAGGCGGTGATGCGGTAAAGGTCCCGCCCCGCGGCCGGGGTCAGCTCGAAGAGCAGGCAGAGCCCGAGATCGACCTGGACCAGCTCCACATTCGCCACATCCGCCTCGGTGAGAAAGGGACGGGGATTGACCGCCAGGGTAATCCCGCTTTGGGGCATTTCGACGGGCAGGCTGAAGGTTTCCCGGGGGTTGGCTTCAATGAAAAAGCGGGGAATGATGGCGGTGTAATCCTGCTGGCGCCGCGATTCGCATCCCGCGAGCAACAGACCGGCCAGCAGGCCCAGTAAAACCATCGGCAGGACGGCGTGGGCGCGAAAACGTTTTGGGGAGCAGAAGATGTCCATGAACCCCTTAGTGTGGGCGACCACGGATTGGTTGCCACAAAAATCAAATTCCTCCGGTTGAGCTATCCGGACGGTGGTTCCTCAAGCCTCTTCTTCCCAGGGGCCGGGGGCCGTGAGAATCTCGCCCC